>NZ_JAKTHZ010000023.1:0-114392 GCF_027854645.1 Acinetobacter sp. AOR41_HL | reverse complement strand
TAGGGTCTGTTGAGAATTACCGAGAGTTAATTAAACTCGCGCACAATTGAATCATGGCTTCAAAACTCGTATCTGTTTTACAACTACGCATCGCTATACGTTTAAATTCTTTTAACTTACAGAAATAGTTTTCAATGAGATGACGCCATTTATACATAATCGTATCAAATGCTCTCATTACTTTTCGATTAGATTTAGGTGGGATCACCACTTTCACTTTACGTTCATTGAGTTCTTGGATGAGCCAATCTGCATCAAATGCTTTATCCGCTAGTAATGCCTGAAAATCAACATCTTCGATTAAAGGTTTGGTTTCTACTAAATCGTGATATTGACCAGGCATTAATCGAAACTTAATGAGGTTGCCTAGACTATCCACTAAGGCAAGAATTTTACAGGTCATTCCACCTCGAGATCTACCTATAGACTGTTTGAAAGTCCCCCTTTTGCACCTTGCCCATGTCGATGAACTTTAACAATCGTTCCATCAATCATGGCGTATTCCAAATCAACATCTTCATTTACAGATGCAAAAATAGTTTCAAATACACCAGCTTTCACCCAATCACGGTATCTTTTAAAGACGGTATTCCATTTACCAAAATGAGCAGGTAGATCACGCCATGGACTGCCTGTACGGGCAATCCAAAGGACTGCTTCTAAAAATAATCGATTATCTTTTCCACTACGACCTCGATCGGTCACTTTACCTAGGCAAAAAGGTTCCATTTTTGCCCATTGGGCATCAGTAAGTATGTATCTATCCATAGTACTATTATAAATTAATCAGTACCCTTTGTTAATTCTCAACAAGCCCTAGTTGCCATTCCATTTATTTTGCGTGGTTTGGCATTTCCATGGTTAAAGGCTAGATTTAGTGGAAATAGTGATCTATTTTGGTATGTGAGTTCTTTCATTTGCCTCTTGTTGGGTTCGTTATATGCAATAGGGGCATATTTTTTATAAGTTCAATTTGAAATGATGATTAGAAAGTAGAGGAGTAATCCCTTGATTAGAAAAAGTAATTCTTTATTAAAATTTTTATTGAGTAGTATATGTTTGGCATCCGGTTCTGCTATGGCTACTCCAATGACAGATTTGAGTAAGCAAATAGTGAGTGAAAAACCGGGTTCTATACTGTCCATCGAACAACATGATGTGACGAGTTTATTTCCTCATGCAGATCAACGTTTGCTGGTCAATTATCGTAGTCGAGGTGTGAATGGTGAACCTATCGTTGCCTCAGCATTTGTTTTATTACCAAAAGGAACGCCTCCAAAAAATGGCTGGCCTATACTGGCTTGGGCGCATGGCACGACCGGAGTTGCTGACACCTGTGCACCTTCTGGTGACTATGTAGGTGGCCCTGTTCATTCTTATCAAGAAGTTGCTTCCAAAGCTTTAGATTCTTGGCTTGCACGCGGCTATGCGGTCGTTGCACCCGATTATCAGGGATTAGGTACGCTAGGTGCACATCCTTATATGAATGCCAAGAGCCAACTGCACACGGTGGTAGATGCCGTACGAGCGTTACATGCAGTTAAGCCAAAAGATTTTAATAAACAATGGCTAGTGATGGGCCATAGCCAAGGCGGAGCTGCTGCTATTGCCGTGGCGGCTTATGGGCAAAAAGATGCACCTGAATTAGATTTAAAAGGAGCGATTGCGCTTGCGCCAGGTGGCTATCAATATGAAGGCATTGCAGAGTATGTAAAAACTAATCCAAACCCAGAACCTAGCGTGGCAGCTTTCTTCCCGATTGTGTTATTGGGAGCACAAGCAGCAGAACCAAGCATTGTCCCTGAAAATTTAATTAGTCCCGAAATGAACACTGTGCTAACGCAAGCACGTAGCCGCTGTTTATCTGAACTTCAATCTGACTTGAAGAAATCTCCTTCTAGTATATTTAAAGCTAATGCAGATTTAAGCCCTCTTTTGACTTATCTGAAGCAACAGTCCATTGAAAATATGGTGCCTACCGTACCATTAATGATCGTACAAGGTTCTAAAGATCATTTGGTTGACCCGAGAGGGACATATGCTTATTACCAACAGCTATGCAAATCAAAAAAGCCAACTATTTATCAAACAATTGATGGTGGAGATCATCGCGATGCACTGCGTCAGAGTAGTACTTTTGCCACCAACTTTTTAAATATTATAGAAAAAAATCAGACTAAATCTTATTGCTCTAATTTTAAATAAATAGTTTGAAATGTGACAAAAAAGCCGACTTTTCAAGAGTCGGCTTTTTATATATGAGAAGGCAACTTTAAGTCATGTTATATAGTCTTTCTTTTGGAAAAACTGCGGTAAAGGTTGACCCTTCATTTTCTTTAGATTGCACATCTAAATAAGCACCGTGCTGCATCAGTACATGTTTTACAATCGCAAGGCCTAAACCCGTTCCACCTGTTTGGCGACTACGGTCACTATCTACGCGATAAAAGCGTTCGGTCAGACGTGGTAAATGTTTCGGGTTAATCCCGATACCGGTATCTTGTACGCTAAAGTAAGCATGTTCACCGTCATCATGCCAGCCAATGGTAATGGTTCCACCTTTGGGTGTGTATTTAATGGCATTGGTAATTAAGTTACTAAATGCGCTGGCAATTTCCATGTCGGAACCAATCAGGTCACAGTGGCTATCAATATGTAAATTGAGTGTGTGTCCATAATCGGCATTGTAGGCCTGAGCATCATCAAACAGTTGATTCATTAAGCTCGGCATTTCAATAATCTGATTTTTTGCAATTTTTTTGTTGTTTTCTAAATTTGATAACAGCAATAAATCATTCACTAACGCATTCATACGTTTTGTTTGTGATTGCATTTGGTCAAATGCACGTTTCCAGCGTGGGCTAATATCTTCTTGGTCGGTAAATGTTTCGATGTAGCCGCTCAGTACAGTTAAGGGGGTACGTAGTTCATGCGAAATATTGTCGACGAAGTCTTTACGCATTTGCTCAAGGTTATGCATACGAGTCACGTCATAAGCGACAAGTAAGCGGCTTTCACCACCAAACCGTGTGAGTTTGACTTGCACATAACGGTCATCATCAAGATTCGAATGGAGTTTAATCCCATCGGGCGCTTGATCAATATTGTTAAAATATTCAATAAAAGTAGGCTGACGCAAAATAGTTAATAAGTTGCGACCACGGTCAAGTGGACTAATTCCCAGTAAACGCTCTGCGGCTGGGTTCCACCATTCGATTTGATGTTGATCATCAATTAAAACAACTGCCTCAGCTAGGGCAACTAAAGAAGATTGGGCACGGTCAATTAGCCCAACCATTTCGGCCTGAACAATTCGTTCCTGACGCTGAGCACGATACACATTAAATAATAATGCCCCCCAAATACCACTTAGGTTGGGAGGAACATCGTAAGGATTGTTGGCAATCCAGTCATTCACCAAATATAAAGAACGTAACTGGAGCGCAAAAAACACCACGAAGGCGATAAAAATACAGCTCCAGAAATACCCAACCCCTAAACCGACTAAACCTGCAATAATCAGGAAAAATAATAAAAGTCGTAAATCTTGTTTAGCAAACGTCCACAAACTACTGTAACGGGAAAGCTTTTGTTCACGTACCTGTTCAGGGACGGGGTAGGGTTCATACATAAATTTTGGTTAACCTGCGGCTAAATCTGCACGTGTAGAGAAACGATAACCTGTACCACGTACGGTTTGAACAAATCGGTCAACACCAAAAGGTTCTAACACTTTACGCAAACGACGGATATGTACATCGATGGTACGGTCTTCGATGTATACATTACCGCCCCACACCTGATCGAGCAACTGGGCACGTGTATATGCACGTTCTGGATGGGTCATAAAAAATGCAAGCAAGCGATATTCTGTTGGTCCCATATCTAAAATGCTGTTACCAAAGCTTACGCGTTGGCTTACAGGATCAAGAATTAAACCATTGGCATCAATTGTTTTTTCACCGCTTAGCGCATTTGCACGGCGTAAAACAGCTTTAATACGAGAAACCAGTTCACGTGTTGAAAATGGCTTAGTCATATAATCGTCTGCACCGGCATCTAGACCTTGTACCTTGTGGTCTTCCTCACCGCGCGCAGTCAGCATAATGACTGGAATTTCTGCTAGGTTTTCATCGCGTTTTAAGCGGCGGCATAAATCCACACCACTTACGCCTCCAGGTAACATCCAATCAAGCAAGATAAGTGCTGGACGTTGGTCGACGATAATTTGATGGGCCTGTTTGGCATCTTCAGCCTGTAAACATTGAAAGCCTGCCATATCCAAAGAAGTATGGATCATTTCACGAATAGGAAGCTCATCATCGACAATTAAAATATAGTCATCTTTCACAGCGTAATACCTTGTAGATTTTAACGGTGAACCGTTTTGTAGTTATGACAGGCTTATTACAAAGATTAATTATGACAATTTCATTGCAGAAAAGTCTATAAAATCGAATTTAGCAATAATTTGTGACAAAAATACGGCAAGCACATGACCGAATGATGACAGGGATGCATAAATTTTCTTAAATCCATTCAATATGTTAACAGATTGCTTCCTGCTAGGTTTTTAGCCTGAAAGCAGTGTCAAAAAACTTTAATATTATTTTGAAACTTGTGCCAACAAAGACAAGAAAACGATACGGCAGGCTGTTAAAACTTGTTCAAGAGACTGCTCAAAGCCACCCATGACCCATCGAATCGCAATTTGAGTCACATATCCGTTTAAGCCCGTTGCAATTAAAGAGAGCTCATTTTCCTTGTGCTGTATTTGCGGCATGGTCAGCATAACGAACGCTTGAATCATACGGTCAAACTGGGCAAGGGTTTCCTGAATGGTGGCCTGATTATGTAATTCCTGAACCAAAACGGCATCCACATAGACGATACGAGCTAAACGAGGGTCATCTTTTAAGGTTGTCAGTAGCGCTCTTAACCCTGCATCGACCATTTTTTCTGGATCGGGTGCAGCCTTAATCACAGCTTGCATTAAGTTTTGCTGTAATTCTTCAATCATTTTTAAAAAGATAGTTTGGAATAAATCCTCACTCTTTTTAAATGATTCATAAAAATAACGTTCAGTGAGTTTTGCTTCTTGGCAGACATCTTTTACCGTCACTGAAAAAAAGCCAAGGGTTCCATAAGTCGCAATACCGGCTTCAATGAGTTTTTCGCGGCGTGCCTCTTTACGCTCAGAAAGAGATAATCCTTTGAACTGGCGTTCTTTACCCGCAGTTTTTGTTTTCTTTTTATTGGTTGAGTCGTTTGTCGCCATAAATAAATGGTTTCCTGATTTATCGGTTTTTCAGCAAGTATGAGGCTTATGATAAAGCCGTCAGCAGAATTGTGCCAATCTATCTGAAATTACAGTGTACTATATTGACAATGAATATTGTCAAAATTATATTAAAAGAGTCTAAAGTGCACATGCAATGAACCGGTTGTGCAAATCGAAAAACAAAGGATGGACAATGAAAAATTTTAAAAACAAAGTCGCTGCAATCACAGGTGCAGGTTCTGGCATTGGGCAACAATTAGCAATTCTCTTGGCGAAACAAGGCTGCCATCTTTCATTAAGTGATATTAATGAAAAGGGTTTAGAGAAAACTGTTGAGCTATTAAAACCGTACAGTAATATTACTGTAACGACTAAAAAGTTGGATGTTTCTGATCGTGAAGCGGTAAAGCAGTGGGCACAGGAAACCGTTCAAGATCATGGCTCTGTTAATCTAATTTTTAACAATGCTGGTGTCGCTTTAGGTTCAACTGTAGAAGGCGCAAGCTACGAAGATTTAGAGTGGATTGTTGGAATTAATTTTTGGGGCGTGGTTTACGGTACCAAAGAATTTTTACCGTTCATTAAGCAAACTCAAGATGGGCACATTATTAACATTTCGAGCTTATTTGGTTTAACAGCTCAGCCAACTCAGTCTGGCTATAATGCAACCAAATTTGCGGTGCGTGGATTTACCGAATCGTTACGCCAAGAGTTAGACATTGAAAAATGTGGCGTAAGTTCGCTATGTGTACATCCTGGCGGCATTCGCACCAATATTGCTAAAGCTGCAAAAATGAATGACAGTTTGAGTAGTTTGGGTATGGACCCAGCTAAATCTATTCAAAACTTTGATAAATTCCTACGTACCCCACCAGAAGAAGCAGCTCGTCAAATTCTAGATGCCGTTTTGAAAAATAAACGCCGTTTATTGATTGGTAGTGATGCAAAATTTCTTGATGCACTTCAGCGTTTGTTCCCAACTGGATATCAACGTGCTTCAACCGTTGTAACCAAATGGATGAAATAAGATTTAAATTAAAAAAGCCATCAATTGATGGCTTTTTTTATAAGGCTTAAGCTGTTTTAAATAAGAACTTTGATCTTCTTTTTCTTCCATATAAACTGGTAATACAAGCCTTGAACGATACAAAGGCTCACAAATGCCAAGGCATAAGCAATCCAGATCCCTTTAAGCCCCCACATGGAGCTAAACCAGTAAGCGCATGGGATTTCAATCAACAAAATAGCCGAGATATTTAACAGCATTGGGACGGTAACTGTACCGCTGGCCCGCATGATTGATGCAAAAATAGCACCTGCACCAAAAAATAAAATTGCCCAAAGTACAATAAATAAGAGCTGCTGTCCTAATACCACCACAGTTGGGTCGGTAATGAATAAGGCCATCAAATATTTTGAAAATAGATAGCCAAGTGCAATTAACACACCTGTAAATAAAAAGTTCATGCCTAAAGCTGTGCGGGTGACACGTGCGAGTAAGTCTGACTTACCCGCACCAATTGCTTGAGCTGCAAAAATTGAAGCTGCAATTGAGATAGACAAAGCAGGGAACTGAATATAGTTGAGTACTTGGTTAACGGCACCATAGGCAGCTGTGGCATGAGCGCCAAAGCGGTTAACTAAACCTACAATCACGAGTCCCGCCATAGAGGTGGTAATCATTTGAATACCAGTTGGCACACCCAGACGTAAAATGATCTTGCTCAGTTCTGGGTTGTGGCGGATATGCTGCAAAAGCTGGCGGTTCGGTCGAAGTGGGTGCTTTTTCTTATTTAGATAAATCGCAAGAAAAATTAAAATCGCAATATAACTAATAATTGATGCTATAGCGGGTGCAATAATCCCTAGAGCAGGGAAGCCAAAATAACCTTTAAGCAAAATTGGGGTAATAATCACACCGATTACACTGGTTAAAGCCAGTGCCAGTAAGGGCGTGGTGCTGTCACCTACACCACGTAAAATTGAGGTATAGATAATATAAACAAATAAAAGTGGACTACCTGCGAGCATCCATCGCACATAAGGTAAAGCAAGATGCATCACCTTGGGGTCAGTACCTAAAAGCTCTAAAATATCATGGGCGAAGAATGCCCCAATAATCGCGGTAATGACTCCCCCAATGATGGTCATAAAAAGAGTAGAACCCACCACACTTTGAACTTTTTCTATATCCTGCGCGCCCCATGCCTGTCCAACTAAAACAGTAGTACCAGTTGAAACTCCAATAATAAAGGCAAGTAGTAAAAACAAAATGGGGAAATATACAGAGACTGCGGCAATTGCATCGACACCCATCATTTGTCCAACAAAGATGGTATTAATGGTGCCAGATAAATTTTGCAAGATATTGGTAGCAATGAGCGGCAATAAGAAAACAAAAAATGTTTTCCATAGATTTTGCTGATGTATTAAAGATTGTCTTGGTGGCATGTGTTCTCCATCGCCCATCTCTTTGATGAGCGGGGCGGACATTCAACTTAGCATATTTAGTTGAAATTTCTTGTAGTGTTTTACTATGCTAAGTTTCTAAATTTATTAACATTCATTCAAGATTTCTCCTGCTTTTTGCAATGTTTCATCATTTTTAGCAAAGCAGAAACGAATCAGGCGTAAAGACTCAGGTGCTTGTTGGTAAAACACTGAAACAGGAATAGCCACAATTTTATGTTGCTCGGCAAGAAACTGGCACATTTCAACATCGTTTAAGTCGGGTCTAATCTGACTGTAATCAAGGTTTTGGAAATAAGTCCCTTGAGATGGTTTAAATAAAAAACGACTATTGTGAATTGCCTGATTAAAACGATCTCGTTTAGTCTGATAAAACTGTGAAAGTTCCTGAATATGTTCTGGATGTTGCTGCATATATTGCGCAAGCGCAATCTGACAAGGCGTCGTACCACAGAAATTTGCATATTGATAAATTTGCCGGAATAGACGCATTAATTCAGGTGCAGCAACACAGTAACCGGTTTTCCAGCCTGTCACATGAAAGGTTTTTCCAAAAGAGCCAATCACAAAACTACGTTCTCTAAGCTCTGGAAAATGCAACGCGCTAAAGTGCTGTTGACCATCAAAAACTAAGTGTTCATAGACTTCGTCGGATAAAACCAAAATATTTTTATCTTGAATCAGTTCAATAAGTTCTAACCAGTCCTGTTTTTCCCAAATGGTGCCAGTTGGATTGTGGGGTGTATTCACCACAATCATACGGGTTTTATCGTTAATCAAATCTTTAACTTGTTGCCAGTTCACTTTAAAGTCAGGTGCTTGTAGAGCAATACGAACAGCTTTACCGCCTGCTAACTCGACAGAAGGTCCATAGCTGTCATAACTCGGATCAAAAATAATGACTTCATCACCTGCATTGATGCAGGCTTGTATGGCACAGAAAATTGCTATGGTCGCGCCAGGGGTAATTGTGATTTCTGTGATAGGGTCAAGTTGAATTTGATCACGCTGCTGAAACTGTAAAGCGAGCTGTTCACGTAGCGCGAGAATGCCATCACCAGGTGGGTACTGGTTATGTCCAGCCAAAGTTGCCTGAGCTAAAGCTTCGAGCAAAGCAGGCGGTGCAGGAAAATCCGGGAAACCTTGTGAAAGGTTAAGTGCACCTAAGCGCTGTGCCATTGCCGTCATGGTACTAAAAATAGTGACCCCTTGTGCGGGCAATTTTGACTGAAGCTGTAGCATGTTATTCTCTTAAGATAATTATTAACGTTATAAAATCGATTCAATCGCTGCGCGAATTACACCTAGAGTTAAACCGATAAATGCACCGACCACAACACCGTTGACACGAATCATGTGTAAGTCGCCACCGACTTCGTTTTCAATTTTTCCAATCATTTCACGTGAGTCCCATTCATGAATGCGCTCACTCACATAGCGTATGATTTTATGGCTATATTGGTCCGTAAAGTTCATGGCAAGTCCTGTCATTTCTTTGTTGAGAACTTCACGAACTTTTACATTTTGGACAAGGTTTTCACCCAACTGCTGAATGGCAGCTCTGAGGTTCATTGCAATACCAGAGTCTTCTTTCATTAAATCTTCTTTAATGGCATCACACAAAATAGTCACAGCACCACTAATGAAATTTAGAACTTGAGGGCTATCTAATAGCGCATCTTTACCGCTATTTAAGCGTTGACTGGCAACACTATCAGGATTTGCTAGCTCCAGCATAAGCGAATGGGCAATAGTTTCAATTTCCTGTCGCCATGGGTGCTCGTGGTCGGCCAGCATGGATTCTACTTTTTCAACCAGTGAGTCAATAGTACGTTGCTGAACATCAATACCAATCCAGCTTGCACCTTTTGCAAGTGACCAGACGCCTAGTGCTTTAAACATTTTTCGGGTTAATTCACGAGTTTTATCCGGGTTTTGTACCACCCACTCATGCGCGATATCGAGACCACGCTGCAATACATCTTGATGGAAATCATTTTCCAATACTGCACGCAGCATTTCACTCGCAAGTTTATTGACTTGAGTATTACGCACCCATTGCACGCTGTTGTTTTGCACGAAATTGGCAATTTGTTCTTGGCTCACAAATTCAAAAACTTTAGGTACAGTTTGCTGAATAAGCTGTACCACTTGCGTATTGTTTTGTGGACTGGCTAGCCATTGTCCAATGGCGAGGCTTAGGTCAGTTTTTTCTAAGCTTCGCTCTACCACTTGAGGTGACAGAAAGTTTTCCTGCACAAAGCGGCCCATTGACTCTGCAATACGGGCCTTATTGCGCGGAATAATTTCGGTATGATCCCGCAAAAATTTAGGGATAGGAAGCTTACCAAATGGGTTTCGAAACAAAACGGTAATCGCATACCAATCTGCTAGTCCACCCACTACGCCAGCTTCCGCACCTAACATCAAAATATGAATTAAGTTTGTATACTCAGGCAGAAAGCGATTGGCAATCAATAACCCAATCCACAGCACTACTACAATAACAAGCGCCATAGTAGCGAAATATTTGCTGCGCTTCAGATTGGGTGCATGGTGTACTTCTTCTGCCATATTCATACAGTCATCCTATTCATTTTTGTTTTACTGGCGGTTCAGGCGGTGGCAACAACTCTCCTGTCGGACTTAAGCCATATTTTTGTCCGATGGATTTGAGAATTAACGTTGCATCAAAAGCGTCTTGAGGGGCCTGCTTTTGATCCCGATAACATTCAATAGTATACGACACTTGAACAGGGTCGATATTGACCACTTGTGGGAAATCATAGAACGGATCATGCCAGAAACCCGGATAACGACGCCCATAACCATACGGATAAAAACTCGGTGCAGCTGGATAAACCACAGCCTGACGAGGTGGTTTTTGGCTTTGATTACTTGGGTCATTTTGTACTTTAAAAAAGCGGAAGCCTTTTTGTACGGTCGTTTGTGCTGATTTCACTAAAGTAATTTCTTCAGCTGTTCCATAGCTCATGTTTGAGTCAGCTTGGAAACTGATTCGAAACGTTTGAGCATTTAACGGATAGGCTGAAAACTGGCCAAGCTGATCGAAGGTTTTTGGTTTGCTCGGTATAGTTGAACAAGCACTTAGAGTTAAGGCAGTGCCTAAAGCTAAACAAAGAGAGAGATATTTCATGGTGAACTCCCAGCTGAGCATGGAAGAATGGATGACTCAGCATTAAAAAAGAGAAGTCTTAAAAACTACTGTTCGGTTCTAGTAAAAATTCAGTTTCCTCTGGTGTTGAGGCACGTCCAAGGATGGCATTGCGATGAGGATAACGTCCAAAGCGATCAATAATCACTTTATGCTTTTTCTCAAAGCTTAAATTAATTTCATTGCCGAGGCGTTGAAATAACTTTAAAGCAAACTCATGGATCAATTTTGATTCACTATGCATAAATGGCATATACAAAAATGAGCGCTGGTCAGGATTAAGCTGTGCATCGAGTTGTAAGCTAATTGCTTCTTGTGACAGAGCTAAAGCGAGGCTGTCATATGCAAAAGATTCAGGTTGATCACGATAAATGTTGCGAGAAAACTGATCTAGCACAATAATCTCTGCAAGACGACCTTCTGGGGTTTTCCGCCAAGACCAAAGTTCTGCTCGAGTTGCCTGCTGATGAATATCTGCAAATTGATCACGGATTTTTTTGTCAAAATCATCACTTTTTGCAAACCAAAGTGAACGGTGTTCAGGTGAAAACCAGAAGTTTAAAATGTCTTGATCGTTCATGATATTGACAACTCTTTAGCAATTATTCTTCAATAAAATCACAATTCTTTCGTGTCTTAAATAACAAGATTGTGATAAAAATTGCCAAACCGAAATGATGTGATCATATCAATATCCATATCATGTCACGATTTTGTATATAGTGATCTTTTATAAGCGAGCAAATGCATGAGTCAACCCACTACACCATCTCAATCAGTTATTCCTGCTTGGGTGGATTCGTCGCTACTACAAGGCATGTTACGTGGAATAGAACGTGAAAGCCTACGTATGCAAAGTAATGGGTTCTTATCACAAGAGTTACATCCAAAGGCATTAGGTTCAGCTTTAACACATCCGAAAATCACCACAGATTATTCTGAAGCGTTGATGGAGTTTATTACCTCACCACAGCCAACCATTGAGGATGCCCTACATGAGCTCACCGATATTCATGCCGTTGTGCATCGTCATTTAGAAAATGGCGAAAAGCTTTGGCCCTTGTCTATGCCATGTATGCTAGATGACAACGAAGAACGAATTCGATTAGCTCAATACGGTACTTCTAATATTGGTCGTTTTAAGACACTTTATCGCCGTGGTTTGGGTATTCGTTATGGTCGCCGTATGCAGACCATTTCAGGCGTCCACTATAATTTATCTTTTCCCGATTCTCTTTTTTCTGCCTTGCAGGAACATGAAACTGACGAAAAATTAAAAGCACTCAGTCTGCAAGATTATCGTAGCCACCGTTATTTTGGGCTTATTCGTAACTTTATTCGTCTGACCCCACTGGTTATGTTCTTAGTCGGGGCGAGTCCATCGGTTTGTCGTTGTTTCTTGACCGGACATGAACATCATTTGTTGCCTTTAATCAAAGGGTCATACTATTTACCGTATGCTACAGCATTACGGATGGGACGTTTAGGCTACCAGAACTCGGCACAAAAAAGTTTAGGTATCCATTACAACAACTTATCTGGTTATCTGGCTGGTTTACAAAAAGCAGTACATTCTCCTTACCCGCCATTTAGCCGTTTAGGGTTAAATGATGCCTCTGGTGAACCGTTGCAAATTAATGATCATGTTTTACAGATCGAGAATGAATATTACAGTCTCGTGCGTCCAAAACAGGTCCCGCACGCGGGAGAAACACCTTCTCAAGCCTTGCAAAATCGAGGAGTGGGTTATGTTGAACTTCGTGCAGTGGATGTAAATCCATATTCGCCAATTGGTGTAAATGAAACAACGGCTGGTTTCCTTGAGGCTCTGGCGCTTTATTGCTTGCTCAGTGATAGCCCTGAGTTGTTATGTCCCGAGCAAGATTTGATTGAGAAGAACCAGACAGAAGTGGTCAATCGTGGCCGAGCGCCAAATGCGACGATTACTGATTTAAACGGGTCTTACCATATTGAAGATTGGGCACGTCAGCACATTTCTAATATGCAGGATTGTGCCAAGTTACTCGATCAGACCTATGCGACAGATCTGTACAGCTCGGCTTTGGCCGTGATGCAAGAACGTATTGATGAAGTAGATGAAACACTATCTGCGCATGTGATTGATGACACGTTAAAGCATGGTGGAACCTGGAGCTTTGGCAGTCATATGGCACAGATGCATGCTGAAAGTTATGAAAAGCATGAAATCAGTGCAGAGACTTTGCAATATTTTGAACAATTGGCTGCACAATCTTTACAGCAGCAAGAACAACTTGAACAAGATAGTCAGATCAGTTTTGATCAATATCTTGAACAATATAGATAAAAATGAGGTTTTACATGCGATTAAGTTACCGTTTGGTGAGTGGACTGCTTGTACTGGCAAGCATTGTCGGCATGTCTTTTGCGTTATATTTGGAACATGTAAAAGGGTTAGAGCCATGTCCGCTCTGTATTTTTCAACGTGTTGGCTTAATGGCAATGGGGTTCGTGGCGCTCATTGCATTTTTGCATAACCCGGTTTCTAATGCGGTTAAACGCTTCTATGCATTTTTAGCAGGCATTGCAATTTTATGGTCAGTGGGCGTGGCAGGCCGTCATGTTTGGCTACAGCATTTACCACCAGACCAAGTACCAAGTTGTGGACCAGGTTTAAATTATTTAATCGATGCATTACCCATGAAAGCAGTTTTACAAGAAGTGCTTTCGGGTTCAGGTGAGTGTGCTGCAATTGACTGGACTTTTTTAGGTCAGTCTTTACCAGTATGGTCTTTGGTTTATTTCCTTTTACTTTTACTGGTTTGTTTATGGCAGTTATTCCGTTTTTATCCGGCATTTAAGACTGCTAAAAAGTGAATTTAATATGATTAAAAAAAGCCCAACTTAAGTTGGGCTTTTTTTAATCATATTCGAACAAGTGAAAATATAAGAAAAATTGATAGAAATAACGCATAATTTTGTAGACAGATAGTTCTGTTTTTTATAAAGTGCAGCCGTTTATATATCCTAATGATTATAAAAAAATGGTTTTTAATATATTTAGTGTCTTGGAAAAAATAGGGCTAAATGCTCAGAAACGTGCTATCCATGTACAATTTTCTAATGAACTACTCAATAACCAAATATTCTTACAACGTATAGAAGGTCAACATCAGTTGAATGGTGGCCTAATGGCGGAATTGATCTGCCTTTCAACCAATGCCCAAATTGCATTGAAGCAATTTATTGGTGTTCAGGTCGCTGTTGATCAAGTCACAGATTCAGGCCAATTGTTCCGAACCACAGGTATTGTGACTGAAGCCAGTTATGGACAAAGTGATGGTGCTTTAACGCTTTATAAGCTGACTATAGAAGATGCGACAAATTTATGGCACAAACGCCGTAATAGTCGTGTTTTTATGAATAAAAGTATCGTAGAAATTACCGAAGTTTTATTTAAAGAGTGGCAAGAAAAAAGTCCACTGTTTGCTTCGAGTTTAAGTTTAGACTTGAGTGGCTTAGGTCAAAACTATGATATTCGACCTTTTACTATGCAGCATAATGAGTCTGACTATGACTTTCTTACACGCTTATGGCGAAGTGAAGGTATTAGTTGGCTCATTGATGAAACAGAGCTTTTTGTTCCGCATTTTACCGCGCCAATACAAACTCAAAAACTAAGATTAATTGATGACAATAGCCAGTATCAGGCTTTAGAGCGTCGTAGTATTCGCTATCACAGAAGTAGCGCAACCGAATATCAAGATAGTATTACTGGCTTTGTTGCAGTACGGAGTTTGCAACCGACAGCGGTACATGTGCAGCGCTGGCAACCCGATGCCCTTGCACAAGAAGAGGGTAATGGTTCGGTTGTTACCACGCATACACATTCAGACAGCTTTGACTCCGCCACTTTAAGTCTTGAGCAAGCATGGCATGTAAGCCCGGCTTGGATGCAAGATTTAAAAGGGGAAGATCAGGCAACGGCTTCAGGCAGTAGTCAATTAGAAAAACTAAATCAGCACTTCACCGACATGCATGCGAGTCGGGCTAAATACTTTAAAGCCTATAGTAGTGTCCGCGATAGCCAAGTCGGGTATTGGTTTAATCTACGCGAGCACCCTGAAATTGATCAGCATGAAGGGGCAGATCAAGAGTTCTTGATCATTGCTAAAAACTTCTATAATCAAAATAACTTACCTAAAGATTTACACCAGCAGGTTAGCCAGTTATTAACCCAAAGTCGTTGGGATCAAAATGGTTATGATGATATCGAACGTCAAGGTAATGAGCTGACTCTAATACGCCGTCAAATCAAAACTGCGCCTGAATATAATCCAGAACAGCATCGCCCAATTGCCTACCCACAACGAGCAAAAGTCGTGGGACCAGAGGGAGAAACCATTCATGTCGATGAATGGGGACGCATTAAAGTACGTTTTCTATTTACCCGTAGTGATGATCATGGCCATGATGGTGGTGCAGGTAGCAATGACAATGATACCGACTCGGCTTGGGTGGATGTACTGACTCCTTGGGCAGGAGAAGGTTATGGGGCACGTTTCTTGCCGCGTATTGGTGAAGTGGTTGTTATTGACTTCTTTGACGGCAATATTGACCGTCCATTTGTGACTGGGCGCATCCATGAAGCGCAGCGCTCACCCACTAAGTTCGATGTAAAAGGGCAACTTCCTGCAACTAAAAAACTGAGCGGGATTCGCAGTCAAGAAATCAATGGAAGTGGCTTCAACCAATTACGCTTTGATGACACAACCGGACAAATCAGTACTCAGCTCCAAAGTAGCCATGCAGCAACACAGCTGAATTTGGGTAATTTAAGCCATCCAAAAGAACAAGAGACGAGCCAAGGCCGAGGTGAAGGCTTTGAACTCAGAACAGATGCTTGGGGAGCTGTGCGTGCGGGTAAAGGCATGCTCATTAGTACCTATGCACAAGAGCAAGCGATTGCCGACCATTTAGAGGCTGCACAAGCACAATCTTTACTTTCACAAGGCTATGAAAGCATGAAAATGCTCAGTGAAGTTGCAGCCAAGCAACAAACTGATGCTTTAAACGTGATTAATCGCTTACCCAAATTCATCCAGTCGCTTGAACTAAAAACCACAGGACAAGCATTAAATAGTACGGTAAACCTATTTAAGGAAGGCATTAATAACGATCCTATTCATGCACTCAAAAGCTGTGGCGGCTTTATTGAGGATATTGGTGCTCTAGGCGGAAACGCAAAAGGCGTTGTAGATGAATTTAATGCTTTCTTTAGCGATGCCAAAGATGCAGTGGAAAACTTAAAAGCGTTCATCGAAAACGTTGAAGAACATGGTGCCGACATCGTTAAAGGTAAACTTGCCAGCATTAAAGATCGCATTCATAAAAATCCATTTGAGAGTATTAAAGAGGTCGGAAAAGTCTTAGCCAATGTTGAGACTAAAGACTTTGACATGATGAGTGTATGTGGCACTTTTAGTAAAGGCAGTAAATTGGAAGTGTCACCTTCTAAAGCATTGAGTTCTTTACAAGGCTTTATGGAGGGTTATACCCAAGGTTTAGAAAGCAGTTCCGATACTAAACAGCAAGAACAAGGCAAAATCTTTAGACAAGCCTTAATGCTATTAGCTTCACCAAATGGCATTGCCTTGACCACACCTGAAAATATTATCCTGCAAGCATCGCAAGATATTGCTGAAAGTGCCAGCGGTTCAATTAATTTAAGTGCACAGAAAAATATTATTGGGCATGCACAAGACAAAATCAGTTTGTTTGCTGCTCAAAAAGGTTTGCGTGCTTATGCAGCAAAAGGAAAGCTCGAACTACAAGCGCAAGATGATGCTATTGAAGCAATTGCCAAGAAAGTCATCAAGCTCATTTCTACTGAAGAAAAAATCGAGCTTACGAGTCCAAAAGAAATTGTATTAACAGCTGGTGGGTCACAGCTCAAAATTAATGCCAATGGCGTGTTTTCAACAACAGGTGGTAAGTTTGAAAGTAAAGCTGGGCAGCATTTGTTTACGGGTGGGGCCAAGGTTTCTTATGAGGTTCCTCAACTGCCAAGTACCATGATGTATAGTAATAAGTTGGATGTTTATGATTTGTTTTGGCAGAATGATTTTAGTCAGTTTAGTTATAAAGCTTTTATTCCAGCAACAAATTCATTTATCTCAGGAGGCCTAGATGAACATGGGCGAACTGGGAAAATTACAAAAGAAGATCCGTTGAATATAAAAGTTTTAGTTGGAAAAGAGCAAGAACTGTGGGATGTAATTGTTGATGAATGGGATGATGAGGATTTTACTTTAGGAGTGAAAAAGAATGAAAAATAAGTGTTTAGTAACCTTTATTCTATTAGACTTGCTAGGACATCCCATTAAGAATGCTAAATATCAAATAAAAAATGGTAATAAACTCGTTGCTGAAGGATTAACAAATTCTAAAGGAGCAATTGTTGACATAAGTAGAGATAAAGGAGTAGTTCTTGATATCTACTTTCAAAATATTTTAAATCAAATGCAACTTATCAATAGAGTCTGTCTTGAAAAAAGCCATGCTATTGTCAAGCTATATAGTCCATCAGTTTTAATAAAAACTCAGCTCAGAGAGAAAGGGCAAGCTGGTCAATATAGTAGAAAAACATATAAGGTGAAAAAAGGCGATACTTTATTAAAAATTTCAAAAGAAATGAATTGTAATATTGAAGAGATTCAAAGAATAAATAAAATTAATGATGCAAATAAGATTTCTGAAGGACAAATACTAAAGTTACCTTTAAACAAGGGAGTTAAAGCAGAACCAAAAAAAATAAATAATAACTCTAATATTAATAATGGAGCTGCTAAGAAGGATAATCATGATGATAAAGATGACCATTGGTTTGGTACATTAGCAAAAGCTCCAGATTGGGTGTCTGATATTAGTGCAGATAAAGTCTATAATTATATTAAAGATCAGATTCTTAATAGTACAGCACCAGAATTAAAAAATGTGAATGCTGAAAGTCAAGATACTGGTAATCCAAAACAAAATATATCTAATTATAAACCAAGTATTATTTTTCCTTTTAAAGAAAAACCTATTAATGATATAAGTGGAGAACTGTCAAATTATTATTGGGGCGCTAAACTCAATGATACTAATGCTTCTATGGCAATTTTTGGAAGAAATAGAGGTGGTAATAGAAGACACGCGGGAAGAGATTTATATAGTAATTGTAAACCTGTCAGCAAGGCAGAAAGTGGCTTTGAAGTAGTAGCTATAGCGCCTGGTAAAGTAATAGCTTCACAAGGATTTTATTTACACACTAATCAAATAAGTATTAGACATAAAACTGATGATGGTAGAGAGTTTATAATTAGGTATGGTGAACTAGATCCAAAATCAATAACATTAAAAGTGGGCGACCCCGTTACGCAAGGCCAAATATTGGGTAAAACAGGCGTAATGAAAAAAAACAATGGACCAGCAGTTATACCTATTGCTGGAAAAACAGCACATAATGTCTCGATGCTACATTTTGAATATTTTACAGGCAATGGTTTTTCATTAGATGATGCGTCAAATCTTACAATAAAAGAGCACGGACTATATTCAAGACGTGATGATATAGCTGATCCCTTAGCAATATTGTTAGAAGGATATAGAAATAGTTTTGATTTACAGTTACCTCAAACTCCTTCTCAGACTCCGAAAGGAAATAGAATACCTATAAGCAATTTAACAACAAGTACAAATGCAAGGTTATTTATTCAAGAATGGGAAGGTAAGTATTTAACTCCTGACGGGCAAGGGACATATTATTACAATGATTCTAAGGGATATTGTACAGTTGGTTGGGGACATCTAGTAGGTCAAGCGTCATGTAAAGCTTTAGGGAAAAAGGCTTTAAAAGATTTTATCTCAATATCTCAAGCTAAAACTTATTTTGATGAAGATGTTTTGAAACATGAAGCTTATGTTAAGAAAGCTATTAGAGTTCCGCTTTACCAATATGAATTTGATGCTTTAGTATCGTTAGCATTCAATATTGGGAATATTGCTAGTAAAGCACCTAATTTATGTAAGCTTATTAATGAAACTAATTATAAAGATGGGCCTAAAGAAATGTTAGATATAAATAAAATAACTGTAAATGGAAAAAGGGTTCCAGATCTCGGTTTAACTAAAAGACGTAATAGTGAATATCAATTATTTGTTAAAGGAGTATATGATGCAAGGCATTAATATTAATTTTCTTGGCTTACTGTTAGTCTTTAGTTTGAGTGCCTGCTCAAATGCTGCAGATTATAAACCACAACGGTTAGACGAGAAAACAATATATAGTAATAGTGAGCATGATCTGAATAGTATATATTCAGATATAAAAAGCTATATCAGTGATAATAAAAATGAAGTTAAGTATCTGGTAGATACTCAACGCTCTTGGTTGAAAGATAGAAATTTAAAATGTAAATTTAATGGGAAAGAAGCAAGTAGTGAAAACTATAAATGTTTAAGTGATTTTAATAATTCTAAAATAAAAGATTTGAAAAAGTCATATTTGGACCTTGATAGTTTAGAGGGAAACCTAATAAAACCATTTAAATACACAAATGGTATTATGAAAGAGTTAGAAACAGGTGGGTGTTATTGTAGTGAAAGTACAATTAAAATTTTAAAAAACAAAATTTATATATATCAAGCTTGTGATCAAGGGTTAAAGGAGCCACGTATATATAATATTATTGGCAAGAAAAAAGATGGATTTTCTGTGGAATATCAAATTGATACGAATAATAATAAAGTTCCGGAATTTAATTTGGCATTCGTTACTAACGGTAAAAATGTTTGGAATATAGTTCCGAAAGTCTTTAGAAAAGAAGATTTAATAAATTTAAATTTTGCAATTAATTATACAACTGATGTGAATATAAAAAACAAGAAAAATGATTGTCATGATGATGAAGAGTAATTATATGTTATTAAGATTTTGATTATATTTAATAATAGTAATATCAGCTTAAAATATGATATTGCTATTATTATAAAATAGAAATTCAAATTAAATAACGAGCTTAGCTTAAATGAAAAAATATCTTAAACTTATAGTTTTTACCGCTTTCATTATTGGATCTATTAAAGCTTCATATGCTGATTTTGGTTTTATTCAAGATAAAGATGGGTATGTGAATGTAAGGGAAAATTCAAGTTTAAGTTCGAAAGTTACAACCAAATTAAATAATAATGAAATTGTTTCTTGTGTGATGGATGAAGAGACTAATAATTTTTGTTTAGTTAATGCAAGTAATGGTGTAACTGGATTTATCTATAAAAATAGAATAAATAATTTTAGTAGTTACACTTCTATTAAACTATCTCAATATTCTAGAGAAAAAGCTGTTTATAATGATAAAAACATAATAGTAGAAGTGTATGCAAAAAAAGCTATTTTAGATCCTAAACTTTATAAAACTTTTAAAGGTGAATATAAGTATTTTAAGAATAAACAATTCTTTGGTACTGATGGTACTTTACCTAATAATGATTTTTTACAACTTGATAAAATCATAATTAAGGATAAAGATAAGAAAATAGAAATTGGTAAAAATGATATAGAACAATACTTTTTTCCTAAAAATGGTATAGATAGTGATAAGAACGAGCTTGCTGATTTTAAAATATATTATTTAAATAATAATATTTATATTTTAAATACTTTTAATAATGGTGGTACAGCAGCTTACAATATTGTTTTAAATATAAAAAATGGAAAAGTAATTGCCAATAAAGCTTGGAAGGTTGAAATTTAAAATATTATCTTTCTTCTACAAAAGCTAGTTTGTTAAAGAAGCCCAACAAAAGTTGGGCTTTTTTTATGTCTCTACAATTCCTTCTAAATCTTCTAGCGTATAGTTCGGCATATCAATAATATGGGTTTGAATACCGTCTTGCACATAATCATTTACATGAGGATATAGCCAGCGAGTAATTTGTTCAGCAACACTTGAGTGATACTGAATTTCAAAGTGATTTAAGCCATAAAACACCGCTTTATGTGAGTCTGGAACTTTAAGCTGAAAGCGTGGATTAGGATGTTCGCCAAGTGCGCTTTTCACACTGACTAAGTAATCACCAATCACGGTAAGCGCTTTATTACGCACCTTTTCAAATTCGAGTGTTCCTGCCACTAAAAAGGTATTGATATGGGAGGGTAGTGGAGCCGGCGCACGGTTGTCATCCATCATGCCGATACGGGCATCCATATATTCCCAGTCATCATCACGAACACTACCATGGCGTAAGTCTAAAATGCCATTACTACGGATATTAACTAGCTGACCCAGTAACCCAACAAATGGGAAAGCTCCGAGCTTATCTTGTATAGCAAATCCAAAACGCTCCAGTACTGCACCATGGTGCGGAGAACCAATACAGACGAGGTTTTCGACCATATGAATCCATTGGTACATATTTTGTTTACCGTAAAACAGTGCGCTACGGGAAACCAGGCCACCCATACTGTGACCAATTAGATCAATGCTAGTAATTCTTGGATTGCGCTGTACTAAATCTTCTAATAAGTTTGAAAAACTGCGCCCATTGGCTGAAATGCGGCGACCTGTGTTGTAATTTAAATATAACATGGTGTTATGGTCACGCTGTGCTAACAGACGCTCAACAATGCCACCATAGTGTGCATTTGACCAAGTAAGATGGTTCATACACAAACCATGAACTAAAATTACGATACGCCCTGCAAGTTCGCCTTGCTGGATTGCACCGTAGTGATCGTAAAGGACCATTGGCAAGGCAAGTGGACTATGTTGCTTAAGCAGATAGTCTCCGAAGATACCATTTAAAATACCCACCAAAAAATGTAGTGTAGGTGTTAACGGCTTTTCATGAAGGGTCGGAAACTTTTCAATAATACGACGTAAACCCGGCGCTAAAAAATAACGACCATATTTTTGTAAGGCACCATAGGAAAACTGGTAGACCTTTTGCACAGATGGGCGTTTTTGAAAATTATTAGCATTTTGAGCACTAATACCAAAAGCATTTTTTAACACTTCAATATTAATGACTTGTATTAATTCATGTACACCATTTAAGCTGGTGCTGAACAGTTGAGCTAAACCCTCTAGTACGTCGGCCTGACTTGGTGGCGTACGGTCCCATTTACAATAAGTTTCATGTAACGGTGTTAAGCTCGGCATATCTTTTCCCCATTTACGTTATAACCGACGTTTTAAGCTGTACTTTTTATGAACGGCAGCTAACGTTTCCATCTTAGTAGTTTAAATAACACATGTTTTTAAAATACTGATGAATGGTAAGTTGAGACGTTTTTCTTGTCTGACAATAGCGTTTTTATATACAAACTGAGAACAAAAATGTGAGTTTGTTCTCAATTTAAGAGGGAAATATATGAATATTATCTACCTCCATGGCTTTAATAGCAGCTCTTCTTCGATTAAAGGGCTGAGCCTTAAGCAATATTGTAGCGAATTGGGCGTAAATGTGCATTTGCCAGATTTAAATAGATCTCCAGATCAGGTCGTAGCACAAGTTTCAGAAATGATTCAGTCTTTAGAAAAGGTAGCTTTAGTCGGCAGTAGTCTTGGTGGATTTTTTGCGACATATTTTGTCGCGAAATATAATGTTCCGGCTGTACTGATTAACCCTGCTATGCAACCATGGAAGCTGTTTGATGAGTTATTTCAAGTTGAAAGCATGCCTTATAAGGTGAATGATCTATGGTCAATTGATCATGTTCAGTTACGACAGTTAGAACAACTGGAACTGAAACAACCTGAAAATGCTGACAAAATACTCGTCTTATTGCAACAAGGCGACGAAATTTTGGATTATCGTCAAGCACAACGCTATTATAGTGCTGCAACACCATCCTCATTGATTTTGACGGATGCTCATGGCAATCATGCCATGGAAGATTTTGAAGAAAAATTACCCTTAGTGATCGAATTCTTTGCGCACACCATCAAATAAGGAAAACGTACAACGTGACACAATATACGGCTCAATCGCTTGAAGTTCTTTCCGGTTTAGACCCTGTTCGTCGTCGTCCGGGGATGTATACCGATACTTCTCGTCCTAACCATTTAGCCCAAGAAGTTATTGATAATGCTGTCGATGAAGCATTAGCCGGTCATGCCGACAAAATCTGTGTCACGGTTTATAAAGATGGTTCATTGTCAGTTGAAGATAATGGCCGTGGTATGCCAGTTGATATTCATCCTGAATATGGCCAAAGTGGTATCGAAATCATTTTAACCAAGCTGCATGCTGGTGGTAAGTTTAGTACTGATAACTATCAGTTTTCAGGTGGTTTACATGGTGTAGGGATTTCAGTTGTAAACGCTTTATCTACACGTGTTGAGGTAGAAGTTCAGCGTCAGGGTAATTTATACCAGATGGCATTTGAGCAAGGTGAACCTGTTGCTCCTTTAGCGGTGTTAGAAGGTAAAGCACCTAAACGTGCGACAGGAACTACGGTACGTTTCTGGCCTGAAGCTAAATATTTTGATAGCCCAAAATTTGCTTTAAAAGCACTCAAACATAATTTAAAAGCCAAAGCTGTTTTAGCAGCTGGTTTAAAAATTACTTATATCGATCAAATTAATGATGAAAAAATCGAATGGCAATTTGAAAATGGCCTTGTCGATTATTTGATGGATGAATTACAAGATCGTGAAATTTTGCCAAATCCTGCATTTGTAAGCAGTGGCCAAGCAGACCGTGCCGCGTGTGAGTTTGCGATTTGCTGGAATGTAGAGGGTGGCGAACAGGTTCAAGAAAGTTATGTCAACTTGATTCCAACTGCACAAGGTGGTACTCATGTGAACGGTTTGCGTTCGGGGGTGACCGAAGCGCTACGTGAATTCTGTGAGTTACGTAATTTATTACCACGTAATCTTAAACTTTCGGCTGAAGATGTTTGGGATGGCGTGAACTATATTTTGTCGCTCAAGTTTCAAGAACCACAGTTCTCTGGTCAAACCAAAGAGCGTCTTTCGAGTCGTGAAGCCGCCAATATTGTTTTAAATATTGCTAAAGATGCGTTTGCGCTCTGGCTCAACCAACATGCTGAAATTGCCATGCAACTTGCCGAAATGGCAATTTCTAAAGCGGGTCGACGTTTAAAAGCTGCGAAAAAAGTTGAGCGTAAAAAGATTGTTTCTGGTCCGGCTTTACCGGGTAAATTGGCAGACTGCGTGGGCCAAACGCGTGAAGAAAGTGAGTTATTCATTGTCGAGGGTGACTCGGCTGGTGGTAGTGCCAAACAGGCGCGCGACAAGAACTTTCAGGCTATCATGCCAATTCGTGGAAAAATCTTAAATACATGGGAGGTTTCTTCTGATGAAGTACTTGCTTCTCAGGAAGTTCACGATATTGCGATTGCGATTGGTGTAGACCCGGGCAGTGATGATTTGTCAGAACTGCGCTATGGCAAAATCTGTATTTTGGCCGATGCCGACTCAGACGGTCTGCACATTGCGACTCTGCTTTGTGCTTTATTCGTTAAACACTTTCCAGCATTGGTTGAAGAAGGTCATTTATTTGTAGCAATGCCGCCATTGTTCCGTATCGACATTGGTAAAGATGTTCATTACGCGCTAGATGATGAAGAGCTTGAAACCATTTTAAAAAATGTTAAAGGTAATAAGAATCCGCAAATTACCCGATTCAAAGGATTGGGCGAGATGAATGCAATTCAACTACGTGAAACAACCATGGATCCGAACACCCGTCGTTTGGTTCAGCTCGATCTAGATGATGCACATTTAACAGCAGGTTTACTCGACAAGCTCCTTGCGAAAAAACGTGCAGCAGATCGTAAGCAGTGGCTTGAGCAAAAGGGTAACTTAGCTGATATCACGGTTTAAAAAGAATTAAAAAAAATCCCCGCACAATAGGCGGGGATTTTTTATTTTAATTACACAATAGTATGCAGTATTTAAATAACCAGACTTAAACAGACAAGTCTGTATAAATTATTCTTTATTTAAAACCTAACTTCTATAGGTTGTGGAAATTGAAAAACATCGCAATTTGCACCCCCTCCAATTCGATCTATTACTACAAAATCACTGGGTGCCTCAAAGGTAAGCAAAGGGTGATGCCATGTGCCTGCCCGATAATTAATACTTTGCTTACCATTCGAGATGAAAGCACAGAGCTTGGAAATATCGGGAGTATTTTCATCTAAAGCGGGTGCGACAATAATTAAAAACTTTTGTTGCTGTAATGGAATAAATGCTTGAGAACCTTTCGGATGTCGCTCTAGCATGGAAATTTCCATAGGCAAGACACTGGCCTTGATGTTACGGAAAATACTGATCCCTGCTTTTGCTTCACCCTCAATTTCAGTTTCAACGAGCGCATGGTAGCGTTCGGTGTGGGCATCATTAATATGAAAAAAATCATGCCCATCACAACAAATAACTTCTCCGAAGGGCTGAAAGTTCTCAGTAGTTAAGGGCTGAATCTGAACAGTATCTATGATCATGACTTGGCAATTTTCCCCCATAAACGGACACGACTAATGCCACCATCCGGAATCATGTTAATACGGATATGTGAGATTTTTTCATGCTGTAAAATCTCATTCACATATTCATGAATATGGTCCATTTGCATAGGTTGGGCTTCTAGTAAATAAGACCAAAACATACTTTGTGGAATTAACTGTGCATCGGTTGCATTTTCAAGGTAGACCGCTTGTATCGATACTTGGGCAGGAAAGTTCCCTTTAAAGTGTGCCGTATCAATTTCAATTTTTTCAATTTTTCCGCTTTTACCCAACGCAAGAATACACCAGTCATAACCTGGTGCGCGGCGGCGTTTGGTTTCCCATCCATCGCCCATATTGACGCCACGGCCTGGGTTAATCAAATTACGCGGGTGTCCAAAGTGCGCATCGCTATAGGCAATTACGCGACCGCCATTTTCAAGAGCCAATAAATCGAGTGTTTGCTCTGTATCAGACACCTGAATATGAACATCCCCATAAACGCGTAAACGGGCGACACCACCATCTGGGAAAATATTGAGGCGTATATGCGTGAAAATTGCATCATTATTGACCATAAAAATATGATGTTGACTCGGTCCTAGCTCGGTATTTTCCAAAATACTCTGCCATTTTGCCCCTGTAAGGTCACCATTTGGTGCATAACATGCTTCCAATGAGGCAGATGCAGGATAATTTCCTGTGAAAAACGTGGTGTCGATATCAAGTGCACTGATTTTTCCACTTACCCCTAACTTCACAATACACCAGTCATAGCCTGCATGACGCTTACGGCGGGTCTCCCAACCGTCCATCCATTTGCCGTTATCATCGAATTTATCTTCAACAAAAATAGGTGCTTCAAATTGCAGCATACGCTTTGCTTCTGCAAAGAAATCATCTGAACACTCAATCACTTGTGCACCAATTCGGGCATCCGCCAAATTAGTTTTAGTATTCAAAATCTCAGGAAGTTCAAAAGCTGGAGCGTGCAATGTTGCCATAATGGAGTATCCGTATTTCTTGTTAAAAACATGATTTTTCATTTAAAACTGCACTCACACTGAGCGTGTTGAGACCAGTTCTATACTTAAATATATAAGCATGGTGCATGCCAGTTTGGTGGAAAAGCTCAATAAATTTTGAACGATGGCATGTTTTTAGCATAAGCACCCTATAGGTGAATATCTATAGGAGCGTGTTATGAATGTGGTGATTATTGGTGCGGGAATGGGAGGTCTAACCACAGGCATTGCATTAAAGAAATTTGGTCACCAAGTTCGTATTTTTGAGCAAACTGAAAAGATTCTTCCAGTCGGTGCTGCAATTTCGCTGTGGTCGAATGGTGTGAAATGTCTAAATTATCTGGGATTAACCGAGAAAATCGCCAAACTTGGTGGGCAAATGGATGATTTAGCTTATGTAGATGGTTTAACTGGAGATGTGATGACACAATTCAGTTTACGGCCATTAATTGAAGAAGTGGGACAACGCCCTTATCCGGTCGCACGTGCCGATTTACAAAATATGCTGATGGATGAGTTTGGTCGAGATCAGATTTATTTAGGCAAAAAAATGGTAAACCTTGAGGATAAAGCTGATTATGTCGAAGTACATTTTGCAGATGGTAGTTCAACACAAGCCGACTTACTGATTGGGGCTGATGGTACGCATTCAATGACTCGTGCCTATGTGTTAGGTCAGCAGGTACAGCGCCGTTATGCAGGTTATGTGAACTGGAATGGTTTGGTTGACATCTCTGAAGATTTAGCGCCAGCTCAGCAATGGACGACTTATGTAGGAGAGGGTAAACGTGCATCTCTGATGCCAGTTGCGGATGGACGTTTTTATTTCTTTTTAGATGTGCCTTTGCCAGTAGGTTTAGAGAATAATCGGGATGAATATAAAAAGCTCTTAAAACTATATTTTGCTGATTGGTGCCAGCCTGTACAGCAGCTCATTGAACGCTTAGACCCGCAAAAGACCAATCGGGTAGAAATACATGATATTGAACCGTTTACCCAATTTTATAAAGGTCGAGTGGTGATTTTAGGTGATGCCGCTCATAGCACCACACCTGATATTGGACAGGGCGGTTGCCAAGCCATGGAAGATGCGATTTATTTAGCGCGCTCTTTGCAAATTAATACTTTGGGACTAGAAGATGCTTTACGCCGCTATCAAAACAAACGTAATGAACGTGCCAATGAATTGGTGCTTCGTGCACGCAAACGTTGTGATGTAACCCATATGAAAGATGAAACTGTTACCCAAGCTTGGTATGCAGAATTACGCCGTGAACAAGGCGGACATATTATGCAGGGTATTATTAGTAATATTGTCGGTAATCCACTCGACTAAAACAAAAACAGCAAGGAATTTTTCCTTGCTGTTTTATGCTTCTAAATAAAAAATTTTAGAAGTGGTATTTAACCAAAGCACTGACGTTATTTTCGTCTCGGCCTTGTAGACCAAATTTATTATTCCACACAGAGTGCTCAATACCTAGGTACAGGCGTGTGTCAGGAGAAATGTGTTTACCTACATTCCATTTCCATTGAGTTGTCCAGTTCAACTCACTGGCATGGTCACCTTCAGCAGTTGACCAATCTAGGAAACCATCAACCAAGAATTCTTCAGATGCAATATTAAATGGAATTCCATAGACGAATGTCATTTGATAATCGTCATCAGTTTTCTCGTTGTTTGCACGGTAGAAATTTAAATTCGCATATTTAAAATATGGAATATCTAAATCAACAGCAAAACCATATAAGAAGTTATCGAAATTGTTGCCGTTTTCGCTATTACTTTCCCAAGTGGTACTAATGAGCACATCTTTAATTGGGCCATAAGCCAATTTTTTGCCAGATATTTCACCTAAGCTTAAACGTGGTGATAACTCAAAATATGTACTTTTATGATCATCTTCACCGCGCATACGGTCCATGAAGAAGAACACATCAGCATATTTAACTTTTGCTGCATATTCCAAAGTGATGGTAGTTTCTTTTGCGTCTACAACTTCATAGTTTTCACCATAAAGACCAGTCACGCTAAAATCTTGCCAAATTGGTTTTGCCTGAACCATGGCTGTTGCAGATAACAAGGCACAAGTAGCCGCAAGTTGCTTTAATTGCATTTAAATGATCTCCCCCCAAATAAAGCACGCTAAGGATACAGGGTCTTAAGCAAAAATGAAGCCAAATTTGATCAACGGTTAAAAAAAAGCCCACCGAAGTGGGGCGCTAAAAACGAATTCATTAATGTGTATTTCGTGTATTTATGGGTTGGCTCAATTGAGGGGCAGATGAGCTACGAAATGAAGGTAAATGATTAAATAACAAATTCAATAAGATAGCAAAGATACAAGTTGAACTAATACCCGAATGGAACAAAGTTTGTACCCAAACTGGAAAGTGAGCATAGAATTCATGGTTAATAATAGGAATCATCCCTGCTGATAAAGCAGTCGCGACAATAATCAAATTTTTCTGATCGTTATAATTAATTTTTGCCAAAGTACGGATTCCGCTCGCTGCAACTGATCCAAACAAGACCAGACCTGCACCACCAAGTACAGGCATAGGAATTGCTGCAATAAGGCGACCCATAACAGGCAATAGACCTAAAATGATGAGAATAACCCCACCAGCCGCTACGACAAAACGGCTTTTGATACCTGTAATTGCCACCAGTCCAACATTTTGGGCAAAAGCACTTTGCATGAATGAACCAAAAATAGGTGCAATAGCGCTTGAAAACATATCTGCACGAACGCCATTGGCAATACGTTTTGAATCGACTTCAGTTCCTACAATGTCTCCGACCGCAATAATGTCAGCAGTGGTTTCCGTCATAATTACTAAGGTAACAATCAGCATCGATAAGATTGCACTGAGCTCAAAAGTCGGTAAACCAAATGCAAATAGATGAGGGAATTGCAGCCATGCACCTGAGCTTACGTGACTAAAATCACCAAAACCCATGAAGTAGGCCAATATACTACCAGCCATGATCGCCAATAATATGGATAAGCGACGAATACCGGCTTGAGGTAGTATATTCAGAATAATCACAATACCTAAGGTCAGTAGTGCCAAAGAAATATTTTCTACACTTCCCCAGTTGGGTGCTTTCTCGTTACCACCCATCATCCAACGAATTGCAACAGGTAATAGAGATAGCCCAATAATCGTGATGACGCATCCGGTTACAACAGGTGGGAAAAAACGAATGATTTTTGAAAAGTAGGGCGCAAGGCAAAGCCCAACTAGAGAGGCTACAATGACTGCCCCGTAAACTGCAGGTAGACCACCGCCTGTGGTGATAATGGCAACCATGGTCGCCACACCTGCAAAAGAAACACCTTGAACTAGCGGTAACTTTGCGCCTAGATATTTTGTTCCTATGGTTTGTATGAGAGTTGCCAATCCGCCCACAAATAGCGCTGCTGCAATGAGCATTCCGACTTGTGCCGAGCTTAAACTAGCTGCCATTCCAATAATGAGGGGCGGCGCTACAATGCCACCATACATGGTAAGTACATGCTGTAAGCCATAAGCAAAACTTTTCGAAATTCCTAAATACTCATGCTCTGGAGAAATCGCATTCTTTTGTCGATGATTCATATTTTTCTCCTATTTATATTTGAATTAGCTGCCGCGATAAGTGGAGTAGGCGAAGGGACTGATTAGTAATGGAATGTGATAATGCTGATTGATGTCTTCTATAAAAAATTGAATACAAACACGCGGGAAAAAAGTTTTGACTTCTTGGGAGGCAAAATAAGGAGCAATTTCAAATTCAAGTTGATAAGCACCTTCACTCAAGTTGTTTATTTCAAAATCACTCACTCGCCCATCTTGATTAGTGGTTGCGGTCGCAATTAGTTCGTGAGTTGCTGCATGAAACAATTTCACTTCGACCTGTGCAGCCGGTTTACCTAAATTCGTATCTAAAATATGAGTGCTGATCATGTTTGTACTTCCTGTGATAGACGTAATAGAGCAATTGCTGCGAGTTGCTCATGCACAATGACTTTTTCTATAGCTAAGTTGTTTTGAAGACGTTGATGAAGTTTTTTTAAAATATCTTCGCTACTGAGGCCGGCTGCTTTAATTAAAAAAATAAAACCAAACTTCTGTTCATACTCAAGATTACCTTGCAGCAGAGCTTGTTGTGTTTGTTCATCCAACGAGATACCAGCTTGTTCTTTAGCTGAAAAATCTTGCTCTTTTGCATTGAGTTGTTTTTTTGCCTGTCGTTCCCCAATTTTTGGATGGGTTGCTAAAGCGGCCTGAATTTCTTGCCATGACCATGTGTGGCTTAATTGTTCTGCATGCCCTAAAAGAACTGATGTTGAAGAGTAGGGACGTTCTGAAATAATTTTTTCGGCCCAAGCAGGAATATGGACGCAGTTGTTTAACAGAGTCTTGAGTTGCTCGGATGGGGCTTGATTAAACTCGGCTAAAAACACTGTTATTCCTAAACTCGTTATCATGATATAGAGTTTTAGCAATAACAGTGCCAAGAGTGGTTAATCTTTCACTAATGAATTTGGAAAATTAATAACCAACTAACGAGTTATGTGATTTTTAAACCAATATTCTGCAATATCCTGACGACGACACACCCAGACACGATCGTGCATTTGAATATAGTCGAGGAATTTTTGTAAGGCTTTAAAGCGACCCGGACGCCCTAAAATACGGCAGTGCATTCCAATAGACATCATTTTTGGTGCAGTTTCACCTTCTGCATACAGCACATCAAAACTATCTTTTAAATATTGGAAAAACTGCTCTGAGCTATTAAATCCGCCCGGTGAGCAGAATTTCATGTCGTTACATTCGAGCGTATAAGGAATAATGAGATGAGGACGTGATGCACCAGCCGTATTGGTCAGTGTGGTCCAAAAAGGCAGGTCATCACCATAATAATCAGAGTCGTATTGTATTTGTGGAAACTCTGCGAGTAACTGACGGGTATTAGGACTATCACGTCCGGTATACCAACCTATAGTCTTATTTCCAAACAAGTTTTCTAAAACTGATAAGGCTTGTTCCATGTGCTGTTTTTCGACTTCAATGTCGGTATCTTGATAGTGAAGCCAGCGGTAGCCATGAGAAACGACATCATAATCAGCTTCTTTAATTGCTTCGACAATATAAGGGTTACGGGCCAGCGCCATGGCAACGCCGAAGATAGTCATTGGAAGCTTGCGCCGTTGGAACTCACTATGGATGCGCCAAAAACCAGCACGTGAACCATATTCGTACATAGAGTCCATCGACATATGCTTAGCTGGATAGCTTGCAGCACCAATAATTTCTGATAAAAATTGCTCCGAACCTGCGTCGCCGTGTTCAATATGCTTTTCGCCACCTTCTTCATAATTCAACACAAATTGCACGGCAATCTTAGCATTGTTGGGCCATTTCACCTCTGGAGGCTGTCCGTGATAACCGATTAAATCACGTGAATAAGGAGACTTTTGAATCTGCTCAATGAGTTCTGCTCCAGATAGATAAGATTCGGTCACAATTGCTCTCCTTTTGTTCAATTTTTCATAAAAATTTAAAAAATCAGCTTGCATATTTTTATAGATGGACTGATATTGAAGGTATGAAGATCTTCAAAATAAATTAAAAGCGGTACGTTTAAGTCAGGAGATAACAAACCATTACACCATCAAAATGTACAATTAAAGTCAGTTCATGCATGCTTAAAACATGCCAACATAAAAAAGTTTTGCATAGAAAAGATCCACAGTAAGAAAGAGAGGATGGTATTTATGAATATTGAAATCCGCACAGATAAAAACATCCATAATAGTGAACGTTTAATTACTTATGTACGTGCAGAACTTACTCAAGAATTCCAACGTCATAGCGAACGTATTACACATTTCTCGGTTCATTTTAGTGATGAAAATGGGGACAAAGGTGGCGATAAAGATATCCACTGTATGATCGAAGCACGTCCTGCTGGCTTGAAACCAGTGGCAGTGCACCATAAAGCAGGAAATATTGATGCCTCAATTCACGGTGCGATTGAAAAACTAAAACGTAGCCTTGAACATACTTTTGAGAAAAAGGAACACCCGAGAGGTGGTCAACCAGAATTCATTGATGATGAAGTTTAAAAATTGCTAAAAAGCCCTTCGGGGCTTTTTTTATGAAAAATAAAAAAGACGGATAAAAACTCTTCACAACTTTTGGTTTGCAATGCAATAGCATTGACCTCTAAAATCTTCATCAGAGATTAGGCATAATAGCCCTAATATATTTTTGAGAGATGGTCATGTTAACCACCCAGCAGCAGGCTTTAATTAAAGCCATAGAAGAATTAGAACTTACGCAAGTACAAAAATTACTTGCTGAGGGGCTTGATCCGAATTTCATTGATCCGGAACAAGGGCCACCTGTATCAATTATTTGTGATGGAATTTTTAAATGGTGGGAAGATGTTTCGGAAGCGTATGAAGCAGGCACTCCCTTATCAAAAGAAGAAAAAGATCAAGCATTACAAGTTTATCTCGATATCCTTGAAGCCTTAATTCAGGCAAAGGCAAATGTTCATCTTTGGGATGCAGAAGAATTTTATGGTCCACTATGGGATGCAGCAAGTTCGGCATGCGCACCAGCGGTTCAACGTTTACTTGATGAAAAAGTTGATCCAAACACACGTGATGAAGAAGGACTCACCATTTTATCTTCAATCAGTCAGTTGTTCTTTGATTGTGATTTTGATGAAATAGATTGGTCAGAAGCGCTTCAAGAAGAGCGTGAAACACTAGAGTTATTGCGCCATCATGGAGCAAAAATGTCAAAAGAACTAACAACTTGATTGGAATATAGAATGAGAACATTTCAAATTTTAACTTTTGCTCTGACCACTGTTGCCGCAGGAAGTAGTTTTGCCGCAGAGTTCTCGTTTGACCGTCCAGGTTCGGGCTTCGGGACAGGTATCACTCCAGTGGGGCAGTTAGCTTGGGAACAAGGTTTGCCAAGTGCAACTTATACAGAAGCAACTGTTGATGGCGTGAAAGAAAAAACCGTAACTGTACATGGCGATATGTTATTCCGTACAGGTTTGGCGAAAGACTTAGAATTACAATTGGGTTGGCAAGGTCCGGGTTGGACTCAAACCAAGCGCGCTGGTAAAAAGACAGATACCTCTGGTTTAGGTGATGTAAGCATCGGCTTAAAAAAAGCGATTGATTTAAATGATGAAAATTTAACAATGGCTGTGTTGGCTCAAGCGCTTATTGCAACGGGTAATGATGAGTTTACTGAACATGACGATATTTATAGTTTAAGTTCAGCAGTGGCTTATCAGTATAATGATTTAATCAATACTGCAATTACGATGCGTTACGAAGTGCAAAACAGCAACTGGGCTGTAACAGCTATTCCAACAATCAATTATAAAATTGCTGGCAAACTTTCTGGCTATTCTGAATTTGTTTACCGTAAAGCTGAAAGCCAAGACTACCAATATGGTTTAGGTACAGGCTTAGTGTATGCAGTTAATAAACGTACTCAACTTGATGCAAGTGTAGGTGTCGATTTAGAGGGTCAAGATAAAGGCTACCATGGTGGCTTGGGCATGGCATTCTTATTTTGATAAAACCAACTTGAATTGATGTTAATGAAAAAGCTTATTTCTCAGGGAATTATTTATTTTCTAGCAGCTGCTAGTTTTGTATTGAGCCAGTTTGTTTTTGCAGAAGATAAGCTACTTTCACCCGAACAGGCTTTTTCATTTTCGGTTGAATCGCCACAATCGCATACCGCAAAGTTATCGTGGCAGATTCAGCCAAATTATTATTTGTATCAGCATAAATTTACTGTCCAGCAGGGTAATCAACCTTTAGCTTTAAATTTGCCTAAAGCCGTTTCTCAATATGATGAGAACTATGGGCAAAGTCAGGTTTATTACCATCAAGTCAACTTCCAGATTAAGACTAAACCTTCAGAGCACTACACTGTAACTTGGCAAGGCTGTGCCAAAGACCGTATTTGTTATCCACCACAAACTATTGAGTTTCAAACCGATGCAGATGGTCTGGTTGGTGTACAAAATCAAGCAGGAACAGCACAGAAACGCTTATTAGATTTGGCAAATAAACCAGTATTTCAAGAACCTTTAGAAGATCCGACAAGTTCAGAAAATAAAGCTGAAGCGGCCGCTCCCCAAATTGCACAAGACCAGATTTGGTCAGCTAAATTAATTGAACACTCACTTTGGTATGGTGTTTTATTGTTTTTAGGTTTAGGCATGCTGCTTGCATTTACGCCATGTTCTTTACCAATGTTGCCAATTTTAACCTCACTGATTATTCGAGAGCATAAGGGTTTAAAGGCTTGGACCATTGCGCTTACCTTTGTGTGTAGTATGGCATTGGTTTATGCAGGTCTAGGTTTAATTGCTTCTTCAGCAGGGCTAAATTTCCAACGCTGGTTACAACAGCCTGCTACGCTTATCGCGTTTAGTTTACTGTTTGTAGTTTTTGCGCTGAATCTATTTGGATTGTTTGAGCTTCGTTTACCGCAAACGTGGTTAAATCGGCTTGATCGTATTCAGTCTATGCAACAAGGTGGTACTTTGGTTGGTGCCGGGGTCATGGGCGTAGTTTCTGCGCTCTTGGTTGGTCCATGTATGACTGCACCTTTAGCTGGAACCTTATTATTTATTTCTCAAACCCAGAACCAATGGCAAGGTGCTTTGCTTTTATTCTGTCTAGGTTTTGGGATGGGAATTCCTTTACTCATTGCCAGTGTTTTAGGTGCAAAGTTCTTACCTAAAGCAGGTGACTGGATGCATCAGATTAAAGTAATTTTTGCTTTTCTGATGTTAGGATTAAGTCTTTATTTTATTCGCCCTTTATTGCCAGATTGGGGCATGCAAGTGCTTAGTTTATTGCTAGGGCTGGCTTTTATTATTTATGCGCTGTATCAGTTCTTTTGGAAAAAAGGGCAGTTACAGTGGCTATATGCCTTACTACTTTTATTGGTAACGCCATTTGTTGCTTATAACCAGTATCAGCATTTTCAAAATCGAAGTTTGCAAAGTTCCGACCATATGGCTGAATGGCATGTTGCAACTACAGCCGCAGACTTTCAGAAAATTTTAGCAGCAGCGCCTGCTGATCGGGCTATTGTCGTTGATGTCTATGCAGACTGGTGTGTGGCTTGTCAGCCTATTGAGCATCGTATTTTAAAAGCACCAGAAGTTCAGTCAGCTCTTGCGCCTTACTACCTCATTAAGCTTGATTTGAGCCATTATGATCAGTCACATGAAGCTCTACTCAAGCAGTGGAATATTCTTGGACCACCAACGTATCTCTTTTTAAATAAGCAACAACAAGAAATTCGTTCTTTGCGTTTAACAGGTGCCTTTAGTCAGCAAGAGCTTTTGCAACAGCTTGCAAGCTTATCGAAAGCTAAATAGTCAAATTGATTTTATATGTGGTATTTGTTGAAAAGTGCGGACTTGATTACGCCCTGAAGCTTTTACCGCATAAAGTGCCTCATCGGCCTGTCGAATCACAATGTAGGGATCGTTTGCAAAAGCAGAGCTACTAATTCCAAAGCTTGCACTCACATGAATCTGAATATTCTGATTATTGAAAATAGATAACCCTTGTAAGGCAAGTCGGCAACGTTCCGCAATTTTTTCCGCTTGAATAATGTCGGTATGAGGGAGTAATAAAATGAATTCTTCTCCACCAAATCGACCAATGATGTCTTCATTACGTAAATTTTCAGAAAGACATTGAGCAATTTTAATCAGGACCTGATCGCCCTGATGATGTCCATATACATCATTAATTTTTTTAAAATGGTCTATGTCGAGAAGGACTAAAGCATAATCGAATTGTTGCTCGTGCAGTGTTTCAAGATGAGCATTTAAACTGCGTCTATTTAATACATTAGTTAATGGGTCGATCTGGCTTAAGCGTTGAATATAAGTTTCTCTTTGGCGCCATTGAGTTAGTAGAATTTCAAATAAAATAAAGCACGCCACTAAAATCGGCATAATAAAAAAAAGCATACTCCCTAACCAAAATGGATTGGTTTGAGCATGTCGGATAGCCGTGAAGTTAAATAGTGGAGCGTAGGGTATAACCCCATTCATACTTAAATAAGTACACACGGCTAAAATAATTGTTGCTGGTATAAAAGCGCTATAAACAATTTTTCTTTCAAATAAAACTAAACCTACGCCAATCGTACCTACATAACCGACCATTGTGGCTGGGCTGATACTTCCTATTAAATAACCATCGTGACACAGCATGAGCATAAAGGCTTGCACGCTAATAAGAGGAACAATTTTTTGAGCCCAGTCTTGGTCTTTATAGCGGTAACACGGAATAATCAGCAAAGCTAATAAAAATAAGGTCAATAAGTTGAGCCAGAGCTGTGATTCGACTAAAGGTAAATTTGACCATTGCCAGACACTAGGCGTTATTAAGATATAGCCTTTCCATAAAATCCAACTGAAATTCATTGCACAGGCGAGGGTCAGCATCAGTGCACTTTTTTGTAACGGGGTCCAATTAATAATATGATTGTTATGGATGAATTCGAGAATCACCTGTTTTATTTTATTTATAGGATGAGTGATTAAACGAATTTTCATAATAATAAAGGAACTCCTAAATAGTGATATCTCTTCTTCAGATCATCCTAAAATGGGGGAGTTTGAATGATTCATAACCTAAACATACCATGATTCACTCATTAAACCTTAAGATTAAAGTTTTTATAAATAAGATGAAGTGAGAGGTATTTCAAACTCATCACTTCATTCATTTTAATTAAGTTTTATCAAGTTCATGAGCAAATTCGGCAATATCTGCCATCGCATGTTTTGCTTCGTCGAACCAAGCATTAAACATCTGGAAGTTATGCCACATGCCTGTATAAAGTTTAAAATGTACTTTGACACCTGCTTCTTCAGCTTTTTCTCTAAAGCGTTTTGCATCGTCTAATAAAATTTCTTTAGAACCCACCTGTACTAAAGTCGGTGGCAAACCTTCTAAGTTATCAAAAATAGGCGAAACACGTGGGTCATCTGCTGCAATATGGTTGCCAATATAATGTTGAATACCTATTTGCAGAGCTTCAAGAGAAAGCAAGGCATCATGTTTTTGGTTAAATCTTAAAGATTCACTGGTTAAGGTTAAATCTAAGAAAGGTGACAATAAAATTAGACCGCTTGGCATGAGTTCGGGTTGTTCTTTTAAACGCAAGCAAAGTGCCAAAGCTAAATTAGCCCCGCATGAATCGCCCGATAAAATAATATCTTTGGGCTGAATACCTTGAACTAATAATGATTGATATACGTCATATAATGCTTCGATCGCTTCAGGATATGGATGTTCCGGTGCAAGTGGATAGTCCACATGAATGATTTGCATTTGGGTGCGGGCAGCTAAATCCGTCATAAATGCATGATGGGTTTTTACACTGCCCAGAAAAAAAGCGCCGCCGTGAATATGAAAAATAAGCTGGGTTGCTGAATCCTGAGCTTTAATTTCCTCACCTTTTACACCAGCAAGTCGGATCGGACGAACACTTACATTTTTTTGTTTTGGAAATGCTCGGCAAAGTTGTTCAAGCATAGGGCGTAAAGCAGTTGGAGGTAAATTCAACTGACTTGGTTTGCGAATTGCTGTTTTAAGAAATGTTTCTGTTAAATAATATTTTAAAACGTTTGGTATATTCATATAGTATCCGCTTATGTTAATAACTTGTTTCCCTATAAATTTTATTTTTCAAGGTTACAAGGTTACACGAAACAGTCACATTCAAAAATTGCAATATCGTTGCGAGTTTTGAATACTGAAGTCTTGAAAGACCCAAGGATATTACAAAAATGAAAAAGATTGCTTTAGCTTTAGGACTTGTTGGTATGGCTGCATTTGCCAATGCGGCTGACCCACTAAACGGAACGGTATGGAAAACGATTGATGACCAAACCAATAAGCCCAAAGCCGTAGTAAAGTTTACGGAACAGAAGGATGGAACCTTAACTGCAACCATTCAAAGCATTTTGACACCAGGTGAAGAAAACTCTTGTACAAAATGTGAAGGTCCGTATAAAAACAAACCGCTTAAAGGTGTGACCATTGTACATAATCTAAAAAATGTAGGTGGTACCAGTTATGAAAACGGTACAATTTTAGACCCTAAATCTGGCAAAACTTACAAATTAAAAGGTGAGTTGGCTGAGGGTGGTAAAAAGCTTAAATTACGCGGCTATATTGGTGTTTCAGCATTGGGCCGTAACCAAACGTGGATTCGTGCCAACTAAATCTGTGAATAAAAAAACGAGCCATTTGGCTCGTTTTTTTATGCATTTAAGTTTTGATAGGCAGTTTCATCAAAACCCACCAGAAAACCTTTAGAGGTCTGTAGAACTGGTCGTTTAATTAAGCTTGGCTGAGCAATAAGTGCTTCAATAAGATGATCTTCGCTGCTTAAAGCACGAGTTTGTTCATCTTCAGATAGTTTTTTCCACGTAGTACCTTTCTTGTTGAGAACGGTATCTTGTCCAATTTCTTTTAACCAGATTTTCAAGGTATCGGCATCAATCCCTTGTTTCTTATAGTCGTGAAATTCGTAACTCAAACCTTTTGCTTGTAAGGCATCAAATGCTTTTTTCATTGAATTACAGTTTTTAATACCATAAATTTTTAACATTTTATCGGACCATGTCAAAAAGAAAGAACACACAGCCTAACCCAAAATGCATTTGGGCACTACTTTATACCGATACTTTTAAAACAAATGAAAAATAATGATTAAAACAATAAAGAATGTCATGTTATTGTCATAAGACAAGGTAATAATGAACTCAATAAGAAGAATCTAGAAAACTAAAAGAACTTAGCGCAAAAAATAAGAGATAGAAAAGAGAAAACCCGCATTTAATCATCCTGATCATGCGGGTCTCATTTCAACGTCCATTGTCACATCCTTGCAAATAAACTTATCTTAAGTTTATTTTATCTTCCTACGGCGTCCTATCCTTTTGCGTCATCCTGACTGCTTCCCTGTGCCGTGGGGCTATAATGCCGTTAAACGTGTGTAAGAAAAATACTCAAAAACGACATGTGTTGTAAGCAAAAACGACAATGCAAGTGAACACTTGTTCACTTAATCTTGAATTTTATAGTCGATAATAACTGGAGCATGATCGCTAAACCATTGATCTTTATAAACCCATGCATTTACTGTGCGTGCTTTCCAGTCTGGTGAACATGCTTGGTAGTCAATACGCCAACCTACATTTTTCGCACGTGCTTGTCCGCGATTTGACCACCATGAGTACAATTCGGCTTCTGTTCTTACCACACGGAAGGTGTCTACATAGCCAAGTTCATCATAAATATGATCAAGCCAAGCACGCTCATGTGGTAAACAGCCAGACGACTTTTGGTTGCCCGACCAGTTTTTAATATCAATCCGTTTATGAACAATGTTGTAATCGCCACAAATAATGATGGACTTATTCTCATCACGCCATTGTTTTAAGATTTTGGCGTATTCACCTAAAAATAAATCTTTACGTGCTTGCGCTTCTTCACCACTTGAGCCTGAAGGTAAGTATAATGATGCAATATGTACGGGATGTGACAAACCTAAATCGAATTCGGCAGAAATGAAGCGGCCTTGACTATCGGCCAATTCAAACCCTAAACCATCTTTAATAGAGACAAAGGGTAAGCGGCTATAAATTGCAGTACCTGCGTAGCCTGCACGCTCTGCTGGAAAGAGATGGGTATGCCATCCCTCGGGTCTAAATTTCTCAGTCCATTGTTCATGGGTAATGCGGCTTTCCTGCATGCATACGACATCGGCATCGGATTGTTCTAACCATTCAAGTAAGCCTTTCGTCACTGAAGAACGTAAGCCATTTACGTTAATGGAAACGACTCGAAGAATTTTTACATCACTTGGATACTGATCCTTTGGTATCATGCGAAAATTTAACCTCAATTGTGAATTTGGAGCACCTCATGACAACGCCTGTGTCATTTCACCCGCAAGCATTTATCGAACTCGCATTATCACGCGGTGTGCTTAAATTTGGTGAGTTTACTTTAAAATCTGGACGCGTGAGTCCTTATTTTTTTAATGCAGGCCTACTCAACGATGGTGAAGCTTTATCTCTTTTAGCGCAAGGCTATGCCGATAAATTAACACAATGCGAAAATGTTGATGTGATTTTTGGCCCAGCTTACAAAGGTATTCCATTTGTAGCTGCCACTGCTGTTGCTTTGTCGCAAACACATAACAAGAGCGTGCCATGGGGTTTTAACCGTAAAGAAGCGAAAGATCATGGCGAAGGTGGTGTTTTAGTTGGTGCTGCGGTTGAAGGTAAAAAAGTCTGGATTATTGATGACGTGATTACCGCAGGTACAGCGATTCGCGAAGTGGTAACGATTTTGAAAAATGCCGGTGCAACTATTGCGGGTGTTTTGGTTGCGCTAGATCGTCAAGAACGTGGTCAAGGTGAACTTTCTGCAATTCAGGAAGTTCAAAAAGAATTAGAAATTCCTGTGCACGCCCTAATTACCATGAAAGATTTAATGGATTATTTAGAAGCGAAAGGCGAAAAAGAAGCGCTAGCTAATATGCAAGCTTACCGTGAAAAATACGGCATCTAAAAATAAAAAGGCATACCTCTAAAATAGGGGTATGCCTTTTTAATATTTTTACTTAGAACTGATAATTTAAACGCAATAACACATTACGTGGTGTGCCTGGCATGCTGTCTGAACGCCAGTACTCTTTATTGGTTAGGTTATTTACCGCAAGTGTGACATTCCACGGGTCGGCACTATAGCCAATTGCTGCATCGACACGATTGAAGCCTTCCATTTTTACTTGATTATTAATATTTGGATAATAAGAACCGACATAGGTTACGCCTACTTCGGTATACCACTGCTCGGTTGGTAAATAACGAACAAATAAATTACCTGTGTTCTTAGATGTGTTTGCTAAATAGTTGCCTTCACGATCAGGATTTTGCTTGTCTTCTTTTACTTTTGCATCTGTGTAGCCATACCCACCGCGAACAAAGACATTATCAAGTACACGCCCAATAAAGCTAAATTCGAGACCACGAGATTGATGCTGACCCGCAGTTGCCCATACATCTGGCTCACTGTCTGGGTTTGGTTTATAGCGAATATTATTTTTACGAATATCAAAGACAGAAAATTGAGTATTTAACCGATTATCTAACCATTCACTTTTTACACCCACTTCATATTGCTCATTATATTGAGGCTCTTTATCCATTTTTGTGACATCGGTGCTCCCAGTAACTTGGTTAACACCCATTTGTCCGCCAAATGGTGCAAAACTCTTAGAGTAAGACGTATAAAAGCTATGTTCTGGAACGGGTTGCCAGACTAAACCCACATTTGGACTAAGACTACTGTCTTTTACATTACGATGATCATTATTAAGTTTATTGGTAGTTGAAAAGTCAAAGTAATCATAACGTAGGCCCATCATGAGTTTAAGTTGGTCATTTAGACCAATTAAATCCTGAACAAATACACCATAAGTGGTACCTTCATTGTAGTTATGTTGGCTAATTAAAAGAGGGCTATTGCCACGACTATATTCACGTTCACCAGTGAGCGGATTAACATAACCATAAATGGCTGAACCGTTTTGAGTCTTATTGGCTAGACGTGGTTCTCGTTGCTCATAGGTCCAGTCTGTACCGACCATAATTTGGTGCTCAAGCGAGCCTATTTTGAACTTGCCCTTAATATCAAAGGTATTGGTGGTGGTCTTATTGCTGGTTTGTTGCCAGTAGTAAATTTGATTGATATAGCCTTTTTTTGTTGTACAGGTTTTGCCTTTTAAATCTTTGCCATCTAACCCACAATAAGTCCCAAAATAAAAGTGGTCAAAGTTCTGTTCTGCTTGACGGTAACTCGCTGCCCAGTGGAAGTTCCAGTCAGGTGCATATTCATAATTTACATCGGTGCGGACCACTTGCAAAATATCATCAACATAATCGTCATCTTGGGCAAATCCTGTTTTGATAGATGTACCTGCAGGTAGATTTTCACGCGTTGGCCCACGGTCAGGAACTCGACCTAATTTGTCATAGGTATATTGTGTGGTCCAAGTGAGTGTTCCATCGTCATTTTTATAGGTAAAGCTTGGAGAGAGCATCTCAATTTTATTTTTAATACCTGAGCGGAAGCTGCCTGCCTCGCCATATTCTCCAGTCAAACGTACTGCTAAATTGTCGTTAAGTACTTGGTTGATGTCAGCCGTTGTTCCGTAATTATCGTATGAACCCGCATATGCGCCAACTGAACTTTTAGAGTCAAAATTGGCAAACTTACTCACCATATTTACAACCCCACCACCAGCGCTACGACCATACAAAACCGAAGCAGGGCCTTTTAAAATTTCAATACGTTCGATATTGGCTGTACTGCGGCGTACTTGTCCACTTTCACGTATACCATCGCGGTAAATATCGCCTGTGTCTGCACCAAAACCACGAATCGTGATCCCATCGCCGCGCATATCGTAACTGGTTGATACGCCTGGTGTACCTTGCAGCATGACGCTTAAGTCATTTGATCCATAAATTTTATATTTTTGAACATCAATAGTATCAATAGTTTGCGGAATATCTTTTTTGTCTAAACCATTACGTGTGACATTGGCTTTGTCATAGTCGATATAACTTTTGATGGGATCGAGTTCACTCATCGCTTCAATTTTTATAGTTGGCATGACTGCTGCAACTTTTGAAGATGAGTCCGCTAATTCCTCTGCGTAGGCACCTTGAATATTCAAGATCATTAAACTGAGTAGGCTAAGTGGGAACGAGCTTTTAATTTGGGGAGATGATATAGAAATTTTTAACATAAAAATAAAGTCAATTAACAAAAATAAAAGTATAAATGATAATTATAATCATTTAATTGTTTAGAATAAAAGAACTATTGCTTATAAAATTATCGTGATAGATTTTTAATTGTTGATTTTAAAAAAATAATTTATGTGATGAATAATTGCTTGATTGAAATGATTAGTTTTATTTATGAATAGAGGTTTGAAGAGGGTGCTTCATTATTAAAAAACACCCTTAGAGTTAAGCATTGTTTTTGAGCACATCTACAATATCCATTTCTGGATCATAGTTTTCATCAATCGTTTTGCAAATTGCTTGGCCCACTATCACTTGAGTGCCATTAAAGGTCATGGTGGGTGCTTCATATAATTCCCAGCCATGATTGAGTGCTTTGGTGACTCGTGCGCAAAAAGCAGAGTCATCAGGGCCTGTTAAATAGCGATAAAGTTTCATCTTTAGCCTTTAAAAAATAATATTTTATGACCTTAGTTTAACTGAATTTATCTGAATTCAAGATAAAGAAATAACAGATAAGGTTTTACTGAAATTAAGAAAAACGAGTGAAAAATCTCAGTTATACTCATACTAATTTAAATTTTAAGAAGAGCTTGAGCATGCGTGTACTTGTCGTCATGGATCCGATTGAAACCGTAAATCTGAAAAAGGATTCAACCATGGCAATGTTGTGGGCGGCGAGCCGTCGTGGACATGAATTAGGTTATGCATTACAGCAAGATTTATATATCGATCAAGGTAAAGCTTACGGTCTAATCTCTCCGTTAAAAGTTTTTGAAGATTACAGCCATTATTATGAGTTGGGCGAAAAGAAAAAAGAATCGATCGCGGCTTATGATGTTGTACTCATGCGTAAAGATCCGCCTTTTGATATGAATTTTGTCTACACGACTTATGTGCTTGAGCAAGCTGAGCGTGAAGGCTCATGGATTATTAATAAGCCTCAATCACTGCGTGATTGCAATGAAAAACTTTTTGCTACGCAGTTTCCAGAGCTACAAGTGCCTACACTTGTGACATCACAGCAGAGCCTGATTCGTGAATTTATTAAGGAACATGGCGATGTGATTGTTAAGCCACTTGATGGTATGGGTGGGATGGGAATTTTCCGTTTATACCAAGACGGTGTAAATATTGGTTCTACCTTGGAAATGCTGACAGAATTAGGTACTCGTCCAATTATGGCACAGCGTTATATTCCTGAAATTGTAGAAGGGGATAAGCGTATTTTAATGGTAAATGGCGAACCTGTTCCTTACTGCCTAGCTCGTATTCCACAAAATGGTGAAGTGCGTGGTAATTTGGCGGCAGGTGGTTTAGGTCAAGCACGACCACTTACTGAAAATGATAAGCAGATTGCAGCGAAAATCGGGCCTTTCTTACGCGAAAAAGGTTTGGTTTTTGTAGGTTTAGATGTGATTGGTAATTATGTTACTGAAATTAATGTCACTAGCCCAACCTGTATTCGTGAAATTGATGCTCAATTTGGTACATCGATTGCCGATGATCTATTTGACGTATTAGAAGCGGGTCGTCCTGCTCAATAATCCAGTTTGAGTGATTTCCTAAGCGAATGCTGGGAAATCACCTAAAAATATATCAATTAATAAAACCACAATATGAAATACGCTAGCGCTTTGTAGGCATATTTTCAAAAAAGCACATCTTTCTGTTATAAACGAGTGAAATTCGCTTTTCGTTAATGAAGCTTTAGGATTAAAATAAACGGCTACAAAAATAGATGACAATTTCCATTGTTTTTTGAGTTGAAGAATTAGACCGTGACAGATTCACAGCAAAGCAAACCTAAACATGTCATGATGATGGCTGCCGGTACTGGTGGACATGTTTTTCCAGCCCTCGCCGTAGCCAAACAACTTCAACAGCAAGGTTGTCAAGTTTCATGGTTAGCCACGCCAACAGGTATGGAAAATCGGTTATTAAAAGATCAAAATATTCCAATATATCAAATTGATATTCAAGGCGTACGTGGCAACGGAGTCATCCGTAAACTTGCTGCGCCTTTTAAAATTTTAAAAGCAACTTTTAGCGCGATGCGCTATATGAAACAGCTTAAAGTTGATGCAGTAGCTGGCTTTGGTGGCTATGTTGCAGGACCGGGTGGTCTGGCTGCTCGCTTATTAGGTATTCCTGTTCTCATTCATGAGCAAAATGCAGTTGCCGGTTTTACCAATGCACAGTTGTCACGTGTAGCTAAAGTAGTATGCGAAGCATTCCCAAATACTTTTCCTGCGAGCGAAAAAGTAGTGACTACCGGAAATCCGGTACGCCGCGAAATTACAGATATTTTAAGCCCCAAATGGCGCTACGATGAGCGTGAGCAAGCGGGTAAGCCGTTAAATATTTTAATTGTGGGTGGGTCTTTAGGTGCAAAAGCACTTAATGAACGTTTACCTCCGGCATTAAAACAACTTCAAGTGCCATTGAATATTTTCCATCAATGTGGTCAGCAACAGGTTGAGGCAACTCAAGCTTTGTACGCAGATGCGCCAGCAAATTTAACTGTACAGGTTTTGCCTTTTATTGAAGATATGGCAAAAGCCTATAGCGAAGCAGACCTGATTATTTGCCGTGCGGGCGCTTTAACTGTGACAGAAGTTGCTACCGCTGGAGTTGCAGCAGTTTTTGTGCCGCTTCCAATTGCGGTAGATGACCACCAAACTGCAAATGCCAAATTTCTGGCCGATGTCGGAGCTGCAAAAATTTGCCAGCAATCGACCATGACACCAGAAGTTTTAAATCAATTGTTTACTACGTTGATGAACCGCCAATTGCTTACAGAAATGGCAGTGAAAGCGCGTCAACATGCCCAACCAAATGCAACTCAGCATGTGGTTGATCTTATTCAAAAAATGTAATCGGATTTACTATGTCTCCAACAACAGCTGCAAACCAAGCAAAAAAATTGATTAAAGTGCCTGAAATGCGCCGTATCAAACATATTCATTTTGTGGGTATTGGCGGTGCAGGTATGTGTGGTATTGCTGAGGTGTTAGCTAACCAAGGATATAAAATTTCCGGTTCAGATATTAAAGCTTCAAAAACTACACAACAATTAGAAGAAAATGGCATTAAGGTCTATATTGGACACGAAGCAGAAAATATTAAAAACGCCAATGTGCTTGTTGTTTCAACGGCTATTGATCCAGAAAACCCGGAAGTGAAAGCCGCAATTGAGCAACGTACCCCAATCGTACGCCGTGCAGAAATGCTCGGTGAGCTTATGCGTTACCGTCATGGTATTGCGGTAGCAGGCACACACGGTAAAACCACGACAACAAGTTTATTAACTACAATGTTGGCTGAAGAAAATCTTGATCCAACTTATGTGATCGGTGGTTTACTTAACAGTACAGGCGTAAATGCGGCACTTGGTGAAAGCCGTTTTATTGTTGCTGAAGCTGACGAATCGGATGCATCTTTCCTTTATTTGCAGCCAATGGCAGCGATTGTGACCAACATCGATGCTGACCATATGGACACCTATGAAGGCAGTTTTGATAAATTAAAAGATACTTTCGTACAGTTCCTTCATAACTTGCCATTCTATGGCTTAGCTGTAGTTTGTGGTGATGACGCAAATATTCGTGAGATTTTGCCGCGTGTAGGTCGTCCAGTTATTACTTATGGTTTTAACGAAGATAATGACATCCGTGCAATTGATGTAGAACAAGATGGCATGCGTTCGCACTTTACGGTATTGCGTAAAGGCCGTGAGCCATTGCGTTTAACCATTAATCAGCCTGGTTTACATAATGTTTTAAATGCGTTGGCTGCGATTGGTGTTGCAACTGATGAAGGTGTTTCCGATGAAGCAATTAGCCGTGCATTAAAAGGCTTTAGTGGTGTTGGACGTCGCTTCCAAGTACAAGGTGAATTTGAGCTTGGTGAAGGTAATGTGAAATTAGTCGATGACTATGGACATCACCCTAAAGAAGTGGAAGCTACGATTAAAGCTGCTCGTCAAAGTCATCCTGACCGTCGTTTAGTGATGCTTTTCCAACCACACCGTTACTCTCGTACTCGTGATTGTTTTGATGACTTTATTGAAGTTTTATCTCAAGTCGACCAATTATTATTACTAGAAGTTTATCCGGCTGGAGAAAAACCAATTGTTGGCGCAGATAGCCGTACTTTGGCGCGTAGTATTCGCTTGCGTGGTCAGGTTGAGCCGATTTTAATTGATCCGGTTGAAGGTAATTTGCAAAACATCATGCAAAATGTGTTACAACCAAATGACTTGTTATTAACGCAAGGTGCAGGTAACGTGGGAGCAATTTCAGTAGAACTTGCACAGCACCATTTGTATGTGAAATAAACAAAAAGTATTGAATTATCGGGTTAAGGATTTAAACGTGTCAAATGCTACAAAATTCGGCAAAGTTGCTGTGTTACTTGGTGGAAAATCGGCTGAGCGTGCTGTGTCTTTAGATAGTGGTCAGGCAGTTCTGGACGCTTTGTTACGTTCAGGTGTTCAGGCTGAGGCATTTGATCCGCAAGACCGTAGCGTAACTGAACTTGTAAACTATGACCGTGCATTTATTGTATTGCATGGTCGTGGTGGCGAAGACGGTCAAATCCAAGGTGTGCTTGAGTGGTTAAACATCCCTTATACAGGAACGGGTGTACAAGGTTCTGCAATAGGCATGGATAAGGTCAAAACCAAGCAAATCTGGCAAGGTAGTGACTTACCAACTGCACCGTATCGCATTATTACTAAAGAAACAGATCTAGACTCAGTCATTGCTGAATTAGGTTTACCTGTCATTATCAAGCCTGTACATGAAGGTTCAAGTGTAGGCATGAGTAAGGTTGAAAAGGCTGAAGACTTTGCAGCAGCAATTGAAAAGGCAACTCAGCACGACGCTGTTGTCATGGCAGAAAAATGGATTACGGGACGCGAATTTACGATTTCATTCTTAAATGGCCAGCCGTTACCTGTTATTCGTTTGCAGCCACCAGCAGATGTTGCTTTTTATGATTATGAAGCAAAATATCAACGCAATGATGTCGAATATGGCATTCCTTGTGGTCTTAGCGAAACCGAAGAGAAAAAACTACAAGCCTTATGCTTACGCGCTTTTCAGGCTGTAGGTGCAGAAGGTTGGGGCCGTATTGATGCAATGCAGGATGAGCAAGGTAATTTCTGGCTTCTAGAAGTAAATACTGTGCCGGGTATGACCAGCCATTCACTTGTGCCAAAAGCTGCTAAAGCCGTGGGCTATAGCTTTGATGAATTGTGTGTTGCAATTCTTGAGCAAACATTGGAAGGTACGGCTTAAATATGGCACAACTTCCGGCTTCCATGCGCCGTAAACGTGCGGCGATTACCTCCATTCATGAAAAACCGCCTACGCGCAAGCAAAAGCTTGCCAATGCTGGCGGATGGGTGCTGTTGGTTATTGCCTTTTTAGTCTTGGCGGTCGGAATTTACGGTCTATATAAAGTTATTACTGATGCAACTGTCGCAAAGCTTGAGGTGGTAGGTTCAACAACTCCGGTTGAGAATCAGCAAGTGATGCGATATGTGCAGCCGATTGTAAAAGATAATTACTTTACGTCTGACTTAGAGCAGATTCGTGATAAAGCATTAGAAATTTCATGGGTAGACCGAGTTGTCGTATCTCGTGCCTGGCCAAATGGTATTCGTGTTCGTGTGATGCCTCGCCATGCGATCGCCCGTTGGGGAACAGGTCGCTTATTAAGCGATGGTGGTGACGTATTTAGTGAGGCAGAACCGAGACTTCATCCTGAGCTTCCGCTGTTACATGGTCCGGTAAGCCAGTCTAAAATGATGATGCGACGCTATAATGAAATTAATCAGTTATTCCATCCTGTTAATTTGCGTTTAAAAGAGTTATATCTAACAGAGCGAATGACTTGGTTTATGCAGTTTGATTCTGGTTTGCGAATTATTGTTGACCAAGATCAAACAATGAATAAATTGCAACGTTTAAGTCACTTGGCACAATCTGACCTAAAACCTGTGTGGACGAAAATCTCAGCCATTGATTTGCGATATCGTAATGGATTATCTATTCAATGGAAGAATGCAACCCCACCTAAAATTGTGAATGGTCAGTTTGTTGTAACGAGTGATGACACAAGCATTGCAGGTGGTGCAAAAGCAAAGCCATAATACGTGGCTTTAAAATAGGCAATTTGCCTGGTATTAGACAACAAAGAAATGGTATGAGTGATGAGTGAAGCTGTTCCCTCAGTTGTTGCGATTGACATTGGGACGCATAAAGTTTCAGTTTTGATTGGAAAAATTCATGCGCCGGATAACATTCAGGTTATCGGTATGGCAACTGCTCGCAATCGAGGCATGAACAAAGGAAAAATTGTAAGTCTCGATAAAGTCATTGCTGCGATTAAAAACGCCGTTGCTGAAGCGGAAAATATGGCCGAATGTCGCATTCATAGTGCGTGGGTATCTATTCCGAGTACCGAGTTGCAAAGTTTCTATGCTTCTGGACGCACACCTGTTGCTAACCCAGCACATGTGATTACAACCAATGAAGTTGTCCGTGCATTAGAGTTAGCAAAAGCAAGTCATGTGACTTCAGACTACTATCTAGCGAGTGCAGTGCCACTCGGGTTTGAGTTAGGTGATTCTGCAGAATGGGTCCAAAACCCAATCAATATGACTGCTCACAGCATGACTGGCCACTATCAGCTCATGATGATGCCGATTGCCACTATGCAAAACCTTGATCGTGCTATGAAAGGTGCGAACATTGGTGTTGAGAAAATGGTGGTCTCTTGCTTGGCTACGGCTGAAGCAAGTTTGCTGAAAGATGAAAAAGAATATGGCGTTTGTTTAGTTGATATTGGTGCAGGTATTACCAACCTAGCAGTTTATTTAGATGGCCGTTTGGCTTTAGCACGTACATTACAACGTGGTGGTGAGCATGTGACACGTGACATTGCTGCTGTGTTGCAAACAACTACTGAAGAAGCTGAACGCATTAAAATTCTGCATGGCTGTGTTGATCTAAGTGCTGTTAAGCCTGACCATATGATTCAAGTTCAGGGTATTGATGGCCCTCAAACGATTAGTCGTATTGAGTTATCAGAAATTATTATTGCGCGTTATGAAGAGATTTTTAGCCAGATTCGCGAAGAACTCGAACAAAGCGGTGCAATCCATGGCCTGTATCATGGTGTAGTGTTGACAGGCGATGCTTGTCAAATCGAAGGTATGGTAAGTTTGGCTCGTCGTATGCTGGGTGTGTCTGCTCATTTAGGTAATCCACCATTACAGGTGTATGCTGATGATCAGCATCAGGCTGCATTACGCCGATCAATGTATGCGACAGCAGCTGGTTTGCTTATGTTTAGCCAAAGCGAATTACAAGAAGCTGTTGAGGAACCTGAAGAGGGGAATGACCGTTCGGTATGGGAACGAATGGTGAATGGCTGGAATGCGTTTAATAGCAAACTTAAAGCCATTTTTTAGGATGTATGGATTTATTGGTAGAATTGTTAGGAAGTTGTAAGAGAAAACCACTGTACTTGACAAGGTTTGTATTGCACAGCATTCTTAAAATTAGTTATTTTTGAAAATCAAGGCAGTATACGGGCTGAAGTGACTGCCATAATGTATTAGGAACCCTAAAGGTCATGGCCTCATTTGAATTTATAGAAGATGAACTAAACGATGGCAACGGTCAAGCCCGTTTCACTGTATTTGGTGTAGGTGGCGGTGGCGGTAATGCCGTTCAGCACATGGTACAGTCTGATATTCAGGGTGTTAAATTCGTTTGTGCCAATACAGATAAACAAGCACTTGACTGTATGAATGCCCCTTTCAAAATTCAGTTAGGTGAGCAAAGTACACGTGGTCTAGGTGCTGGTGCTAACCCTGAAGTAGGTCAGGTTGCCGCAGAAGAAAGCCGTGAAATTATTCGTCAGCACCTTGAAGGAACTGACATGGTATTTGTAACCGCTGGTATGGGTGGTGGTACAGGTACTGGTGCAGCTCCGGTTGTTGCCGAAGTTGCTAAAGAAATGGGGATTTTGACTGTTGGTGTTGTAACAACGCCATTTAACTTTGAAGGTCGTCGTCGTCAAAAATCTGCTGAGCGTGGTATTGAAGCGCTTGAAGCACATGTTGATTCATTGATTATTATTCCTAATCAACGCTTATTAAGCGTGTATGGTGATATTTCAATGAAAGATGCCTATAAAAAGGCAGATGATGTATTATTAAACGCTGTACGTAGTATCTTTGACCTTGTGGTTAACCGTGGTCACATTAACCTTGACTTCGCCGATTTGAAAACTGCAATGAGTACTCGCGGTTATGCAATGATGGGTGCTGGTTTAGGCCGTGGTGAAGACCGTGCTCGTCAAGCTGCTGAACAAGCCATCCGTAGTCCACTACTTGATAATGTGAATATTATTAATGCAAAAGGCGTGTTAATTAATATTACAGGTGGTGATGACATCACGTTACGAGAAACTGAAATCATTACTGATGTGGTTAACCAAATTGTTGACCTTGATGAAGGCGAGATTTTCTACGGTACAGTATTTGATCCAGATGCGCGTGATGAATTACGTGTAACTGTGATTGCAACTGGTTTAACACGTAATGCAGCTGATGCAGAACCAAGAAAGCGTAATACTGTAAGTCATACAGCAACTCAATCTGCACAATCTGTAGATGAAGATGATGTTCCAGCAATTAATAAGCGTCAAAATGCTGAAAATGATGTGAATAATGCACCAAGTTCATCACCGCGTTCTTCGCCAATGAGTATTCAAGATTACTTGAAAAATCAGCAACGTAAGTAATTTAGCGTACAATCTATCGAAAGGCAGTGTATAAACACTGCCTTTTTTTATTTTTGATCAATGACTAAATATGCTAACGTATAGCGGTTTTAAAAAAGAAGTTACAAAGCATGGTGAAACAGCGTACTCTCAGTCGTGTGGTAAAAGCGAGTGGAATAGGTCTTCATAGCGGTCAAAAAGTGATGATCAATTTCATTCCACATACCGTGGATGGAGGTATTGTATTTCGCCGTATCGATTTAAATCCACCTGTCGATATTCCTGCTAATGCATTGCTGATTCAAGAAGCATTCATGTGTTCAAACCTTGTTACTGGCGATATTAAAGTAGGTACCATTGAGCATGTGATGAGTGCGATTGCTGGTTTAGGAATTGATAATTTAATTGTAGAAGTGTCAGCATCTGAAGTCCCCATTATGGATGGTAGTGCTGGACCATTTATTTATTTGTTAATGCAAGGTGGCTTGCGTGAACAAGATGCCCCGAAAAAATTTATAAGAATATTAAAGCCAGTTGAAGCTTTAATTGATGATAAAAAAGCGATTTTTAGACCACATAATGGTTTTCAACTCAACTTTACGATTGATTTTGATCATCCTGCCTTTGCAAAAGAATATCAATCTGCGACTATCGATTTTTCTACTGAAACCTTTGTGTATGAAGTCAGTGAGGCACGTACTTTTGGTTTTATGAAGGATTTAGATTACCTCAAAGCAAATAATTTAGCTTTAGGGGCAAGTCTAGACAATGCCATTGGTGTAGATGATACAGGTGTTGTGAACGAAGAAGGCCTACGATTTGCCGATGAATTCGTTCGTCACAAAATTTTAGATGCAGTAGGTGATTTGTATTTACTTGGTCATCAAATTATTGCCAAGTTCGATGGCTATAAATCAGGACATGCTTTAAATAATCAGCTATTACGCAATGTTCAAAGTGATCCGAGTAATTATGAAATTGTAACATTTAATGACGAGAAAGACTGTCCAATTCCATACGTGAGTGTGACATAAGTCATTGTCTTTATTTGGCTATGTTATAATGTAACAATAAAAACTGTGATTTTAATCACATAATAAGAACGATTCTAATTAAGGAATAGAAAGCTCATCATTTTTTATTGCTTGCCAAACGTAGTAAAGCTTGGCTAAGCTTAGGGTCGCTCACGAAGTCGGCAGCACTACGTAACATTTCTTGTGTTTCCGGGGGGATGGATTTAGAAGGCTCAGATGGGGGCGCTGTAGGAATAGTTTTATTTCTTAAGCGAACTTGAATTCTTTGTAGGTCTTTTAGTCCTTCGAGTTGAGATAATTTAGATATATATTGGCTCTGTAAATAGCTGAGTTGACTAATCATTGCCTGATTTTCACCAGTAATAATTAAAGTGCCATTTTGATAACACACAACCTGCCATTGTTCCGGTTGGGGCAATAAGGGTTGGATTATTTTCGTAAGTCTTTGCCATTGCGCGACTTGCGTTGTTAGAAACGTAAGGTTTCCTGTTTTTATGTGTTTTCCGGATTGTTGAAAAACGTTATCGGGTTTAGACATTGATCGTTCTCGAATGATTTCTTGTCCTAATCTTAAGCGTTCATTTCAACTGATATCAAGGAAGAGATCATAAGGAACTTGAGTAAGAACAGTTTCAAGAGGTTTTTATGCACACGCGTCGTATTTTATTAGCGTTTTCACTTGCCGCTTCGGCTGCATCGGTTGCTTTTGCAGATTATCAAAATATTAACCAATCTACTGATTCAGATCGATTGGAACAGTTATCAAAAACATTATCTCAAGGTTCATATACACATCCTGATGATTTAGATCTTCCGGCGAGTGCTAAAGTTTCAGTCACTTTACGTCCTAAAACAGTTGAGCTCAATAATGACTCACTGGCAAAAAAATATGGCCATACGACTGCAAAAAATTCTTTTAATGCCTCTTCTTCAAATCCTTATTCTTGGTTAGTTTCTCATCCTCTTCCAGATAGCGTACGTGTTTCTTCTAACTTTGGTGGTCGTACCATGGGTGGTCGTGCAGAGCATCATGGTGGTTTAGACATGTCGGCACCAAGTGGTACACCGATCTATGCAACTGGCCCTGGTATTGTAACTAAATCAGGTTGGGGTACAGGTTATGGACAATATGTTGAAATCAACCACGGTAATGGTTATTTAACACGCTATGCACACGCTTCACGTTTATTAGTTCGTGTAGGTGACCAGGTTTCTGCTGGTGATCATATTGCTAACGTGGGCTGTACAGGTCGTTGTACAGGACCACATTTACATTATGAAGTAGTTAAAGATGGTCAACGTAAGAATCCATCAACTTACTTAGCAATGTTGCCTTAATAGAGTTTCATAAAAGTTCAAGGTTATTAAATTTATGAATCTGAAATGAACATAAACCTTTCTTAACGCAATGATCGTATAAAAAAACGCCAATATTGGCGTTTTTTTGTTATTTTGTTTACTGCTCGGTCAATGACTATTCATTCAGAAAATAATAGAGCCCCCTCACATTCACCCGTGGCAATAACTTGAGAGGGGCAAAACGTGGTAAAAATACAAAGTAGATTAGAGAACAAGGAACAGGTGAATTATGGCGTTTTACGGTGACTCCGACGCACAAGAAACCCAAGAATGGCAAGATGCATTCGATTCAGTTTTACAACATATGGGAACTGAGCGAGCGGCATTCTTGTTGGAAAAACTTTACCAACAAGCAATTGCTAAGCATGTTCCAATTCAACGTCTCAATACACCTTACTTAAATACAATTTCTGTTGAAGAACAACCTGCAATGCCAGGCGACCAAGATATGGAACGCCGTATTCGTGCATTGATTCGTTGGAATGCCTTAGCAATGGTACTTCGCGCGAATAAAACAGGTGATGATTTAGGTGGTCACTTGGCGAGTTTCGCATCAAGTGCAACATTATATGACGTAGGTTTTAACCATTTCTTCCGCGCAAACAGCGATAACTTTGGCGGAGATATGATTTATTACCAAGGACACTGTGCTCCTGGTATTTATGCACGTTCATTCCTTGAAGGACGTTTAACTGAAGAACAGTTAAGTAATTTCCGCCGTGAAGTTGGCGGTAACGGTTTACCAAGCTATCCACATCCGTATTTAATGCCAGACTATTGGCAGTTCCCAACTGTATCAATGGGTCTTGGTCCAATCATGTCGATTTATCAAGCGCACATTCAAAAATATTTGATGAACCGTGGCCTGATCAAAGAAGAAGATCGTAAAGTTTGGGCATACCTCGGCGATGGCGAGATGGATGAGCCAGAAAGCTTAGGTGCCATCTCACTGGCTGGTCGTGAGAAGCTTGATAACTTAATTTGGGTAGTGAACTGTAACTTACAGCGTCTAGATGGTCCTGTACGTGGTAACGGTAAAATTATTCAAGAACTTGAATCGATCTTCCGTGGCGCAGGCTGGCGTGTCATTAAAGTAGTATGGGGCCGTCATTGGGATCCACTACTTGCTAAAGATACAAGCGGTGCATTAAAAGCACGTATGGAAGAAGCTGTTGATGGTGACTATCAGCGTTATCAAGTAAAAGGTGGCGCATATACACGTGAAAAATTCTTTGGTAAGTACCCAGAAGCTGCGGAACTTGTAAAAGATTTAAGCGATGATGATATTGATGCGTTAAACCGTGGTGGTCATGACCCTTACAAAGTTTTTGCTGCATATGCAGAAGCGATGAAAGCGAAAGGCCAACCAACAGTGATCTTGGCGAAAACCATTAAAGGTTATGGTTTGTCTGAAGAAATTGAAGCGGTAAACAAAACACACCAAATCAAAAAGATGCAAATTGACTCTTTAAGATATGTACGTGACCGTTTCAATCTTCCATTTTCAGATGAGCAATTAGAAGAGCTTCCATTCTATCGCCCAAGTGAAAACTCTCCAGAAATGAAATATATGAAAGCACGTCGTGAAGCTTTAGGTGGATACCTGCCTGCACGTCGTCGTGAGAGTGAATCTTTAGCAATTCCTGAATTATCTGTATTTGATGCAGTGTTGAAAGGTTCAGGTGGCAAAGAGCAATCAACTACTATGGTGATGGTTCGTTTAATTGCTGCTTTACTTAAAGAAAAAGCGATTAAAGACCGCGTAGTGCCAATCGTTCCAGATGAAGCACGTACTTTTGGTTTAGAAGGTATGTTCCGTCAGCTTGGTATTTATGCTGCTCACGGCCAAAAATACACGCCAGAAGACCAAGAACAGTTAATGCATTACCGTGAAGCAAAAGACGGTCACATGTTACAAGAAGGGATTAACGAAGCAGGTGCGATGAGTGCATGGGCTGCGTTAGCGACAAGTTATTCAACTAATAACTTGCCAATGATTCCAATGTACATGTATTACTCAATGTTTGGTTTCCAACGTATTGGTGATATTGCATGGGCTGCGGGTGACGCACAAGCTCAAGGTTTCTTGTTAGGCGCGACTGCAGGCCGTACGACATTGAACGGTGAAGGTTTACAGCACCAAGACGGTCATTCACATATCTTGGCAAACACGATTCCAAACTGCGTGTCTTATGACCCATGTTTTGGTTATGAGTTAGCGGTAATCGTACATGATGGTTTACAACGTATGTATGTGAACCAAGAGCGTGTGTTCTATTACTTAACAGTAATGAATGAGAACTACGAGCATCCTGAAATGCCAGAGGGCGTTGAAGAAGGCATTAAACGTGGTATGTATTTATTCGAGAAAGATGAAAAAGCAACTGTCCAGTTACTTGGTTCAGGTGTAATCCTTCGCGAAGTGATTAAAGCTGCGAAAATCTTACGTGATGAATACCAAATCCATTCAAACGTTTGGAGTGTAACAAGCTTCAATGAGCTAGCACGTGATGGTATGGCATGTGAAGAATACAACCGCCTACACCCACTTGCTGAAGAAGTTAAAGAATCATGGGTATCTAAACAATTACGTGGTACGGAAGGTATCGTAGTTTCTGCTACCGACCATATGCGTGCTTATAGCGAACAAATCCGTGCGTATCTTCCAGATGGTCGCCCATTTGTTGCATTAGGTACAGATGGTTACGGCCGTTCAGATACACGCGCGAACTTACGTAGTTTCTTTGGTGTTGATGCTGCACACATTGTTGTTGCTACTTTGAAAAAATTAGCTGACGAAGGTGAAGTAGACGCACGTTTAGTGAAAGATGCAATTTCTAACTTTGAGTTAGATACTGACCGTCCGGTTGCATGGGCTCCACAAGCACATCCGGAAGTTCAGCCAGTTGCTGAATACAATGAAACGCAAACAGGTGAGGGGAACTAAGCATGCAAATTAAGACCCCTGATATTGGTGTAGATAAAGCAAACGTCGCTGAAATTTTAGTAAAAGTTGGCGACCGTGTTGAAGTTGACGACAGTATCGTTGTGCTTGAGTCTGATAAAGCAACTGTTGAAGTGCCTAGCACTTCAGCAGGTGTCGTAAAAAGCATCTTGATTAATCAAGGTGATGATGTGACTGAAGGTGTTGCTTTGATTGAGATCGAAGCAGAAGGTGCGGCACAAGCAGCTCCGGAACCAACACCAGCTCCTGCAGCTGAAAAGCCAGCTGCTCCAGCACCTGCACAGCAAACTCAAGCTTCAGCTCAACCTGCTGCCTCTACATCAACTTCTACTGTTGAAGTGACTGTACCTGACATTGGCGTTGAAAAAGCATTGGTTGGTGAAATCCTCGTTAAAGTGGGTGACCAAATTGATGTTGAACAAAGTATTGTTGTTGTAGAGTCAGATAAAGCGACTGTGGAAGTTCCAAGTAGCGTTGCTGGTACTGTAGAAAGTATTCAAGTGAAAGAAGGTGATACCGTTAAAGAAGGTGTTGTCCTTATTCAAGTGAAAACAGCAGCTGCATCTAATGCGCAAGCAGAAGCTCCTGCTTCTACACCAGTACCATCTGCAGCCGCTGAACCAGTTGCTACAAAGCAAGAAACTGTTGCGGCAGCTACTACTCAATCTGGTCCAGTTGATATCAATGTTCCTGACTTGGGCGTAGATAAAGCAGTTGTTGCTGAAATCTTAGTACAAGTTGGCGATAAAGTTGATGTAGACCAAAGCCTTGTTGTAGTTGAATCAGATAAAGCAACTGTGGAAGTTCCAAGTACCGTTGCTGGTGTTGTAAAAGCAATTCACTTGCAAGCAGGCCAACAAGTTTCACAAGGTATATTGCTTGCAACAATTGAAGCTGAAGGCCAAGCACCTGCTGCTGCACCAGCGGCAAAAGCAGAAGTAGCCCCAGCTCCACAGGCAGCAGCACCTAAAGCAGCTGCTCCTGCTACAACACAGTCTGCACCTGCGGCGCCTACATCTGGTACTGATAAGTTAACGAAAGAGCAAGAAGCAGAAAACGCTAAAGTATATGCAGGTCCTGCTGTTCGTAAGCTTGCTCGTGAACTTGGCGTGATTTTGTCACAAGTTAAAACTTCTGGTGAGCATGGCCGTGTTGTTAAAGAAGATATCTTTGCTTATGTGAAGAGTCGTTTAACGGCACCACAAGCGGCACCAGTTGCTGCGGCTGCACCAGCAGTTTCGGGTTTACCAAAGCTTCCTGACTTTACTGCATTTGGTGGCGTGGAAGAAAAAGTACTGACGCGTTTGCAGCAAGTATCAATTCCGCAGTTGTCTTTAAACAACTACATTCCACAAGTAACTCAGTTTGACCTTGCGGATATTACTGAGTTAGAAGCTTGGCGTGGTGAGTTGAAAGACGGCTTTAAGAAACAAGGTGTAAGCCTAACAATTTTGGCATTTATTGCAAAAGCTGTAGCACACTTGTTGAAAGAAGAGCCTTATTTCGCGGGTCACTTAGCAGATGATCAGAAATCTGTATTGCTCCGTAATGAAATCCATATGGGTATTGCGGTTGCAACTCCAGATGGTTTGACAGTACCTGTACTACGTAATCCTGACCAAAAATCAATTAAGCAAATTGCTGTTGAATTAGGTGAGCTCAGTAAAAAAGCGCGTGATAAGAAATTAACACCGAAAGATTTACAAGGTGCTAACTTCACGATTACAAGCTTAGGTTCAATTGGCGGTACAGCATTTACCCCACTAGTTAACTGGCCACAAGTTGCAATTTTGGGTATTTCACCTGCAACGATGCAGCCTGTATGGAATGGTAAAGACTTTGATCCACGCTTAATGTTGCCGTTGTCATTGTCTTATGACCACCGTGTAATTAATGGTGCGGATGCAGCTCGCTTTACAAATAAACTTACGAAACTTCTTAAAGATATTCGTACTTTATTAATCTAATGCTTTGAAAGAACATACTAAAACCTCGCTTCGGCGGGGTTTTGTTTTAATGTCTATTTGACTTAATTTTTAGGTTAATCTACAGATTAAGCAGGGTTTATCGAGAGTGAGGAGAAATTTCTCGTTATTACATAAAGGAGAAGTAGTAAATGTTAGGTTTTCTGAAAATTATGTTGCCCTTACTATTGATTGTGTTTTTATTGATGGGAATATGGGTCAGTATTTTACACTTCCCGTGGGAATGGATGACTTATGTGGTGATGGGTTTTGAGGTGTTTGTTGCTACTTTGATTTTGCCCTTTGAATATCAGGCTGGAACGAGCAGTAGCCCTATTGGTTTTATTCATATAAGTGCTTATTTTGCAGTGATATTAGGTATTGCACGATTAGTCGTGTGGGCGTGGGTAAAATTTGTTACTTGAAAGTTTGAAAAATCGAGTGACTTGAATATAATAAACGCATACTTCATTGGGGAGTAGCCGCTATTCACAGCAAAGGTGAATAGGTGATGGTCAACATAATTGTTCAACAGAACATGGTCATCATAGCTTAAACGTCTCATCGTTTCTGAGTTGGCAAGACCTTTGATTTACCACTCTGCAATCATTTTATGATATTTGGCTAGCAGGAGGGGTAGGTCATAGGCATTTATGCTAGCCAGAGAACCGACATGCAAGAATTTCTGATTTCTACCTCGATTGTTGCCCTCGCTGAAATGGGCGATAAAACTCAATTGTTGGCACTTTTACTATCTGCGCGTTTCCGTAAGCCAATTCCTATTTTAATTGCGATTCTTTTAGCAACACTTATTAATCATGGTATTTCTGCTGTGCTTGGGCAATGGATTACCACAGTTCTAAGCCCTGAAATTTTAGTCTGGGTTCTCGCTGTTGGTTTCATTGGTATGGCATTCTGGATGCTTATTCCGGATAAGCTCGATGATGAAACTGATAGCATTAATAAATGGCAAAAACTTGGTGTTTTTGGGGCAACCTTTATTTTATTTTTCTTAGCAGAAATTGGTGATAAAACCCAAATTGCGACAGTCGCTTTAGCTGCACGCTATGACAGTATTTTCTGGGTGATGCTAGGTACAACATTAGGTATGATGATTGCCAATGCACCAGCTGTATTTATTGGTAATAAATTAGCTGAACGTCTCTCTATCTCACTGATTCATAAAATTGGTGCAGCTATTTTCTTCGTTGTAGGTGTTTCTACGCTAGTACAGCATTATTTCTTCTAAGTTATTTTCAATTTGTATAAAAACGCATTCATGAAGAGTGCGTTTTTTTTGAGCTTTGAAGAAGTTAAACTTTACGATATAGCTTATTTAAGAAATGTTAGAGGATTACTCAATTTCTTGATGATTCATTTCTAGAATAAGAAAAGTAAAATCTATTTTAAAATATTATGAGAAATATCAATTAATTCATTGCAAGCATTTTAGAATCCCTTTATTTTAGTAGGGATATAAAAATATCTAATATTTAAAATTTTTTTGGGGAATTGTATGGGGTTTGAAAAAACAACATCACAGATATTATTTGATAATGGCGTACATAAATGTATTAGTTTTACCAGTTTGGTCAAAGGGGAAGGCATACAAGCCAATCAATTTTTAATTATTGATCATGAACGAGCAGCCGTTATTGACCCAGGTGGTGACTTGACCTACGTTCCATTGACGATGGAACTTAATAAATATACTCGTCTTAAAAATTTGGACTATGTAATGGCTTCGCATCAGGACCCAGATATTATTACTTCAATGCCTCGTTGGCTGGTTTATACCGATGCTAAGGTGGTGGCCTCTAAATTGTGGGCACGATTTTTACCTCACTTAAATTCATCATTTATGAGTGAGCGTATGAAAGGAAATTGGGAAGATCGTCTGATTGAGCTACCAGATCGTGGTCAAGTGATTCAACTAGGCGAATCAAAGCTTGTCATGGTTCCGGCCCATTTCCTACATTCGGTAGGTAATTTTCAGTTTTATGATCCAGTTGCCAAGATTTTATTTTCTGGTGATATGGGGGCTTCTATTGTGGAGGATGCAAGTCAGCCTCTCAAAGATTTTGATGCCCATGTGATGAAAATGAAGGCTTTTCATCAGCGCTATATGTGCTCCAATAAAGTTATTCGTTTATGGGTCAACATGGTCCGTCAAATGGATATTGAGATGATTGTACCTCAGCATGGTACTCCATTTATTGGTAAAGAAATAATTAATCAGTTTTTAGACTGGATTGAGACCTTACCATGCGGCGTAGATTTAATGACTGAGCAAATTTTTAGCTGTCCGACATAAAAAGTTATCTTCAATATCTTGAGTCCAATTTGAAATTTTTTTAGGATTTTGCGCCATAGAAAAAATTTTTGATGACGAGAATTTGAATAAAAATGTTATCTCAAGTTGCGACTCCAGATGAGTGCCTACGCTGTGGGGCGTGTTGTGCACATTTTCGGGTTTCATTTTATTGGGCTGAGGCCGAGTTAATGGATGAATATCTCGTTGAACCTTTAACACCCGTTTATTCGTGTATGCGTGGAACCAATCAAGCTCAGCCACGATGTCAGGCTTTAACAGGTGAAATTGGTAAAGAGGTAGGTTGTTCTATTTATGCTGTGCGTAGTTCTACCTGTAAAGAAGTACAGATTGCAGATGAACAGTGTAATAAAGCACGCTTGGCGCACCAATTGATTCCTTTGATTGAGGTAAGCCCAGCAGATTCAGAAAATGATCATGATTATGATCAGGTGAGTTAAATATGAGCTAACACGATAATAAGTGAGAAATATTTAGAGTAGGTAAATATCTATTGCTGAAAAAGGCAAAGATAATATGAAAATTGCATTGAAATTTGTTTATAATAGCTCACGGAATTTACCAGTGAGATTGTTATGCTGACCATCGTTCAAGAAGCGCTAACCTTCGATGATGTCTTATTACTTCCTGCCTACTCTACTGTTCTCCCAAAAGATGTCTCTTTAAAGACACGTTTAACTCGCGGCATTCATTTAAATATCCCATTAGTTTCAGCTGCAATGGATACAGTGACTGAGTCACGTATGGCGATTGCAATGGCGCAAAATGGTGGTATCGGGATTTTGCACAAAAACATGGATATTGCTGCTCAAGCTGCAGAAGTACGCCGTGTGAAAAAATTCGAAGCGGGTATGGTGAAAGATCCAATCACTGTAACCCCAGAAACCACAGTACGTGAACTTATTGCAATTACCAGCGCTAATAACATTAGCGGTGTACCTGTTGTTAAAGACGGCAAGGTTGTTGGTATTGTGACAGGCCGTGATACACGTTTTGAAACTAACTTGGAACAACCTGTTAGCAACATCATGACAGGCCAAGATCGTTTGGTGACTGTGCGTGAAGGCGAGTCTAAAGAAAATATTCAAGCATTATTGCAAAAGCATCGCATTGAAAAAGTTTTGGTCGTTGGCGAAAACAACGAACTTAAAGGTTTAATTACGGTAACTGACTTCCGTAAAGCTGAGAGTTATCCAAATAGTTGTAAAGATGATCTTGGTCGTTTACGTGTTGGTGCTGCGGTAGGTACAGGTGTTGAAACACCAAGTCGTGTAGAAGCATTGGTTGAAGCTGGTGTTGACGTCATTGTTGTTGATACAGCACATGGCCACTCTGCTGGTGTTATTGAACGTGTACGTTGGGTAAAACAAAACTTCCCTCAAGTCCAAGTGATTGGCGGTAATATCGCAACTGGTGATGCTGCATTGGCATTATTAGATGCAGGCGCAGATGCTGTAAAAGTAGGTATTGGCCCTGGTTCTATCTGTACGACACGTATTGTGGCAGGTATTGGTATGCCGCAAATTTCTGCGATTGACAGCGTTGCTAATGCACTGAAAGATCAAATTCCTCTAATCGCAGATGGCGGTATCCGTTTTTCTGGCGATATGGCAAAAGCGATCGGTGCGGGTGCAAGCACAATCATGGTTGGTTCACTTCTAGCGGGTACTGAAGAAGCGCCTGGTGAGGTTGAATTCTTCCAAGGCCGTTACTACAAAGCATATCGTGGTATGGGCTCATTAGGTGCAATGGCTGGAGCGACAGGTTCTGCTGACCGCTACTTCCAGGATTCAAAAGCAGGTGCTGAAAAGTTAGTACCAGAAGGAATTGAAGGCCGTGTTCCATATAAAGGCCCAATGGGTAACATCGTTCATCAAATGATGGGTGGTTTACGTTCATCTATGGGCTATACAGGTTCATCAGTGATTGAAGACCTTCGCCAAAATGCAAAATTTGTGAAAATTACTTCAGCGGGCATGTCAGAGTCACATGTTCATGATGTAACGATTACTAAAGAAGCTCCGAACTATCGTGTTGGTTAGATTTTAGTAACCAAATCAAGTAAGAAAGCCGTCAGTACACTGACGGCTTTTTGTTTTTGGTGTAAAGTAAATCTGATGAAAATAGATATGGCAGAATAGCCATATATGAAATGAGCCACGGCTGAAGTGGCGTAAAAATGAGATAAGCTATGAGTTATTTTGGAACGGATGGTATTCGTGGAAAATTTGGGCAAATGCCGATTACACCAGAGTTTGCTTTAAAACTCGGGTTCGCCGCAGGGAAGGTATTAAAACGAACGAGTCCAAAAAATAAACCGCTTGTGGTATTAGGAAAAGATACACGTTTATCTGGCTATATTTTAGAGTCTGCTTTGCAGGCGGGATTAAACGCTGCTGGCGTATATGTTCACTTACTTGGACCATTGCCGACACCGGCTATTGCACATCTTACCCGTGCCTTACATGCGCATGCAGGTATTGTTATTTCTGCATCACATAATCCTTATTTTGATAATGGAATTAAATTTTTCTCAAGTGAAGGTAAAAAATTACCAGATTCATTACAGGAAGAAATTAATAAAGAATTAGAAAAAGAGTTATTTATTGATGACACTGCGAACTTAGGTAAAAGTGTTCGTGTAAATGATGCAAATGGTCGTTACATTGAATTTTGTAAGTCTACATTTCCATATCACTTCGATTTAAATAATTTAAAAATTGTTGTGGATTGTGCACATGGTGCAGCTTATAGCGTTGGTCCATCAGTTTTCCGTGAGTTAGGTGCCAAAGTTGTTGCTCTGTACAACGAACCAGATGGTTTAAATATTAATGAAAACTGTGGTTCGACTCACCCAGAAAGTTTACAAAAAGCAGTAGTTGAGCAAGAAGCTGATCTAGGAATTGCCTTTGATGGCGATGCCGACCGTGTCGTGATGGTTGATAAGTTTGGGAACTTAATTGATGGTGACCACATCTTATATATTTTGGCGACTCAAGCGAAAAACAAGCCAGTAGGTATTGTTGGTACTGTTATGAGTAATATGGCGCTTGAAATTGCACTTGAAAAAGCAAACGTTGGCTTTGTTCGTGCAAAAGTTGGTGACCGCTATGTATTACAAGCATTAGATGAAAATGGATGGGTTACAGGTGGAGAGCCATCTGGACATATTTTAACGTTAGATAAGAGCACAACAGGTGATGCGATTATTGCAGCACTTCAAGTGTTAACTGTAATGGTTGAGCAAAATAAAGCGCTCCATGAATTGGTTCAGGACTTTAAATTATTCCCACAAGTGCTTGTAAATATACGTTTAGAACAAATGCTTGATCCATACTCTATTCCAGCATTAGTGACTGAGTTCAATAAAGCAGAAGAACAGCTTAAAGGACGTGGACGTATTTTAGTTCGTAAGTCTGGAACTGAGCCAGTCATTCGTGTCATGGTTGAAGGTGATGACGAACAAGAAGTGAATGCTTTGGCTGAACATTTGGCAAATGCAGTCCGTTCACAAGCGCAAGTTGCATAAGGTATATGGCATGAGTGACGTCATTAAAGACTTAAGCGAATTACGTTTAAGCTATGAACAAGGTGAATTGTACGAAACACAAGTCGCGAGTAATCCGCATGAACAATTCTTAGGTTGGTTTAATCATGCCTTAGCCGCCAACTTGCACGAACCATATGCGATGTCTTTAGCAACTGCGAGCGCTAGCGGTCGTCCACATGTCAGAACTGTATTGTTACGCGGTGCGACAGAAGCAGGTTATGATTTCTATACCAACTATGACAGTCAGAAAGGGGCAGATTTGGCAGAAAATCCCTATGCTGAACTGTTATTTTATTGGCCTAGCTTAGAGCGTCAGGTACGAGTGGGTGGTCATGTCGTCAAAATTCCTGAACAGGAATCTACCGACTATTATCATAAGCGTCCACGTGATAGCCAGATTGCAGCTCATATCAGTACACCGCAAAGCGGTAAGATAGAAAGCCGAGAGTTGTTGCAACAGCGTTTTCAAGACTTGCAACAACAAGTTCAAAGCCGTGAAGTACTCGATAAGCCAGAGTTTTGGGGCGGATATCGTCTGCAACCGGACTATTATGAATTCTGGCAAGGACGACCAAATCGTTTACATGACCGCTTGAGTTATGAAAAAATCGACGGTCAATGGACATTGCACCGACTGATGCCTTAAATGACAAAAATACAAATTAAACAAAGACCTTTATTGACGCGCCCTGAACAGTTTCAGGGCGTGCCTCCGTTTATTGCCGAGATTTTGGCAAGACGTGGGGTGCAATCTGAACAAGAATTAGAGCTAAAACTTAAGAACCTGCTTGCTCCAGAGCTCAAAGGGTTGGACGCTGCTGTCGCATTAATGGACCAAGCCATCGATGAGCAGAAAAAAATTGTCATTGTAGGAGACTATGATGCTGATGGTGCAACTAGCACTGCTTTAATGATGCTCGTGCTTCGCGATATGGGCGCACAAGTCGACTATCTGGTACCAGATCGTTTCAAATATGGTTATGGCCTTACTCCAGCCATTGCTGAGCTTGCTTATCAAACTTATAAACCCGATCTATTAATTACGGTAGATAATGGAATTTCCAGCCATGCTGGTGTTGATGCAGCACATGCCTTAGGCATGCAAGTGATTATTACCGACCATCATTTAACGACCAAAGAAACCCCGCTTGCTGAGGCGGTAGTAAACCCGAACCAATTAGGATGTGAGTTTCCAAGTAAGGCGCTTGCCGGTGTTGGCGTTGCTTTTTATGTACTTGCCAATTTGGCGAGTCTACGCAATAGACAAGGCAAAAGCACAAGTAAGGTGACTCAATATTTAGATTTAGTCGCTTTGGGAACTTATGCCGATGTTGCTGTTTTGGATTATAACAACCGTATTTTGGTTGATGCCGGTGTAAAACGTATTCAGCAACATCAGTGTCGAGTAGGGATTTTAGCTTTACTCGATATTGCTGGTCGGGAAGCAACTTCAATACGTGCGCAAGACTTAGGTTTTGTGCTTGGACCACGCATTAATGCTGCTGGGCGTATGGAGAGCATGCGCATTGGGATCGAGTGTTTATTAGCTGATACGATGGAAACTGCATACCCCATTGCTCAGCAATTAAATCAGTTAAATATCGATCGCCGTCAAATTGAAGGGGAGATGAAGCAACAAGCTTTATCTGCTTTAGACAGTTTACAACTCTCACAACAAGATATTCCTGCGGCGCTTGTTCTGTTTGAAGAAAACTGGCACCAAGGTGTCATCGGGATTGTCGCGGGGCGTTTGAAAGAGCAATTCCATCGGCCAACGATTGTTTTTGCACCCGATGAGGATGGCATTCATATTAAGGGCTCAGCACGTTCAATCGATGGTGTTCACATTCGAGATACTATTGAGCAAGTTGCTGAACAACATCCTGAGTTGGTCAGCCATTTTGGTGGACATGCTGCGGCAGCCGGCCTTACGATTCGTAAAGAAAACTTTGAAGCTTTTAAGACAGTATTTAATGATTGTGTCGCTACGATGGATGAATCAATCTTTCAAGCGACATTATGGACTGATGGTGAGTTACCTGTCTCTGCTTTGCAGTTAGATACCTTGAACTGGATTGAGCAGTTAGGGCCCTGGGGACAAAAATTTCCACTGCCTCAATTTGAGGGACATTTTAAAGTTATCGATTTCCGTTGGCTCAAAGAGACACACCTGAAACTTAGACTAGCGATAGATCAATACAGTTTCGATGCGATTGCTTTTAACGCAGCAGGCCGCTTCGAGTTTGATCCAATGCGTGACCATGTACATTTAGTTTATGAAATAGACCGTAATGTTTTTAATGGCAATGTGAGCTTACAGCTACGAATTGTGCATTTAAATCAATAAAAAAATCCGCTCAATTGAGCGGATTTTTTAAATTTAGGTAAGATTAGAAGCGGTATGCTGCACGAACACCATAAGTGTTGTCGTTATCACCGAAACCAATACGACCTTCAAGACTTACTTGCTGATTTAAGAATTTTTTAGCATTAATGCCCCATTCGTCTTTATCAGTTAAGTCATTGTTGTAGTAGTCCACACCTAAACTTAAAGTTTTATCGATGTAGTAGTCACCACGCACTTTATATTCGTCAAGGTCACCAAACGCACCATACGCTTCAAGGTTTACGTCATGTTGACCAACTTGAGTTACGTATTTCGCACGAACGGTAGGATCTGCGCCGTCTTTACCGTCTTTTTCGTCATAACCTTTAACACCCAAAGCAAGTAACAAACCTGGTGCTGGTAAGTAACCTACTTCAGCAGCATAAGTTGTAACTTTTTGATCGTAGTTTGTGTTGTCGATTTCACGTTCATTTCTGCCTACATCACCGCTAAGGTAGAAGTCAGTGTTAGGAACATAGTATTCAACGCCTACGCCATATTGAGTATCTTTAGTACCGCTGTTATCGCCATAGTTAACGTGTGCGTTAACGTTGCTTGCACGGTTTAAGAATGCTGCTTCAGCAAGCGGTGCATTACGTGTTTGAACAGGGTTGAAATAATAAGTCCCATCAACACCAAATTTACTTACGCTGCTGCCGTTATCTGGATCAAGATAAGTGTAAGAACCACCAACTTCAGCTTGGTAAGCGTTTGCTGCGCCACTTACTGCAAGTGCAGATAAAAGAGCTGATGCAATTGCTAGTTTTTTCATGGAATCTCTCCCCTCTAAAAACGATTTTATAAATGTTTTGTTACAACTTTTAGTCTAGAGCAAAATCATTTACCGTCAATCTTGTGCAAGTAACCGGACTGTAACCATGTGCTTTTTCTGTAACTATATTTAATTTAATATATTGATTTTAAATAATAAAAACATAATGTTTTATTTTATTAAAATTGAGGAGATTTTGTGTAGAAATTCAAAAATGCTGGAAAAGTACCCAATTTTGTATGGGGATGTTACGAATTAAGCTTAAAATCTTCTGAAAGAAAATTAAAAAATTTATAAATTGAAATGACAGTTATAAATTAAAGCAGGTTCGAAGATAACCATAGCTATGATAAAATATTCGACTGTTTATCTGTTTTTATGGGAACACTCGCGTGGAAATTAATCCTTATCTAAACCAATTGAAAGACTTAACTGATCGTAGCCAAACACTACGGGGGTATCTTTGACTACGATCTGAAAAAAGAACGTTTAGAAGAAGTTTTACGTGAGTTAGAAGACCCTGCGATCTGGAATGATCAAAACCGTGCTCAGGCAATGGCAAAAGAAAAGGGCGAACTAGAAAACGTTATTAACGTTTTAGATGGTTTATCTACACAGCTTGAAGATGCAAAAGCAATGCTGGATTTAGCTGTTGAAGCTGATGATGAAAGCTTGCTGGTAGATGTACAATCTGAGCTTGGCACTGCCGAAGAAGAATTAGCAAAACTTGAATTCCGCCGTATGTTTAGCAACCCAATGGACCCGAATCCTTGCTATGTCGAGATTCAAGCAGGTTCAGGCGGTACAGAAGCACAAGATTGGGCTTCAATGTTATTACGTATGTATATGCGCTGGATTGAACGTCACGGTTTTAAAGCAGAACTTATGGAAGTATCTGATGGTGATGTAGCAGGTATCAAATCTGCAACGATTCGCGTTGAAGGTGAATATGCATATGGCTGGTTACGTACAGAATCTGGTGTACACCGTTTAGTGCGTAAGTCACCATTTGACAGTGGTAACCGTCGTCATACTTCATTCTCTGCGGTATTTATTTCACCAGAAGTTGATGACAATATCGAAATCGATATTAATCCTTCTGATGTTCGTACCGATACTTACCGTGCATCTGGTGCAGGTGGTCAGCACATTAACAAAACAGATTCAGCAGTTCGTTTGACGCACATTCCATCAGGTATTGTGGTTGCATGTCAGAACCAACGTTCACAACATGCGAACCGTGATCATGCATGGAAACAGTTACGTGCAAAATTATATGAACTAGAAATGCAAAAACGTAATGAAGCAGCTCAAGCACTTGAAGACTCGAAGTCTGATATTGGTTGGGGTAGCCAAATTCGTTCTTATGTACTTGATGACTCTCGTATTAAGGACTTACGTACAGGTGTTGAAAACTCAAATACTGGTGCAGTTCTTGACGGTGATCTTGATCGCTTCATTGAAGCGAGTTTAAAGCAGGGGTTATAAGAGTCTTTTGAACTTTTAGTTCTTTTAAACTATTAAATTTTTAGCGATTAAAACGGCAAAGCAGTTCAGTGATCGGAAGTTAATCGGAAAAATACGATATGAATATCGAAAAAAATGGATATGAATATCGAAAAAATGCGATATTATGTTTTCGAAATGCTGAACAAAGCTTTGTTCGTTTAAAAGACGTGTTGAGCCTATGGATATTGATGCAATTAGCAAAGCCCTAGCCAATCCTCTTCGTCGGCAGATTCTGCAATGGTTAAAGGAACCTGCGCATTATTTACCGGTAGAAGAATGTGGTGGTAGTTTTGAAAAAGGGGTTTGCGCAGGTCATATTGAACGTTTGGGTAAAGTAGCTCAGTCTACAATGTCCAATCATTTGTCTGTATTACAGCAGGCTGGTCTCATTCAGGTCCAAAAATATGGACAATGGTCTTATTTTTCACGTAACGAAGCTTTGATTCAGCAATATATCGAACATTTAAAACAAACACTTTAAAACAAATAAAGTGTAAGTCGAGGCGATCATGGCTGAACTCAATACTCCCTTAACAGTTGGTGATTTTGAAATTAAAAATCGACTGGTAATGGCCCCATTAACACGTGCACGTAGTGGAGAAAGTCGTGTTCCAAACGACTTAATGGTGGAATATTATCAGCAACGTGCAAATGCTGGTCTCATTCTCACTGAAGCAACAGTGATTGGTTCAAAAACTGTGGGTTATGCAGACACCCCTGGACTATGGTCACAAGAGCAGGCACAAGCGTGGAATAAGATTATTGAAGCAGTTCATGCACAAGGTTCAAAAATTGTAGTTCAACTTTGGCATGTGGGTCGTATTTCCGATCCTGAACTTTTGGATGGTGATATTCCTGTTGCTCCAAGTGCAATTCAACCTGCGGGTGAAGTAAGTTTATTACGCCCTAAACGCCCATATGTAAAACCACGTGCGCTTTCGATTGAAGAAATTAAAGAAGTTGTTGCTCAATATAAACATTCAGCAGAACTAGCTAAAGCAGCAGGTTTTGATGGTGTTGAATTACATGCTGCAAATGGTTATTTAGTTGACCAGTTCCTTCAAAGTAATACCAACCAACGTAATGATGAGTATGGCGGTCCAGTTGAAAACCGCGCCCGCTTGTTATTGGAAGTGGTTGATGCATTTATTGAAGTGTGGGGCGCTGGCCGAGTAGGTGTACATATTGCACCGCGTGGCGACTCTCATGATATGGGTGATGAAAATCCGCTAGCGACATTCGGTTATGTGGTTGAACAATTAAGTCAACGTAATGTTGCCTTCATTTTCTCTCGTGAATATGAAGCAGCCGATAGTATCGGTCCACAATTACGTCAAAAATTTAATGGCGTGTGGATTGCCAATGAAAACCTGACACCAGAGTCAGCAAAACGTATTTTGCGTGAAGGTCAGGCAGATGCTGTATCTTTTGGTAAGGCTTATATTGCTAACCCTGATCTATTACAACGTTTAGAGCAAGGTCTGCCATTAAATGAGCTTCAACCAACGACTTTATATGCTAAAGGCGCTGAAGGTTATACGGACTATCCTGCTTTAGAAGCTTCTTAAAATCATTATTTTATTTAGATTTACTATTTACTGAACTTGCTCTTTTGTGAGTTCAGTCAATGACTTTTCTTGTATATGGTAGAGTTTAGGTATCGAAACTCTGCCATTTTTTTTATCTATGTTATATTTTCCCCAGTTTTTAAATTTTGACTATTTGAGGCAAACCGCTTGGCGACCCCTTTTTGGTACAACACAGCACTCCATTTATTAAAACCGTTTTATCGTTGGCGGATAAAAAGACGTGCAGAAAGTCTGGAATTATATCATCAGGAATGTCTGGAACGATTTGGGCCGTTTGAAGATCCGAAAAATGTAAAAGCCATCTGGTTTCATGCGGTTTCAGTTGGAGAAACCAATGCTGCGCAGCCACTTATTGAGCACTATCTCAAACTTGGCCAGCCAGTTTTAGTGACCAATACTACAAAAACCGGTCAGGCACGCGCTAAGTCACTTTTTTTAAAAGAGCCATATTTAGATTTATTCCAAGCAGTTTATTTGCCTGTAGATCAAAAGCCTCTTTTAAAACAATTTTTCGAATCATACAAACCGAGACTTTTAGCATTAGTTGAAACTGAGCTTTGGCCCAATTTAATTGATCAAGCCAAATTACAGCATGTACCATGCTTATTACTTAATGCTCGTTTATCTGAAAAGTCAGCAAAGGGTTATAGTAAAGTCTCAAGTTTAACTGCCGGTATGTTAAAGCAAATCGATTGGGTATTAGCGCAAGATAGTGCAACCCGTCAGCGTTATGTCGAGCTTGGTTTAGATGAGCATAAAAGTCAGGTTGTTGGAAATATTAAATTTGATATTCATGCACCTGAGGCTTTTATTAAGCAAGCTGCCCAATTGCATCAGCAGTGGTATTTGGAAAACCGTCAGGTTGTGACGATTGCCAGTACACATGCACCTGAAGAACAACAAATTTTAGAAGCACTTGCGCCTCATTTAAATTCAGACCGTGAGTTGGTGTGTATTGTGGTGCCTCGTCATCCTGAACGTTTCGACGAAGTATTTGAAATTTGCCAAAATTTAAATTTAGTTACGCATCGTAGAAGTATGGGACAGAGTATCCATGCGAGCACACAGGTTTATTTAGCCGACAGCATGGGGGAGCTTTGGTTATGGTATGCCTTAAGTCAGGTGTGCTTTGTAGGTGGTTCTTTAAATGAGCCGGGTGGTGGACATAACATTTTAGAACCTATGGTTTTAAATGTACCTACAGTGGTTGGACCGCGTTACTTTAACTTTCAAACGATCGTTGATGAATTCATTGATGAAAATGCTGTGCTTATCGCTCAAGATGCACAGCAGGTCGTTGATATCTGGCTAGCGTGTCTGGCAGAACCTGAGGCGACTGAACAGCTAGTGGCACAGGCGCATAAAGTATTGCATCGTAATCAAGGTTCATTACAAAAACATATCGGGGTGATTAACCGGTATTTGGCCGAAAAACCATGAATATTGTTTTACTAGAGCCTGAAGATGTTCAATCGGATACATGGTCTATCCATTCAAAACGTCAATTACAGCATTTGCGTGAACATCTTGATATCACGGTCGGCCAGAACCTAAAAGTTGGTATTCGTAACAGCGTCCGTTATATCACTGAAATTGTTTCAATAAATGAGCACGAAGTCCGTATACGCCCTATTCGTGAAGAAGCAGTACCAACGAAGCTTCCAGTTCATTTAATTTTGGCTTTACCACGGCCTAAAGTCTTACGTCGCCTAATTATGGACAGTGTGACTTTAGGTGTTGAAAAGATAAGCCTAATTCATAGTTATCGCGTTGATAAAAGCTATTGGCAAACGCCATTTTTACAGCAAATTGAACAATACGTTACGCTTGGACTTGAGCAAGCAGGCGACACAATTGTTCCTGAAATTCAAATGTATAAACGTTTTAAACCTTTTGTTGAAGACGTTTTGCCAGCCCTAATTTCAGAAGAATCTCCTGCCTATGTGGCTCACCCTTATGCCGAGCAGAGTATGCCAATTAATATTAGCCATGCTTGTAGTGTAGTGGTTGGGCCGGAAGGGGGATTTATTCCTTATGAAGTTGATTTACTCATAAAAAACGGTTGCCAAGCGATGAGCTTAGGCAACCGTATTTTAAGAACCGAAACGTCTATTTCTTATATTTTAGGGCGTTTATTTAGCTGAGTTCTCAGCATTCAATGGCGAATGATTAGCGGCCATTTTTAATTCCTGAATAGGGTAAGGAATATTAATGCCATTTGCATTAAAGGCTTGTTTTACTTCAGCTTGAATAGTGCTTGTAGATGACGAAATATCTGTCTCAGTGGTATTAATCCACCAACGTACCGTAAGGTTAACCGAGAAGTCTGCTAGAGCTGTCACGTTAACCGAGAAAGCAGGCTGGCTGAGTACATTACGGTCATTATTGAGAATATCTAAAATAATTTGTTTCGCTTTTTGCTCATCGTCATCATAACCAATACCGACTACGAACTCACAGCGACGTTGTTGGTAAGCCGTATTTACCGTTAAAGCACTCGTATAAACGGTTGCATTTGGAATAACGATACGACGGCCATCCGGTGAGCGCAGGAACGTTGCACGAATCTGAATATCTTCTACAGTTCCTTCAAGTGAATTCACTACAATCGAATCGCCAATACGGAATGGCTCGCTCAATAAAATCAAAATACCTGAAAGCAGGTTTTGGAAAATATCTTTAAATGCAAAACCAATTGCGACCGAACCAATACCCAATGCACTCATGAGTTGGCCTGGCGTAAACCCTGGAATCATAATGACTAAAGCAATTAAGAAACCAAAGAATAAGATTGCTGTACTACCGACACGGTTTAAAACAAGAACCAAATTTTGGCGAGTATAAGAACGATTTTCTAAAGTCTTACGCACAAAGAATTTAAATAATTTGGTCAGTAGCCAAAAAATAATAAAAACGGTAATCGCAATGCAGATATAAGGTACACGTTCCCAAAAACTATCTACGATTTTGTCGATAGTAGTATAGGCATCATGATATTTCTCGGTATGTGCTAGAACCGTTTGAGTGGTTTTAGTACCTGCTTCTTGCAAAAGTTCGCCTGTATTTTTTGCAACATCCGTTAAGGATTTTTGTTCATCAGCCACGACAAGTCTCTAATTAAATAAATTCATGAAAGCTTTTTTAGCTTTCATCATAGTAGGAGATAAAATGTGCGCCTACTATAATGAGTTCATCTAAATAATAAAGTGTTTTTTAATTAAAAGTATTGCGTTCCTTTTTGTAAAATTTGTGTTGGGGTTTGGATAGTATCGGTACCAGAGAAGTAGTAAAAAAAGCCTGCGGTAGAAATAAGGCTAATTAAAATAGCGATTAAAATAAGCCAAGCCATCAGTTTCTCGATAAAGGTTGAAGGCCGAACAGGGCCATACTGATTTGGGCCTGCAGTACCAGAAGCAAGTAATAAATAGATCATAAAAAAGAACTGAACCACCGGAATAAATAACAGCAGGCCCATCCAGCCACTTTTATTTAAATCGTGTAAGCGCCGAACGACCAGAATAATATTGAGGTAGATCAAAAATAGCCAAAAAGCCCATACTACTAAGGCACTTACGCCGGAAAGAGAGCTATAAAACTCAAAATTAAATAGATCGCTTGAAAGCTGAAAACTTCCAAGAAAGGAAGCTAAAATGAAATAACCTATAAGTGTAATTAAATAAATTAGGCCATATCCACCTAAATAACTCATGCGGTTAAAGCGACCATGAATTGAAAAAGGACTATCTTTAAACGGAAGCTCTGGTGGTCGTGAAGAGGGAGTTTCGGCAAACATCTTATTTTATTCCTGCACTGCTTCTAAAAGCTAAAATAAACTTTGTTGATGGTCAAAACCATCAAAACTTAAAAAAATTATAAAAGTAAAAGCTATAGACAAATGTTTTAAATCAACTTAATTTTATAAAAATGTTCACAATTTCGTATGTTTGAGTAAGTGGTCAATATATGACCAAAGTTGGATTGTTTTGACTTTGAGAGAGTCATCATACTGAAAAGGCATACAAATAAGATCCAGTAAAATAATAGCCACAGTCTCGAGATGGGATGCACAAGATCAAGGAAGTTGCGTATGAATGAGATCTATCCAGTACCAGATGAATTTAAAAAAACAGCTCGTACTGTTGAAGCAGACTACTTTAAACGTTATCAACACTCTATCGAAAACCCAGATGAATTCTGGGCAGAGCAAGCTAAAATTGTCGATTGGATAAAGCCATTTACCCAAGTTAAAAATACCAGTTTTGACAAAGACAATTTCAAAATTGAGTGGTTTGCTGATGGTGAGTTGAACGTGTCAGCAAACTGTTTGGACAGGCATCTTAAAGAACATCCACATAAACCTGCCATTATTTGGGAAGGTGACCATCCTTCTCGTCATAAAATCGTTTCTTATAAAGAATTACACGATGAAGTCTGCCGCTTTGCCAACGTTTTGAAGAAATATGGCATTGGTAAAGGTGACCGCGTTGTGCTGTATATGCCAATGGTGACTGAGGCTGCAATTGCCATGTTAGCCTGTGCCCGTATTGGTGCAGTTCACTGTGTGGTATTTGGTGGCTTCTCGCCAGACTCTTTGGCAAGCCGTATTGAAGACAGCCAAGCTAAACTTGTAATTACCGCAGACTCAAGCCTACGTGCCGGTAAGCTGTTACCACTTAAAGAAAATGTCGATTTGGCTTTAGCATTGCCGGGTACCGAATGTGTTGAAAATGTGATTGTGGTTTACCGTAATGCAAACCCAATCGAAATGAAGCCAGGCCGTGATTTGTGGTATCACCTTATTATTATGGAGGTGGATGCTGACTGTCCTCCAGAACCAATGAAGGCAGAAGACCCTTTATTTATTCTTTATACCTCAGGCTCAACAGGTAAACCCAAAGGTGTGTTGCATACCACAGGCGGTTATCTGGTCTATGTAACCAGTACTTTCAAAGAAGTCTTCGATTTAAAACAAGACGATGTGTATTGGTGTACAGCCGATATTGGTTGGATTACAGGGCATAGTTATCTGATTTATGGTCCGTTGGCAAATGGTACGACCACCTTAATGTTCGAAGGTGTACCTCAATATCCAACATGGGCACGTCTTGGTCATGTGGTCGATAAACATAAAGTTTCTATCTTGTATACAGCGCCAACCGCGATTCGTGCCATGATGCGAGAAGGCGATTCGTATGTACGTGAAAGTAATCGTAGCAGTTTACGTTTACTTGGTTCGGTTGGTGAACCTATTAACCCAGAGGCTTGGAACTGGTACTACAATGTTGTCGGCGAAGGCCGTTGCCCGATTGTTGATACATGGTGGCAAACTGAGACAGGTGGTATTTTGATTGCGCCATTACCGGGTGCAACAGCTTTAAAACCAGGTTCGGCAACGCGTCCTTTATTTGGTATTCAACCAGCGATTGTAGATGGTGAAGGTAACGAGTTAGAAGGTGCAGCTGAAGGTAACCTTGTGATTAAAGATTCATGGCCAGGTCAGATGCGTACCATTTGGGGGGACCCAGACCGCTTTATTGAGGCGTATTTCTCAACCTTCAAAAATACTTATTTTACAGGTGATGGCGCCCGCCGTGATGAAGATGGTTATTACTGGATTACAGGTCGTGTTGACGATGTATTAAACGTTTCAGGCCACCGTCTAGGTACGGCTGAAATTGAAAGTGCTCTTGTTTCACATGAATCAGTAGCAGAAGCAGCCGTGGTGGGTATGCCGCATGATATTAAAGGACAAGGTATTTGTACTTTCGTGACCTTACAGGCGGGTGTTCCAGAATCGGAAGAGCTGCGTAAAGAGTTAATTAACTGGGTACGTAAAGTACTCGGGCCAGTAGCGTCACCAGATGCATTGCATTGGGCGCCAGCATTACCTAAAACGCGCTCTGGCAAAATCATGCGCCGTATTTTAAGAAAGATTGCGGCAAACGAGCTTGATAGTTTGGGCGATACCTCAACCTTAGCTGAACCTGCTGTAGTAGAGCAGTTAATTGCCACGGTTTATCCCGATAGACAAAAATAATCTCTAAAAAAGCCCCTAAGGGGGCTTTTTTATTAAGCGCCATTAAGAGCTTGCTAGAAAGTCAGTCGTATTTTGTACATTTGCAAATGTACTAAGCGCAGTTAAAAAAGCTATTTGCACGTCTTCAGCTTTTGCAGTCTTTCCAGCATAGCTTAAATCACGAGTTGCTGTTGCATCTGCAATTAAGATGGGTTGATAACCTAGTTCTTTAGCCGCACGTGTCCCTGAGTCAATACACATATGTGTCATCATGCCTGTAATCACGAGTTGCTCAATTTGATGCGCTTTTAAAAGTTCTTCTAAATTGGTCTCTAAAAAACTATTTGGATAATGCTTTGTCACGATTAATGAATCACTATCGACACTAAGTTCAGGATGAAGTAAAACCCCATCTGTATTTTCTTGGAAGAAACTCGCTTGTGGTGGGTTAATATGTTGTACATAAATGATTGGTAAATTTTTCTCGTTAAAATATTGTTCAAGCTGCTTTATTTTATCGAGCGCTTGATCTGGCCCAACTAATTCCATTTTGCCATTTTTAAAATAATCATTTTGAACATCGATAACTAACAGTGCTTGTTTCATGAGAACACTCTTGTTGATATGAGATAAAACAAGATTATTCTCTGCTTGAAAAATCGGCTATAGTCAAATGAAAGCATTATCGCAAGTTTTCTTTCGCCATGAAAAATGAATATTGAATTAGACCCGATTGATCTAAAAATTATTGCATTACTCAAGCAAGATTCCCGTTTAACAAATAAAGAAATTGGTCAGCGTGTCCATCGAACGGGGCAGGCTGTAGGTGCTCGAATAGCCCAGTTGATGGATGCAGGAGTTATCAAAAACTACACCATTGCTGTGCAATACCTACATAAACAATTTATTCATTTGCATTTAAATGAACAACGCGCTTTTGAAGAAATTGAAAATTTGGTCAAGCAATACGAACAGATTGATGAATGCTTTAAGGTTATGGGTAATGCCTGTTATATGATTGTAAGTCATTTTGAACCTGCAGCATTAAATGAATTTATTGAGGTTCTTTCAAAATGGTGCCGATATTCGGTTGAAACAGTCGTTCGAGAAGTTGAGAAACCTTAAAAAATAAAAGCTCCAAGCCGAGTCTTGGAGCCAATAAAACTTTATTTTAATTTGTTGTTTTTATTATCTTGCGCTGTTTTAACTGGAGTTTTTTAGGCTGATTTCGCTTGGATTTCTACCTCCTTTTCCTGTTGAAGTTCTAACTGACGAACGAGCGGCAGCACTTTTTCTCCGAAATATTCCACCTCTTCAATAAAGTGTAAGAATCCGGAAAGTACCAAATCGACACCTACATTTTTAAGCGCCACAATACGCTCTGCAATTTGCTGAGGTGTACCAATTAAATTGGTTTTAAAGCCATCGTTATATTGAACTAAATCTTCAAAAGTTGATTTTGCCCAGTTGCCTTCTTGTTCTGGTGAAGCCGCACCCGCTTCACGAGTTGCATCGCCAAACGCATTTACGGCTTCAGTGTTGGCTTTATCAATAATTTCTTGCAGTACCGCTTTTGCTTCTCCTTCGGTATCTCTGGCAATAATGAACGCATTTACCCCAATTTTGACATGGTGATTATTGGCTTTTGCTTTGGTACGAATATCTTCGACTTGTTTTTGAATTTCTTCTACAGTATTACCATTGGTAAAATACCAGTCGGATACACGAGACGCCATATCTCTTGCTGCACGTGAACTGCCGCCCTGAAAGACTTCAATGTGTGGTTTTTGCAGAGGTTTCGGCTTAAGTGTGTAGTTCTGGAATTGGTAATACTTACCATCGAAACTATAGTTATCTGTGGTCCAGATTCCTTTTAGCGTGCGAATAAACTCTTCAGAGCGAACATAACGCTCATCATGCTCAGGCCACTCTTCACCAATGGCATCAAACTCGCCTCTAAACCAGCCACTTACCACATTAATAGCAATACGGCCTTCGGTTAGATAATCAATCGTAGCCAACTGTTTAGCTGCAAGTGCCGGTTTCCAAGGGCCGGGCAGAATTGCCGCAATCACTTTAAGTTTTTCAGTTTTTGCAAGTAATGCATGACTGAAACTCACAGACTCATGCTGGTTTTCTGCCCCATAGCCCGCCGTAAAACGAATTTGGGTGAGCGCATATTCAAAACCATTGTTTTCGGCTGCCTGTGCAAGTCGAACATTGTAGTCATAACTCCAGTCTGTACGCTGTTCGATGTTACTCACTACAAGGCCACCGCTTACATTTGGTACCCAATAAGCAAATTTAATTGGTTGTTGTAATTGCGTCATGGTGCTCTCTCCCCATTCGTTATTTTTATTTAGCTATATTGCGCTTAGGCAACATGCGTTAATGATTTACCGGACTTGTGATGCAAACGAGATTCTGCTGCATCAAGGTTTGGTACAGCTGCCGAAGGTAATACTTCTTCTTGCTCAATTTGCTTGTTAATACCAAGCTCTTGATTCGCTTGTTGAGATTTAGGTTTAACCACCTCAGCACGTTTACCTTTTGCTGGCGCCCATTCTAGAATTGGCAATGCACGCGCTACGGCCAGTGTAATACGGTCAGCTAGTTGCTCACTTTTCACTGTATATTCAGGAGTAAAGTCGCGATCTGTTGCGTATACGCCAATTGGTAAAGTTTGTGCTTGGAAGAAGCTGAACAATGGGCGAAGTTGGTGTTCGAGTACCAGAGCATGGCGATCACTACCACCTGATGCAGCTAAAAGTACAGGTACATCGACTAATGCAGTTTGTTCAACGAAGTCAAAGAAGTGTTTGAAAAGACCGGTAAAAGAGGCACGGTAGACAGGTGTACCCACAATCAAGGCATCTGCTGCTTCAACTGCAGCAAGGTCATCTTGTACACGTTGCGGAAGTTGATTTCGATAAAATGCACCGCCTAATAATGGTCCGATTTCACTTAATTTAATAAAGTGAACTTGAATATCAATTGCTTCAGATAACTCATCAAGAATGGCCTGAACTAGACTTTCGGTTTTAGATGGGGTATTTAAGCCACCAGAAACAGCAACAATATTTAAAGGTTTTGATGATACGATACCAGTCATGATTTGGTTCCTAAGCCTAAAAAACAACATTGGACTTATTAATCAACAATGACGGCAAACTGTAAAATAACGAAATTGGTCAACCTTATCAGTTTTAAATATAAAACCCGAATAGTTGATTTTTATAATTTAATAGTAAGTTAAGCAATTGTTTTTATTTTATATAATTATTGGTGATATCTTTTTTAGAATAAAAATGAAGCTTATATAAAAAATAGATTAATTTTGATTAAAAGGTAAAAAACAACGGAAAAACGAAGCAAAGGTCTGTATTTAACAACATTTTGCATAAAAATGGATAAGATGAGCATATCTTTCATCTAAATAGTAGGGTTACAATAGGCCATACTTATGCTCAAGATTACTTTAATCGCTTATGAATATTTTAATCGTTGATGATCATCCTTTGTTTCGTCATGCTTTGATTCAAGCAGTACGTTATAGCCTGCCACAGGCACAAATTCATGAAACAGCTTCGGTTGATGAGTTTTATGAGCGTTTGGAAAATGGGGCAGAACCTGATCTGGTATTACTTGATTTAAACTTACCAGGTGCTTCAGGCTTTTCTGCTCTGGTCTATGTAAGAGCACAATATCCCTCTATTCCAATTATTGTGGTTTCTGCACACGAAGAAGCGTCAATTATCCAACGTGCGATTGCACATGGTGCAATGGGTTATATTCCTAAATCGGCTCATCCAAGTCATATTGGTGAAGCGATTCGTCAAGTTCTAGATGGCGAAATCTGGTTACCACCAAACCTTCCATCAAATATTAATCTTGATCCGAGAGCGGCAGATGAAACTGCTTTGGCTGAACGTATTCAGTCGTTAACGCCTCAACAATTCCGTGTTTTGATGATGGTTGCAGAAGGTTTATTAAATAAACAGATCGCTTATGAACTCGATGTTTCAGAGGCTACCATTAAAGCGCATGTAACCGCCATTTTCAGAAAATTAGGCGTACAAAATCGTACACAGGCTGTATTGGCAATCAGCGCATTAAATATTGAAGATAAAAAAATCTAAAATAAAAAAGACCTCAATTGAGGTCTTTTTTATATGTTCCACTTAAGCAAGGCAATCTTGCTTAGGTGTTAGGCTGTCGCAGTACAGTGGGTTAAGAGCACATTGCAAATCATCAATTTGTTCTTGAGTTACGTAGCCTTTACTTTTTAAATATTCAGCCACGCGGTCATCACGTAAGCTTAAGAAAGCTGCATCATAAACCCCTAAATCAACAAAAAGTGCTGCGGTTTCTAGACTGTTGAACCGATCAAGAAAAATATCATTGCCATACATTAAGAAGATATGGTCAAGTTTTGCTTTTTCATCTACATGCAAACGCTCAGCAAGTTGATGTGGAGGTGTCTTAATAAAGAGCAAGTCAGAAAGCTCATCGAACTGAGTCATATCTAACTGGTTTTCTCCGAGTTTGACATGGCCAAGCCAAGCCTTGAAAACCAGAACAGCACCACCGCGGAGTAACATGCTCCAGATTTGATGGCGTGTGTCATGATCAAGATTTTCACTTTCAGCAGTGAGGACTTTTAAGAAGTTCTCTTCTTGTTGCGCTAACTTGTCAAATAAGCCCAAACCTTGCGGATGATAAGCAGCAGGTGCAAATACATCAAAATTTAAATCATGAAACACATTAAGTGCGAGGGGCACAGCACACTGATAAATTGTATTAAGAGCTTTGATATGTGCTTCGCTCAGCTTGCTGTGCGGAAAAATACTTTGCCAATCTAACTCTGGAAGTAAGGCATTGGCACTGTATTGGCGATAAAACTGTTGAGAAGAAAGTTGGCCTTGCGGGCTGTTATCAGAAATATTCATGGCAGTGGTCCTTTGCGTTAATTCATGAGCAGGGGTGCGATCAGGCAAAATAAGTTCAAATAAATCGTCAGACGAATAAAATGCGTTTTGAATATTTATGTGTCATGCAGAATGCAAGTAGAATACGACTAAAGTCGTATATAGTGATTTTTAGTAAATAAATAATTGTAAAAACAATGACTTATTAAATTGTAACTAAGTGTACAAGTGTTCACTTACAAAAAAGGTGAGCTTTGCCATAGAAAAAGAATCTTTGGAAATTTTGGTCAATAATTTATTGAGTAAAAGTAGACATTTTGAGCATTTCTGCCTATTGGCTTAAATTTAGCTAAACATTTTTGCCAAGCATCGCTCCCCAAATTTATCAAAAGTTGGGAAGCGATAAATGATTAGTCTGTCGTACTAGCAATTTTAAGACCAGATAACCACGCTCTTAATGAGGCCGGTTTTAGTGGTTTTTTAAGTAGAACTATATTTAGTTCTTTTAATTGCTGTGGTAACTCGGGGTGGGAGTCCGCTGTAATTAAGGCAACTCGAACATCTTCTTGACGATTTTGATTAATAAAATCAACGCCAAGCTGATTGTTATTTAAATGCTGGTCAATGAGCCAAACCTGAATATTCTCTTTTTGAATAATGTCTAGAGCTTGCTCAGGTTCAGTGGCTTTAAAAACTTGATAACCCCATCGACCTAATAAACTACTCATACCTTCAAGAATCGTTTCATCATTGTCTAGGCACAAAATACGATAGGCTTTTGTTTTTAAAGGCACGGCCTGTACAGTTGGTGTTGCTACTTTTGGTGGCTCGACAATAGGCACCTCAATCATAAAGCATGAGCCTTTGCCCAGCTCCGAGTAAACATGAACAGGGTAATTTAGCAAACCTGTCATACGTTGTACGATGGCGAGACCTAATCCTAAACCTTGTTCACCCCAAGGTGATAAATGCCCGCAACGTTCAAACTCTTGGAATAGCTTAATTCGTTGTTCTTCAGCAATACCAGGTCCAGTATCCCAAACCCCAATTCGAATATGACCAGATTGCTGTGCAGAACGAAGTACGCCTACGACTACTCGACCTTTGGCGGTATAGCGTAGGGCATTGCTGACAAAGTTTTGAATAATACGACGAATCCACTGCGGGTCAGTATCGATCCAGAAAGACACATCGTGGACTTTTAGTGAAATATTCCGCTGAGCGGCAATCGATTTAAACTGCAACTCAAGGTCACTGAGTAAATCATGCAACGGATAAGGTTGTCTTTTTGGTTGTATGGTGCCGCCTTCCAAACGTGCAATATCGAGTAGGGCAGACAGCATACTTTCTGCACCATAGAGTGCTCGGTCAAGTTGCTGTAAGGTTTGGCGGTCTTCTTCAGTCGAAATGCTTTGCTCAAGAACAGTACTAAACAGACGAGCAGCATGCATAGGCTGTAATAGATCGTGACTTGCCGCAGCAATAAATCGGCTCTTGGACATATTGGCCATATCAGCTTGCTCACGTGCAAGCTGTTGTTCAGTTAAGGCATCAGCAAGCTGTTGAGTCCGATCTTTTACGCGAGCTTCAAGTACGGCTTCGTTCGCACGGAAGGCCGTAATATCGGCAAATGTCGTGACGAAACCACCGCCTGAAATTGGGTTACCTCGCATTTGAATAACGCGGCCGTCTTTACGGATACGTTCAAACTCGTGGGCGCTGCCGACTTTCATCCAGTGAAGACGTTTGCGTACATGCTCTTCGACTGAACCGGGGCCACATTCGCCGCGTTCAGCGTTATAACGAATCAGGTCGGCAATTGGGCAGCCGACATAAACAAGGTCTTTTGGATAACCAAATAGTTTTAAATATTGGTTGTTCCACGCGACCAGACACATATTTTTATCGACCACACTTACCCCTTGGGTCATGTGGTCAATCATGGTCATAAGCAGATTTTGATTGAAACGTTGCCACTGAGATGCTTGGTCTAAAATATTAGCGACTTGACCCAAAGCAAGGCCGTTATTAATCATGGCTGTCGTAAGCAAAGTACGTGCAGAAGCAGCACCGATAATACCGGCCAGATATTGCTCGGTAAAACGCCACCACATACCATTGGCAATTGTATTTGGATTGAGTGTGAGATGATTTTGCTCACAAAAGTTCTCGAACGCTTGTGTAGTGGGTTGCTCACCTGTAATTCTTTTTGCCAAGGCAAATAAATCACCTACTTTTAAACGGGCCGCGTCATGAGGAAGATAGGTTAAATCAGTAGATGTGTGCGGTGATGGTAAAGGCTTAGTTTCATAGTAGAAGAAGCTTTCTGCCTGAATTTGTTCTGCCACACTTGGTCGATAAATTTTTGAAATCCAGATATATAAAACAATATTTAAACCAAGTGACCAAATGACACCGTGAGTTAAAGGTGCAAATGACTCAAAACCAAATAAAGATTCCGGACGTAAGGCATTAATGCCAAAAGGACCAAAAAGCAAAATACTTTGAGCAGCATCCTGATAGGCTTCAGGCAAGCTACGCAAAATTGTTGGAAAGAGTAAGGTATAACTCCACATTAAAAATCCAACAATCAGACCTGCATAGACACCTTGGCGGCTTCCGCCACGCCAGTACAAACCACCAATCAGTGCCGGAGCAAACTGCGCTACAGCACTAAACGCCAATAAACCAAAAACTGAAAGTTGGTTAATATCATTAAAGAAATGGAAAAATAAAAAGCCAAGTAGCATCACTGCGACAATACTGATACGACGGCTGAACTTCAGAACTTTAGGTAAATGTTTATCATGACGCGACAGCAATTTAAAACGCCATAAGGCAGGCATAATCAAGTCGTTACTGAGCATGATAGACAATGCAACTGATGAAACCAGTAACATACCTGTCGAAGCTGAAAAGCCACCTAAAAAGGCCAGTAAAGCGAGCCATTCTTGGTTGTAACTTAATGGCAGTGACAGTACAGCCACATCGGGTACAGTTAGGAATTTCGGTGCGGCATGCAAAGCCCAGCTTGCGATTGGGATAATAGCTAAAATAGTTAAAATGAGATAAACCGCGAACCATTTACGGGCACCGCGAATATGCTTTTCATCGCGTAGCTCGACTACCGCCACGTGGAACTGGCGTGGTAAACAAATAATGGCTAAGCCTGCCAGTAAAGTTTGAATCCAGAAAGTTTCAGGTACACCAAAGAGCTGAACCTCCTGAAAAGTCTGGTTTACATCAGAGGTCATTTGGCTGAGGTTAGCTGGTGATTCAAAAATAAAAAATAAAGCAACGCAAAGTAAGGCAAATAACTTCACAAATGACTCAAATGCAACTGCAAGCATGAGGCCGCCGTGCTGTTCCGTGTTTGCGATCTGTCTGGTGCCAAAGATCATGGCTAAAATCGCAAGCACACTGGTGAGCAATAACACACTGTTGGTCGTTGTATGAATATGCGAGCTTTGCTCCATAATGACCGAGGTACTTAAAGCGATTGCACGGAGCTGTAATGCGAGATAGGGGATAATCGCGATAACCGCCAGAATAGTAACTAATGAGGCCAGCACACCACTTTTACCATAGCGCGCTGCGACGAAGTCAGCGATTGACGAAATCGCATGGTGCTGGCGTACTCGACCTAAACGCCGCCAGATATCGTAACCAAACCAGACAAATAACAGTGGGCCTAAATAAATAGGCAAGAAGATGACGCCTTCACGTACGGCTGCACCGGTTGCCCCATAAAATGTCCATGATGAGCAATAGACACCTAAAGTTAAACTAAATAAAAACATGCGGCCACGTGTGCCAAGACGACTGGCATGCTTCTCACCAAAAAAAGCACAGACAAATAAAAGCGCAATATAAAGAGTGAGCACCCCAATAATCAGCCAGCTGTTCATATGACCTACATAAGTGAAACCGTGTGTCTATCATAACCTATGCCGATACAAAGCTATAAATTGATTAAATTTTAACGACCAAAGTCTAAGTTACGACTTAGAGGTAATCTTGCTAACTTTAATAATGAAAAAATACATTAAAAAAAAGTGACCAAGGTTGGGCACTATGTAAGGAGTTTGGTTATGGATCAAAGCCAAGTGGAACAGATTCTACGTAATCCAAAGTTTCAAAAAATGGTCAAGACAAAAAGTGCATTAAGTTGGACCCTCACCATCATCATGTTAATTCTCTACGTGGGCTTTATGCTACTTGTAGGCTACAACAAAGAATTTTTGATGAGTTCATTTAGTGGCGGTGTAACGACATGGGGGATTCCTCTTGGAATAGGAATTATCATTTTATCTTTCGTACTTTGTGGCGTGTATTCCTACATCGCGAATAACACCCTTGATCAGTTGAGTGAAGAAGCGTTGAAGGAAGTCGAGGCCATCACGCACGAGAAAGGATTACACTAATATGAAATGGAATTCATTAAAAGCGAAAGCCTTACTGGCGGCAGCATCGCTATATTCAACTGTTGCTATGGCAGGCCCGGATTTAGGTGAAGCTGAGCAGCAAGCAACCAACTGGCATGCCATCATCATGTTTGTCATCTTTGTTGGTTTCACATTGTTCATTACTAAATGGGCTGCAAAACAAACTCAATCAGCACAAGATTTCTATACGGCTGGTGGCGGAATTAGTGGTTTCCAAAATGGTTTGGCAATTGCGGGTGACTTTATGTCAGCGGCGTCATTCCTTGGTATTTCTGCAATGGTGTTTAGCTCTGGTTTTGATGGCTTACTTTATTCTCTGGGGTTCATGGTCGGTTGGCCAATCGTTTTATTCTTGGTAGCAGAGCGTTTACGTAACCTCGGTAAATATAACCTTTCCGACGTAGTGTCATTCCGTCTTGAAGAAAAACCAGTTCGTACTTTAGCTGCTTTTAGCTCACTTGTAGTTGTTGCATTTTATTTAATTGCGCAAATGGTGGGTGCAGGTCAGCTGATTAAATTGCTATTTGGTTTGAACTACAACATTGCTGTAGTCATCGTTGGTCTATTGATGATGGCATACGTAATTTTTGGTGGCATGTTGGCAACCACATGGGTACAAATCATTAAAGCGGTCATGTTACTGAGCGGTGCAACCTTTATGGCATTTATGGTCATGAAAGCTGTTGGTTTCAGTTTCAGCAATATGTTCACCCAATCTATTGAAGTGTTCAGTAAAGTCCATAACATAAGCCTTGAAGACGCTGCAAAAATTATGGGTCCTGGTAAACTTGCTGCAAACCCAATTGATGCTTTATCTCTTGGTTTAGCACTCATGTTTGGTACAGCGGGTCTTCCACACATTCTTATGCGTTTCTTCACTGTAAAAGACGCAAAAGAAGCACGTAAATCTGTAGTCGTTGCAACAGGTTTTATTGGTTACTTCTACCTTTTAACTTTCATTATTGGTTTCGGTGCGATCCTTTTTGTATCAAATAACCCGCAATTCCTTGATGTTGCGAAAATGGCAATGACAGGAAAGCTTGAGCTGGTTGGCGGTAACAACATGGCAGCTGTGCATTTAAGTGACGCTTTAGGCGGTGACTTGTTCATGGGCTTCATTTCAGCAGTAGCGTTCGCAACGATTCTTGCTGTTGTTGCTGGTTTAACACTTTCAGGTGCATCTGCAATTTCACACGACTTATACGCTAACGTATTTAAAAAGGGTCAAACGACTCCTGCTTCTGAACTTCGTATGTCAAAAATCGCGACGCTTGGTTTAGCAGTTTTTGCCATGATCTTGGGTATTTTGTTTGAAAAGCAAAACGTAGCATTCATGGTAGGTTTAGCGTTCTCTGTAGCTTGTTGTGCGAACTTCCCAGTACTTGTTCTTTCAATGTTCTGGAAAGGTTTAACCACACGTGGCGCTGTGATTGGTGGGGTGGTTGGTTTGGTAACAGCTGTTGTACTGATCATCTTATCTAAAGCGGTATGGGTTGATACTTTAAAAATCTCAGATACACCAATTAACCCGTTCAATGGTCCTGCATTGTTTGCGATGCCATTGTCGTTCCTTTGCTGTTGGTTCTTCTCAGTGACTGATAACTCAGCACGTGCGAAAAAAGAACGTGCTGCTTTCGACGCACAATATGTACGTTCAATGACAGGTATTGGTGCTTCTGGTGCATCAGACCACTAATCAGAATGTATTAAACATGTCATAAAAAGCCCTACGGGGCTTTTTTTGTTTTTCTCCTAAAGGTTATTGAAAAGAAGCTCCTTAATAAAGAACAACTTGTTTATCCTATTTTTTGTACAGTATGATTTTCTATAATTCAAAACATAATGAAAAAATGGAAAATAATTAAATGCGATCTATTATCGAGTTCTGGGCGAGCTTTCGATTATTGCCTTCTGCATGGTTGCTGTTTGTGCAATTCATTTTACTTATTCTGGCTATGCTGACTTTTGATAATGAGGTTTATAGAACCTTAACTTGGGCATTAGGAGTACTTGCTTTACTCATTATTGCTAAAGTGATTCGTCAAACACCTATGTTTACCTTTTTAGGACTTACTTTTGTAAGTGGCGCAATTATATCGTCAGTGTTTATTTTATTAGGCTACAGCAATTTAACCATCCAGATTTTTGCTCACAGCTGTGAAGCTTTAGCTTACTTCTCGGCAGCTTATGGGTTATTTCGTTATATGTTTGCTGACCGATATTTGACACGAGATGAGCTGTTTGCAGCAGCAGCTGTTTTTACCTTAATTGCTTGGGGATTTGCTTTTTTATACAACATTTGTCAGTTGTTAATTCCAAATAGCTTCCAAAATCCAAACCATGTTTATCACTTACAAACTTGGCTAGATTTATTATTTTTAAGCTTTAGTTTGCAGTCAGCGACAGGGTTGTCTGACCTCATGCCCCTTAGTCCACCAGCACGTGTTCTAGCGATGTTACAAATGTTTTGTGGTGTTATGTATTTGGCATTAATTGTTACGCGTTTGATCGCTTTACAGTATATTTCACACGCCCCTAAAAAGAATTCTGATAAATAAAGAAGGAGGTGTTTTAATTTATTTACACCTTTGTAACTGCAATATTAATTAAGTTTGTTTACAGTATGATCGGCTTTCTCTATTGAAAGATATAACTTTGTTCATTCCTGAATGTCTTTATTGGCTTCATGCCTGTCACTTTTCATTAAAATAACATGGAGGATTTATGCCTTCCAAACAAACGAGTTGGTTCGCAAATGTTAATCCCAATGTCTTTTTGGGTACGGTCATTATTATTGCTTTGTTCCTAGCAGTTGTCGTGATCGCTCCGAGTTCTTTTGAACTTTTAACGCAACAGTTAAAGCAGTGGATCACCGATTCATTTAGCTGGTTCTATGTTCTATCAGTTGCATTCTTTCTTATTTTACTCATTTATATTGCCTGTTCTGCGATAGGTCGGATTAAATTAGGCCCTGACCATAGCCAGCCCGAATATAGTAACGGTTCATGGTTTGCCATGCTGTTTACTGCCGGTATGGGTATTGGCTTAATGTTCTTCGGTGTTGCTGAACCTGTCATGCACTATGTAAATCCACCAAGTGGAGATGCGCAGACAATTGATGCAGCTCAGCAAGCTCTACGTGTGACTTTTTTCCACTGGGGCTTACACGCATGGGCAATTTATGCTGTGGTCGGTTTAGCATTAGCTTATTTTGCTTATCGTCATAATTTACCGTTAAAGACCCGCTCAGCCCTTTACCCCCTCATTGGTAAAAAGATTTATGGGCCGTTGGGCGACAGTATCGATATATTTGCGACCATTGGTACGGTATTTGGTGTAGCGACTTCTCTGGGATTTGGTGTTACCCAAATTAACTCTGGTTTACATTATTTATTTGGTGTCGAGCAAAGTACCAATATTCAAGTTCTACTTATTATTTTTGTGAGTATTTTAGCCTCATTATCTGTGTTCTTAGGTCTAGATAAAGGGGTTAAACGCTTATCAGAGCTCAACTTAGTTTTAGCTTTAATATTATTAGTATTTGTTTTTATCGCTGGCCCTAGTATTTATTTACTCCAGACTACTATTCAAAATACTGGGCAATATATATCTAACCTTTTTACCATGACATTCAATTTATATGCTTATCAGCCAAATGGATGGATTGGGGGATGGACCATTTTATATTGGGCTTGGTGGATTTCATGGTCACCATTTGTGGGTATGTTTATCGCAAGGGTTTCCCGTGGTCGTACCATTCGAGAGTTTATTGTAGGTGTTCTTCTTATTCCGACAGGCTTTACCATCATTTGGATGGGCTTTTTAGGAAATGCCGCGTTATTTAGCATTATCCATGAACATCAAACCACTCTCATTCAGGCTGTCCAGCAAGACTCCTCAGTTGCTCTATTTGAGTTTTTAGGGCACTTGCCATGGTCAGGTGTCATGAATATTCTGGCTACTATTTTAGTGGTTTTATTTTTTGTGACTTCAGCAGACTCGGGAGCACTCGTTACTGACTACTTAACAGCAAAAACTGAAAATTCACCAACTTGGCAGCGCCTGTTCTGGACAGTATTGATGGCTGTGCTGGCTATTATTTTACTCTTGGTTGGCGGTCTTGCTGCACTCCAGTCTTCAATTATTATGAGTGCGTTGCCGTTTACTGTAGTCATGCTCTTGATGAGTTGGGGGTTAATAAAAGCTTTGCATCTTGATGTCACGAAAATGCAAGCAATTCAGGAAGCTCGTATTACCCCACGTGCCATTCATAACCCAAGAAGTTGGCAACAACGATTAGGTTTGATCATGCATTATCCTCATAGTGAAGAAGAGGTGAAGCAATATATTGAAAAGCAGGTTTCACGAGCTTTTGAAAATATTCAGCATGAGTTTAGACGTCGTCATCTTGAAGTTTCAATTAGTGAAGTTGAAGATGGTATGCAGCTTCGAGTCGATCATCATCATGAAATTAATTTTATTTATAAAGTTGTTTCACGTGAAACAGTACCACCAAGTTTTTTAATTGGTCGTACGGAAGCAGAAGATGGTCAATATTTCCAAGCCGAAGTATTTTTGAGAGAGGGTGGGCAGAACTACGATGTAATGGACTGGACGCAGGAAGATTTGATTCAGGATATTATTGATCAGTATGAACGTCATTTACATTTCTTAAATATCGTACGTAGTTAATAGCCATAAAAAAAGGACTCAATTGAGTCCTTTTTTTTTAATTCAATTTCTAAATTAAATTAGAAACGGAATTTAGCATTTAAGCCGATAGTTTGTGTGTCGTAGCTAGACTTTTTAACGTCAGCTTTCATGTAAGACGCACCAACTGCAAGAGCAGGAGTGATGAAGTAGTTTACGTTACCACCCCAAGCTTGGCGGAATTCACCAAGGTCATTACCTTTGATGTTTGCTACGCCGTCGTTACCGATGAATGCAGCACCAACGCTTAACTTAGGAGTTAAGTAAAGGTCAGTTTTTAAACCGTATTGGTTTTCTTGACCGAAAGCACCAGCAGCTTCAAAACCGATTGCCATGTTAGTTCCGTCGATTGGACCTACATATTTAGCACGAGCTGTAACAGCATCTTGATCGTTTTGGATTGCAGCAGTTTGGTTAACAGCAGAGTAGATACCGTTGCCCATGATACCGAAGTTATCTAAAGCAAATTGGTTAGCTACGCTTGTATAACCAACAGCCATCAAGAAGTTAGGTAACAACATTGCACCAACTTCTAAAGCATAACGGTCGCCTTGGTCATCACGAGAAATCGCGTTTTTACCGTCAACATCAGTGTGGTTATAAGTAGCGCTAGCGTATACAGGAAGGTAAGGAGTTGGAACGTAAGCCTCACCTTTAACGCCGTATGTACCTACACGGTAGTTTAAACCGTTGTTTTGGTCATATTGTTGATAGCTGTAACCTAAAGACACGCTAGAAGCTTGGTTTAAGAAAGCTGCTTCAGCTAAAGGACCCTTAGCTGTATCAACATTTTTCAAATAGAATGTACCAGCAACGTCACCAGTGTAGTTCTTATCGTTTGCAGTTGTGTCAACATATTCAGATTGACCTTGAACTTCAAATTGATAAGCATGAGCACCGGTCATGGCTAATAATACAGCAGTGGCTAAACCAAGTTTTTTCATAATCATTTCCAGCATTAACAAGAGATAAAGCTGGGGTCATTGTATTGTAACAATTTATGAAGTCAATAATAGATGAAACGTAATGTTAAGGAAATTTGACACTTATGTTAAAAATGTTTAAAAAGTAAACAATCAGAGTGTCTTATGTCAACCTGCTAAAAAAATGAACATTAACAAGAAGCTAAACCTTAAGATTCATAAGGATTTGGCTTGAAATAGTTTCAAAATAATTACATTTATAATTGGAAAAAATGATTTTATTGATCGGATTTAACGTTCATAAATTTGTCGATTCGTTTAATAAATAGTCGTTCGAATATTATTCCTGTTTCAATTTTCATATATTTTGAGGAATAGTTATCATTATTTTGATAAGTTTATCTAAATAATCTATCTATTTAAAATAATTATATAATTGAATAAGGCTAAAAAAAAACATTTTTAAATCAAAAAAACGATTAAAAAATTAATTCTGATCAATTTAATCAACTTTACAAAATTAGAGATAAGTCACACAATTCAATTGCAAAGTTCACTATCTAACATTTTTATAGTTGGTAGTACTTTCCCAGATACGATGTGTTATCACATCAGACTTTACGAGCTCAGCTTTCCCCAAGGTTGAGCTTTTTTTTATCTATAAGAAAACATTAACATTTATTAAAAAAATTACATGAAATTTCTTCTTTTTGATCTGTATAAAAAAGAACCCAGCTTAGCGCTGGGTTTCGGATGCTGGGAGAGGCATCCAAGAGGAAAAAGAAGCTAACTATAGAATTGCGAAATTTACTTCAGCTGTAAAATGGAGTTTTGCTATAGCCATCATTTGCTCTTTCGATCAGATTTTCATGAAATACAAACGATGAAGACCTATATTACGTTATTCAAACTTTGTTGCTGAACTTCTGCTCATTAAAGTGCTAGGATGCGGATTAATTACTTCATTTTATAGTAGTGATGATGGTAGGGCATTTACGGAGTACCAGCTAGAAATGTCAGGATTACGTTCAGAACATATCAGTAATCGACTATTTTTCTTTATGTTGGTCATTATTCTGTCCTTACTGTTTATGGCTGTGCCTCTTATTGTCAGCAGTTATCAAGAATATTTAAAAACTAAACAAGCGTTGGTTGAAATCAAAAGCTTAAGGTCGATTGCTGAAGTTGCAAATAAAGTATCTAAAGAACGTGCGCCAGCAAATAAATTAATGTCGAGTAACGCTGCCGACTTTTTAAAAAATCAGAAAAAGTTATTAGAGTATCGGCTTACTGTCGATCAGCAAATTAATGAAACTATTCGTATTTTAGAAGAAGAGGGTTATTCCGATTTAGCACGTATTTTAGATACTAAATTTAAAGATGATTTGAAACAGGCGCGGGCTGTAGTCGACTATTATGCCGCAACACCTGAACAGGCAAGAACCTCTTTGCAATTTGATAATGCCATTTTGGGTATGTTTGGTGCTTGGGATAGTTGTCGGGAAATTTTGCAAAAGCTTATGTTGCAGCTAAAAAGTAAAGATAGCCAAATTAATAACTATTTTACTTTGATTGTGGTTTTAACTGACATGCGTGATCAGGCCGGTCGTACCGCATCTAATGTTATTGCGCCAGTGACATTTAAAGAAACGATTCCTAATGATAATCGGGCGCGTTCTTTACAGACTCAACAGCAAGCCCGTTACTTATGGGCACTTGTAGATACGCTACAGTCTGAGCAAGCCAAGACTCCTGAATATCATCGCCTTTACGCAAGAGTTAAAACTGAATTTTTAGATAAAGGTGTGCCTATTGTTGGTCAACTTTTAGAAGAAAGCCAGAAGCATGAGGCTTACCATTTAAATGGAACTGAACTTACAGACCAAATCGTTGATAAATTTACAACAGTTATTGATTTACAAAATTTTCTACTTAATAAAAGTGTCTTGATTGCATCTCAAGAAAACTATTTGGCAAAAAAGAAATTCTTTCTTACTTTGCTTATTTCTAGCATATCGTTAGCAGCTGCTTTACTTACCTTAATTTATGCAAAGAGACGGGTATTTGAGCCTCTTATTCAAGCTCGTACCTTAATTCTTGATTTGTCTCATAGCAAAGATTATCCAGTAGATGAATTGAACCCTAAAAAAGGTGAGTTCATTTCACTGTTTGAAGCGATTGACCGTTTGCAAAGAATGCTTAAGCAGCGAGATGCGTTTGAATTCCAACTTAAAAATATTGCCAATACAGACCCGTTAACTGGTGTATCCAACCGTTTAGCTTTATCTGAGTATTTAAAAATTGTTGAGAGCTATCCTCAAAAGTTTTCACAAACCTGTTTAATGATTATTGATATAGATCGCTTTAAAGATGTGAATGATCAATATGGTCATATTGTTGGTGACCAAGTGATTAAACGTATTACCGATCAATTGAAAGCGAATGTGCGCGCTTCTGATCTAATTGTGCGTTATGGTGGTGATGAGTTTTTAATTTTATTAGAACAGGTGCCGTTTTTAGATGCGCGTCTATTGGCGGAAAAAATTCGTATTGCGATTGCTTTAGAAGAAATTAATTTATCTGGCTCAAATGAAAAATTACATGTATCAGTCAGTATAGGGTTTGCGATTGGAGCGACAAGCTGGATGGAGCTGTTAGAAAAAGCAGATCGTTCACTCTTAAGAGCTAAAGCTCGGGGCCGAAATGTTGTAGAGGGATAAAAAAGCCGGAAATCACTTTCCGGCTTTTTTGTTTTATTGCTTCAACATCGGTTTCAAGAAACGACCCGTATGGGAAATCTCAACCTCAGCCACTTGTTCAGGTGTACCTTCGGCAATGATCATACCACCACCCGAACCACCTTCTGGACCTAAGTCGACAACCCAGTCCGCTGTTTTAATCACATCAAGGTTATGTTCAATCACCACAATGGTATTACCCTTGTTACGTAGCTCATGCAAAATATCGAGCAACTTAGCAATATCGTGGAAATGTAGACCTGTTGTCGGTTCATCCAAGATATAAAGCGTTTTACCTGTATCTCGTTTTGCTAACTCACGTGCAAGTTTTACACGTTGCGCTTCACCACCAGAAAGTGTAGTAGCAGCTTGACCTAAACGAATATAGCCTAAGCCAACCTGAGTTAAGGTTTCTAAGCGGCGGTGAATGACTGGAATAGCACTAAAGAACTCAGCAGCATCTTCAACCGTCATTTCTAAAACATCAGAAATGTTTTTGCCTTTATAGCCCACTTCAAGTGTTTCACGGTTATAGCGTTTACCATGACAAGCATCGCAAGGTACATACATGTCTGGTAAGAAGTGCATTGCGACTTTAATCATGCCGTCGCCTTCACATGCTTCACAGCGTCCGCCTTTCACGTTAAACGAGAAACGGCCAGCGCTATAACCACGGGCTTTCGCCTCTGGAGTTTGAGCAAATAACTCACGAATTGGTGTAAATAGCCCTGTGTACGTTGCAGGGTTAGAACGTGGTGTACGGCCAATTGGGCTTTGGTCAATATCAACGACTTTATCAAGGTGTTGTAGACCATCAATTGAGTCGAACTTTTCAGCTGTTAAAGTCGTTGCACCGTTGAGCTGTGTTGCAGCCAATGGAAGTAACGTACGGTTAATCAGTGTTGATTTACCCGAACCTGAAACCCCAGTTACACAAGTCATAATGCCAAGTGGAATAGTTAAATCGACATTTTTTAAGTTATGGCCTGATGCACCTGAAAGCTTGATGAATTCATCTGGACGTGGCGATTGAGTACGTTTTTTTGGCACCTCAATTTTAAGCTTGCCTGAAAGGTATTGACCTGTAAGAGAGTCGGCATGTTTAGCCAGCTCCTCATAAGTTCCTTCAGCAATGACAACGCCACCATGTACCCCAGCACCCGGGCCGATATCAATAATATGGTCAGCTGCACGGATTGCATCTTCATCATGTTCAACGACTAATACTGTATTGCCCAAATCACGTAAGCGAATTAGCGTTTGTAATAAACGGTCATTATCACGTTGATGGAGACCAATTGATGGTTCATCGAGTACATACATAACACCCATCAAACCTGCACCAATTTGCGAAGCTAGACGGATACGCTGAGCTTCACCACCCGATAGTGTTTCGGCAGAACGAGCCAGACTTAAATAGTTCAGACCAACACTTACCAAGAAGTGTAGACGTTCACGAATCTCTTTAAAGATTTTATCGGCAATTTCGCCTTTAGCACCTTCAAGATTTAAATCTTGATAATAGCTTTCTGCATCGCCAATCGACATGCGGGTAATGTCTGCAATGGTTTTATCTTTTACACGAACATGACGTGAAATTTCATTTAGACGTGAACCACCACATGCATCACATGCTGCATTAGATAAATATTGAGCTAAATCATCACGTACATAGTTACTTTCAGTTTCACGGTAGCGACGCTCAAGGTGTGGCAAAATTCCTTCAAAAGGTTGTACGCGTGTATGTTTGCGGCCGCGTTCATCGATATAACTTAAATCGATTTTTTCTTTGCCAGTACCTTGTAGAAATTTCTTTTGCGTGTCTTTATCTAACTGGTTCCAAGGCGTATCAAGTTGAAAACCGAAGTGGTCGGCAACTTTTTGCAGCATTGAATAGTAATAAGGACGTTGACGATCCCAACCACGAATAGCACCTTCGCTAATCGCAAGATCAGGATTTGGAATCAGTTTCTCAGAACTAAAATGGCTACGTGTACCTAAGCCATCACAAACAGGACAGGCACCAAACGGGTTGTTAAATGAAAATAAACGTGGCTCAAGTTCAGCAACTGCGCGATCACACTCAGGACATGAGTGTTTTGCAGAAAAAACGCGATCTGGGTGTTCGCCATTCATCCACGATAAAACTGCTATATCACCACCTAAACGTAGTGCGGTCTCAAATGATTCAGCAATACGGTTGCCTAAGTCATCACGTACTTTGAAGCGGTCAACAACGACTTCAATGGTATGTTTTTTCTTTTTGTCGAGTTCCGGTGGCGTATCAATATCAATAATTTCGCCATCTACACGGGCACGAACAAAACCTTGACCTTGTAGTTGTTCGAACAGGTTGCTGTATTCACCTTTACGCTCACGTACCACTGGGGCAAGCAACATAAGTGCTGTACCTTCCTCAAGCGTTTTTACCGCATCGACCATTTCAGAAACGGTTTGCGCAACCATAGGCAAGTCGTGTTCAGGGCAATAAGGCGTACCGACACGGGCATAAAGCAAACGTAAATAGTCATAAATTTCGGTAATGGTACCGACGGTTGAGCGTGGGTTGTGACTGGTAGATTTTTGCTCAATTGCAATCGCTGGTGATAAACCTTCAATCGAGTCAACTTCAGGTTTTTCCATTTGCGATAAAAACTGACGGGCATAGGCCGAAAGTGATTCGACGTAACGGCGCTGTCCTTCGGCGTACAAGGTATCAAAGGCAAGAGAAGATTTTCCTGAACCTGATAGCCCCGTAATCACCACAAATTTATCGCGTGGAATATCGAGAGACACATTTTTTAAGTTATGGGTACGTGCGCCTCGAATACGGATATGACTTTGGCTCATAAAACATCTCAATTATGTATTGATGAAAATTTAGGTGTTGTTTGATTAGTCACAGGGAGATATGGCTATTTATAAACAACAGACCCTATATGATAACGATTTAAAATTGTTCAAGTGCTACAAAATGATTTAAAGCGACAAATTGTGACGGTTAAACGACAATCGACAAAATTTGTTTAAATAAGCAGATTGTATTTTTAACATTCCTCACTCTACATTTCTACTCTTAGCCTATTTTCACAAGCAACATAATTTTACTAGACGACTGGTCTAATAGTTGTTTATGATGAATGTATGAAACGATTAAACAAAAGCGAAACTACACGACAACACATTCTAGATACCAGCTTTGAGCTAGTACTACGTAAAGGGTTCGTCGGTGTTGGTTTGCAAGAAATCTTAAAGTCTTGTGATGTACCTAAAGGGTCGTTCTATCACTACTTTGCTTCGAAAGAGGCTTTCGGCTGTGCGTTGCTCGAGCAATACATGGCTGACTATAAAGTTCGTATGGAACAACTTTGGCAGCACGGTGAGCAAAGCGCCCATGCCCGTTTAATGGCCTTATGGCAGGCGTGGATTGATGATCCAGTAAATGGTAGCTGGGCTGAAAACTGTCTAATTGTGAAACTGGCAGCCGAGGTTTCGGACTTATCAGAAGATATGCGCCAGATTCTCAATGAAGGCGTACACAAACTAACGCAACGTTTGGCTTTGCTAATTAAAGAAGGTCAACAAGAAGGTTCAATTCCAAAACATATTGAGCCTTTAAAAACTGCGCAAGTCATGTATCAGTTATGGTTAGGTGCTGCTTTACTCACAAAACTGTCGCAAGACAAAGCGCATTTATACCTAGCCTTAGAAACCACCCAACAACTCTTAAAACCGATAGAGGAATAAAGCATGCGAAGTATTATCCATCGTAATTTTGGCGAACCTGTAGACGTTTTAGAGCAGGCGGATATGCCAAAGCCAGAACCGAAAGCAGGCGAAGTGCGTATTAAAACCATTATGTCTCCTATCCATAATCATGATGTATGGACTGTACGCGGAAGCTATGGCTATAAGCCAACTTTACCTGCAATTGGTGGCAGTGAGGCAGTTGGTATTGTAGATGCCTTGGGTGAAGGCGTTACTCATGTACAGGTAGGCCAGCGTATTGCTGTGGCAGCTGTGCATGGAAGTTGGGCTGAATACTTTATTGCACCAGCTCAAGGCCTTATTCCTTTAAATAATGAAATTGATGATGAAACAGCAGCGCAACTGATTGGTATGCCAATTAGTGCTCTCATGCTTTTAGACTTTGTTAACGTTCAACCGGGTCAATGGTTAATCCAAAACACGGCAAATGGTGCAGTAGGTAAAACGGTTGCGATGATTGCACAGGCACGTGGTTTACCTGTGATTAATCTGGTTCGTCGTACTGATGCAATTGCCGAGATGCAAGCATTAGGCATCCAACATGTGGTTGCGACTGATCAGCCGAATTGGAAAGAGCAAGTTAAACAGATTCATGGTGACCAACCTCTTATTGCTGGTGTGGACTCGATTGGTGGAACAGCAAGTGGCGAAATGCTGAATTTACTTAGTGAAAATAGCCTACTCGTTTCATTTGGTAGTATGACTGGCGAAACCATGCAGATTTCATCGGGCGATTTGATTTTCAAACAAGCGACAGTAAAAGGTTTCTGGGCGAGTGTGGTCAATAAAGAAATGCCAGCCGCGCGTAAAAAGGAACTGATCGTTGAGCTGCTAACACTAGCGACTCAGAAAAAATTAATCTTGCCTGTAGAAGGTGTATTTAGTTTTGATGAGATTAAAACTGCTGCTCAAAAAGCAACGCAGGGTGCTCGTCAAGGCAAGGTATTACTAAAGCCGTAAAACATAAAAAAGATCAGTCGAGAGACTGATCTTTTTTCATATCTTTAAAATAAAAAGGAAAAACGTATGATCGGACAAATATTCATTGCGCTTATCGCAATATTACATGTCTATATTTTAGTGTTAGAGATGTTTTTGTGGGACAAACCTTATGGCATGAAAGCCTTTGGAAATAATGCCGAAAAAGCAAAACTCACCAAAGTCATGGCACAGAACCAAGGTCTTTATAATGGCTTTTTAGCAGCAGGTTTATTCTGGTCTTTATTGGCTGATGCGCCATTTGCCACATCAATTGCTAACTTCTTTTTAGGCTGTGTACTGATTGCGGGTATTTAAGGTGGGCTGACTGCAAGTAAAAAGATTATTTATATTCAGGCAGTTCCTGCATTGATTGCATTAGCCGCTGTTAATTTTCTTTAAAAAGCGCAAAATAAAGCGTTTTGAAATGGAAATGACCAAATAGGATCAGCGCATGTGGGCGTTATTTTTAAAGTGTATGTTGGGGGCTGGGGTTGTCCTTATTATTTCGATTTTATCGAAAAGTAAGGCATTTTATATTGCAGGTTTAGTCCCGCTTTTTCCTACCTTTGCTTTAATTGCTCATGTGATTGTTTTTCAGCAAAAAGGAGCCGAAGCGTTACAAAAAACGGCTCTGTTTGGTCTATGGTCACTTATTCCTTATGCCATTTATTTAGTTGCGGTTTACATGCTGGCAACACGCGTGTCGATGTGGTCGTGTCTGGGCTTGGCAACCTTATGTTGGGTGGTCGCTGCGGCAGGTTTAATTTATGGTTGGCAGTTGTTCCAAAGTTAAATGAAAGACTGACCATTTAACGAAGTAAATGGTCAGAGCCTCATCTTATTTTAGATCTGATCTAAACCTAACCATTGTCTTTGATGGTAGGCACTATCCCAAAATAACCATTCAAGTTTTGCACCCATTGTGTAAGCAGCATGCATTTTCTCTAAAGTATCTGCATCACAACGTGCAGCAACTTTGTCTATAGTGGCAATCACATTACGAACGGCGGTATGAAATTCTTCACCTGCGTAGGTATCGATCCATGCTTGGTAAGGGTTGTTAGGAATTGATTTGCTTACAATATCTTTACCGACTTCGGCATAAATCCAGAAGCAAGGTAACAGTGCAGCAAGTACAACAGGGTAGCTTTCAGACCAAGCCGTTGCTGTTAAAAATGAAGTGTAATGATGGCCTGCCAAGGTCAGTGGTGTATTTTGAAATTCTTCTTTGGTGACACCAAAATTTTTCATAAAGTCATCATGCAAACTGCGCTCAACCACAATTGCAATTTTAGCTGCATCTGAAAACTGCATAATATCGTCAGCATCAAAGGCTTTTGCTGCTGCAACAGCCAGTACGCGACCATAGGCCACTAAGTATTGAGCATCTTGAATAACATAATGACAAAAAGCTTCTTTATCTAAAGTACCGTTAGCAAGTTCCTGATTAAAAGGCAGGTCGAGAATTTTTTGATATAAATTTAAATTACGTTGCCAGAGTTCTTGAGAAAAAAGCATAAAATCATTCCATTTAAAATTAGACAGCTAACCTCGATTTTAAATCAATTTTAAAATACAAAAATAATAATGATAGATATATCGCAAGAAAATATTTAATACGATTAACAAGTTAATTAAATATTATAAATTTCTTTATTAAACATGAAGATAAAGTAAAGGTAATAACGGCATAAAACAACATCGTTTTGTGGTTAATTATCGATATAATAGCCGCGGTTTTTAATAAAGATTAAATTTAGTTCTTGGTATAGGTCTGATCCATGAAGCATTTCCGATTTTCGATATTTTTTACGGTGGTGTGTTTAGCACTCGCCGCTTACTGGGGTTTTACCCATGGACCTGAAGCTGGCGTGTCGACCATGTTTAAAGCTTTAACTATTACTGCAATTTTAGCTGTAATGGAGGTTTCATTATCTTTTGACAATGCTGTCGTAAATGCATCGGTACTTCGTGGTTGGGATCATTTTTGGAAAATGATCTTTTTGACAGTCGGTATTCTCATCGCCGTTTTTGGTATGCGATTGATTTTCCCTGTCTTGATTGTTTCTATGACTGCCGACATGGGCTTTATTGAAGTTGCTAAAATGGCACTCAATGATCCAAAAACCTATTCTGAACGTTTAATGGCTCACCATGCGGAAATTTCTGCATTTGGTGGAACATTCTTATTGTTGGTTTTCTTAAACTTCTTCTTTGATGAAGAGAAAGAAACCCATTGGTTTAGATGGCTTGAAGTTAAATTATCTGACCTAGCCAATGTACCAGCAATGTCGGTTTTTATTGCACTCATCGCATTAATTGTAATGGCGGGCTATGTTGAAGATCATGAGCGTTTAGCTGTAACAATGGCTGGTGTTTGGGGCATTGTGGTTTACATTGGTGTACAAGTTCTTAGTCATTTATTGGGCGGCGAACCTGAAATTGATGAAGATGGTAATGCAGTCATGCAAGACGGTTCAGGCGCTACTTCTGGTGTGATTAAAGCCGGTTTGGGTGGTTTCTTATACCTTGAAGTGTTAGATGCATCATTCAGTTTCGATGGTGTAATTGGTGCATTTGCCATTACCAGCGACGTTGTCGTGATTATGTTAGGTCTTGCAATTGGTGCAATGTTCGTTCGTTCAATGACGGTTTATCTTGTTGAAAAGGGCACATTAGACGCTTATGTGTTTTTAGAACATGGTGCACATTATGCGATTGGTGCATTGGCTTTCATTATGATTGCAAGTGGTACAGGTTTACATATACCAGAAGTCGTGACAGGCCTCATTGGTGTTGCATTTATTGCATGGGCAGTAATTGCATCTATCCAATATGCAAAACGTGAACAAGAATCGTCTTAAGCTAATTTTCAGTAAAGTTCGATAGAATAAAGAGGCTAAATGCCTCTTTATTTTTTTAAGCCGAAATCGTTATTTTAAATCATCTCTCCCGTATTTTTAGAAACGAATCGGCTTATAATTTGCCTAGTTTGATAACGTGTATTGATATGATGAATGCTTTGGAACGCCGCTCAACTTTTGCTTTAAGTAGTATTTTTGCACTACGCATGTTGGGTCTGTTCATGATTATTCCGGTTTTTTCTGTAGTCGGACAGTCATATCAATATGCGACTCCAGCACTCATAGGCTTGGCTGTGGGTATATATGGCTTAAGTCAGGCTATTTTACAAATTCCTTTTAGCTTACTGGCAGATCGTTTTAGCCGTAAACCACTTGTAGTATTTGGTCTGCTACTCTTTGCTATTGGTGGAGCAATTGCGGGTTTATCAGACACGATTTATGGCGTAATTATTGGCCGTGCTATCGCTGGGGCGGGTGCAGTTTCGGCAGTGGTCATGGCGCTTTTAGCCGATGTGACACGTGAAGAGCAGCGTACTAAAGCCATGGCTGCCATGGGCATGAGTATTGGTCTGTCTTTTGTGGTGGCATTTAGTCTAGGGCCTTGGCTCACCAGTCTTGTTGGTATTTCTGGTTTGTTCTTTGTGACAACCATTATGGGCTTAATTGCGATTTTGATGTTATTGCTGGTGCCTAAAGTGACCCGCCATCATCGTAATTATCAGCAAGGCTATATGGCACAGCTTAAACAAGTCATTCAAATGGGTGATTTAAACCGTTTACATGTGTCAGTTTTTGCATTGCACTTATTACTGACAGCCATGTTTATTTATGTGCCTTCACAGCTTATCGAGTTTGCGCATATTCCTTTGGCGAGCCATGGTTTAGTGTATTTGCCACTCTTGGTGATTAGTTTATTTTTTGCATTTCCGAGCATTATCATCGCTGAGAAATACCGCAAAATGCGCGGCATTTTCTTAACCGCAATTACAGGCATTATTGCAGGTTTACTATTACTGATATTTGGTTATCAGTCCAAATATGTCTTGCTTGCAGGCTTAGGTATTTTCTTTATCGCTTTTAATGTGATGGAAGCATTATTACCATCTTGGTTATCAAAGTCTGCTCCAATTCAGTCGAAAGCCACCGCTATGGGTGTAAATGCTAGTAGCCAGTTTTTAGGGGCTTTTTTTGGCGGCACACTAGGTGGTCAATTATTGATGTTACATAATACTGCGATTGGATGGAGTGTCTTAGCAGGGATTGCTATAATATGGCTGCTAATTAGTTTTGGTTTAGCTCAGCCGCGGTATTTGTCATCGATTGTGCTGCCATTGCCGCAAGTGCAACAGGTGAATGAGTGGACCACACAGCTATTGGCAATTCGTGGTATTGAAGAAGTTGTGGTGATGCCTGACCAGCAAGTTGCTTATATTAAAGTCGATAAACAGTCTCTTGATGATGCTGCACGACGTGATTTAACGCAGTTGTTTGGTAAAGAGGTAGCCATTTAAGCATAACTCTTATAAAGTAAAACATAGAAATGAATAGGATGAAGACAGCTAATGCGTGGTGTAAATAAGGTTATTTTGGTTGGTACTTTGGGTCGTGATCCTGAAACAAAAACTTTTCCAAATGGGGGCTCGTTAACCCAGTTTTCAATCGCGACAAGTGAAGTTTGGACCGATAAAACGTCAGGTGAACGTAAAGAACAAACAGAATGGCACCGTATTGTTTTGCATAACCGTTTAGGGGAAATTGCTCAGCAGTTTTTACGTAAAGGTTCTAAGGTTTATATCGAAGGTTCATTACGTACGCGTCAGTGGACAGACCAAAATGGTCAAGAACGTTACACTACAGAAATCCGTGGCGACCAGATGCAAATGTTAGATGCTCGTCAACAAGGTGAACAAGGTTTCGCTGGCGGTAATGATTTTAATCAACCACGTTTTAATGCACCTCAACAAGGTGGCGGTTATCAAAACAACAACCAAGGTGGCGGCTACGGTCAAAACAATGGTGGTGGTTATGGTGGCCAAGGTGGTTTCGGTAATGGTGGCAACAGTCCGCAAGGTGGTGGTTTTGCTCCTAAAGCGCCGCAACAACCAGCATCTGCACCAGCTGATTTAGACGACGATTTACCGTTCTAATCAAAGTTTCAAAAAAGGCGAGTTTATCTCGCCTTTTTTATTATTCAATGCCAAGCAAACGTAACAAGGCTGTACCCACAGCAGCCAAACAAATCACCAATAACAACGGTACTTTTTTCCAAACCAAGAACAGTGCTAGAGCCACCCCAAATATACGTGCAAAACCTGCAAAATGTTGGCCTTCAAAAAATGTAGTGGTCACCGCAATGGCACAGAGCAAAACGGTTGCGCCATTTGAGAGTAAAACTTGGTATTTTTCAGAAAACGAAAACTTGGCACCTAAGTGAAAGCCGGCAAAACGAATACCATACGTTCCAAATGCAAGTAGGGCTATTCCTACAATAATAAGTAACTGTTGACTCATTTCTTTCTACCCCATATTAAGCCAAAAAGCGAAATCAGAATTGGAAGCCCTGAGGCTAAAAAAGGTGTAGTCATCAGTGCTAAAGTTGATCCGGCAAATGCAGCTTTTCGAGTCGATTTATTCTTTAAAGCATTAAAAGTAAGAGCAATTAAAATGGCAGGAAAAATGGCATCTAAGCCAAATGTTTTTGGGTCTGGAATAGCACTCCCAATAAAATAACCAGCAGTGACGCCGAGTGGCCAAGTCAGCATGATGCCTATACCACATAGCCAGTAAGCAGCCTTTTTGGTTTGGAAATCAGGTTGTGCCATGCCAAACAAAACGCTTTCATCGTTCATGATGTGAGACCCAAAATACTGAGAGAATTTGCCTCGGATCAGTTCATTGACCGCAATGCCAAAAGGTAGATGTCTTAAATTGACGAGTAGTCCTGCAATTGCAGCCGCAATCGGGCTACCACCTACCGCCAAGAATCCAATAAAGATAAATTCAGCAGTTCCTGCCAGCACAAATACGGACAGGCAAAGTGGGATCCAGAGTGCTAAGTCATAACTTGCGGCGAGTGAACCTAAGGACATACCCACCACACTTGTTGCTAGACACACAAAGAAAATCGAGCGAGTAGTGTCTTTACTAAGTTTTTTAATCAGAGAGTATGTAGACATAGCATGATATAACGAACGATTTTCCATTATAATGAATAAGTCTGATTGTTTTGTCAAAACGAACGATCGTTTTTTTTATAGAACGGGTGTGGTGAATGTCTCAGCCAATTGAAATTATTGCCAAAGGTTTAACGCGTGAACGCCAAAGAGCAGGTCTTTCATTAGCGGAGGTTGCGCGCCGTGCAGGTGTTGCCAAATCTACACTTTCTCAATTAGAGGCAGGGCAAGGTAATCCAAGTATTGAAACCTTATGGGCACTTTGTGTTGCACTCAATATTCCATTTGCACGTTTGATGGAAGAACCGAGCAATCAAGTGCAAGTCATTCGCTGTGGTGATGGGCCAACGGTGAGTTCGGAGATTGCCAATTACAAAGCAATTTTGTTGGCGACCTGTCCCCCCCATGCGCGTCGAGATGTGTATTTATTGATTGTTGAGCCGGGTGAAGATCGTCTTTCAGAACCACATCCGGTCGGTTCTGTCGAACATATTATTGTGGTTGAAGGTAAAGCTTTGGTGGGTTTAATTGATGAAGCGGTTGAGCTGGGAGTTGGTGATTACATTTGTTATCCAGCCGATCAAAAACATATATTTAGAGCCTTAGAAACAGGCACAAAAGCGTTATTAATTTCTGAACAAAACTAAAGTATTTCAAACTGCTTAAAATAAAAACTAAAAGCTATTTAGCCTCACTTAATACAAAAAGGGCCAATTTTGCGTATAAATTTTGCAATTGGCTCTCTCTTTTATTACAAAAATGGCTCTCGTTTCTTGAGAGCCGAAACGACAAATTAAAGCCATTGGAAGTATGCATACGGAAGCGCCGGATAAGCTCAGTGAATTTTCTGTTTTAGGAGTTGAGCAGAACGGCTAAATTTTTAGGGGATATTTTTTGGCTTCGGAGGATTTCCGAGACTAGCCGATATCCTCCATATATTAAGGAAAATGATATGGCAGCTCATCAAAATGGTTCTGAAGCCAATCACTCCCAAAGTTTAAAACATGGACTTAAATCACGCCACTTAACCATGATCTCGATTGCTGGGGTTATTGGTGGCTCTCTCTTTGTTGGCTCAGGCAGTATTATCTACAACACCGGTCCGGTGGTTTTTCTAACTTATGCTTTAGGTGGTTTACTCGTTTGGTTCATCATGCGTATGTTAGGCGAGATGGCCGTTTTAAATCCCGACAGTGGCTCTTTTTCAACTTATGCGGATCGTGCGATTGGTCGTTGGGCAGGGTTTTCAATTGGTTGGTTGTACTGGTGTACGCTGGCAATGCTCATGGGCTGGGAAGCTTATGTAGCAGGAAAAATTTTAAATAACTGGTTCCCGTTTATACCGATCTGGGTCTATATGACCGTGGTGATTGGTGCACTAGTTGCTGTTAATTTACAAAACGTCAAGAACTATGGTGAATTCGAGTTCTGGTTTGCACTCATCAAAGTTATCGCGATTGTTGTTTTCCTTGTGATTGGTAGTTTAGCCATCATGCATTTATGGCCTTGGGGTAATCCGGCTGCATCTGGTATTAGTAACTTAACCTCTCAAGGCTTTATGCCAAATGGCGGTTCATCAGTGATTACCGCCTTGCTTGGGGTGATGTTTGCCTATATTGGCGCTGAAATTGTGACTGTAGCAGCGGCAGAGTCTGCAAATCCATCTAAAGAAATTCGTAAAGCTTCAAACTCTGTGGTTTGGCGAATTATTTTATTCTACGTTGGATCAATGTTTGTTGCGGTATGTTTAATTCCTCACAACAATGAACTTTTGAAAGATTCAACTTGGGGTACTTATAGCGTTACGTTGTCTGCTCTTGGTATTCCGGGCGCGCGCCATATTGTAAATTTTGTAGTTCTAACATCGGTATGTAGCTGCTTTAACTCGGCGCTTTACACATGTTCACGAATGTTATTCTCGTTGTCTAAACGTGGTGATGCACCAAAAAGTTTTGGCTCTGTAAACAGTAAAAGTAGTCCGTGGGTGGGCGTGATTGTGTCATGCTTCTTCTCTGTAATTGCCGTGGTTTTAACTGCAACCAAGAGTATGGATGTGTATGACTTTTTCATGCTAACAACAGGTGCAGCAACACTATATGTGTACTTAACCATTGCTTATTCTCAGCTTCGTATGCGTAAAAAATTAGAAGCTGAAGGCGTGAAAATTGACTTTAAAATGTGGATGTTCCCTTACTTAACTTACCTGGTGATCTTTGCAATTATTGGTGCAATTCTTACCATGTTGATTGAAGGCACCTATTTTAAAGAAGTGATTTACACTACAGCGCTATTCGGCATTATTGTGTTCTTCGGATTGTTGTCTGAAAAGCTAGGTTGGGGTAAAGAGCGTAGAGCGACTCATTTAACTCATAGCCATGAAGAAAAATTAGTTTAAATTTTTAAATAAAAAAGAGCCTCACTATGAGGCTCTTTTTGTTTGTCTTAATATGGAAGAATCTTTAATTCAGCGTAGGTACGCCTGCTTCACGTAAGCATTGGAGCAAGACACCAAAAGCCATCACCATATCTTTTTCATTTACACAGGCAAAGCCCATCAGCAGTCCACGTTCGGCATGTGCATGCGACTGCATGTAGTACTGAGACAGTGGGCGAACTTTAACACCACGTTCAAGCGCTGTGGCTGCAATCGCGACATCATCGCAAGCGTTCGGCAGTTTTAAAACCAGATGTAACCCTGCCGCTTCGTCATATTCATGAATAAATTCGGGACCAAGGTAGCGTTGAATTAAGCTCACTAAGTAGTCACGGCGTTTACCATAGAGCAGACGCATACGGCGAATATGCGCTTCATAATGACCTTCACGAATAAATTCAGCGAGAGCCTTTTGCTCAAGCAAATGCCCACCACGGTAAAGCTCGGCTGCGACAATACGTAGCGGTGAAAATAGCGGCTTAGGGACGACCAAATAACCAATTCTTAAGGATGGATAAATGGTTTTACTAAACGTGCCCATATATAAAACAGGTGCGTTATTTTCTAAGCCTTGCAAAGATGGATAAGGCTGACCCGAGAAACGGAACTCACTGTCATAGTCATCTTCTACAATCCAGCTATTGTGCTGACGTGCAATTTGAATCAATTGTCTGCGACGATCAAGGCTTAGATGTGAGCCAAGCGGATATTGATGTGATGGTGTGACAAAAATGAGTTTAGGCGGTACTGTCGGATTTTCTTCAGGAATAATGCCTTCAGCATCGACAGGCATGGGCTGAATATCGAGGCCATTAATTCGTAATGTATTACGCATTCCCCAATAAGCGGGATCTTCAATCCAGACTTTATCTCCCATATCACTCAGTGCACGTGAGACTAAATCAATCGCTTGGTGAATGCCTTCGGTAATAATAATCTGGTCTGCATCGCACTGAACTGAACGTGCAACACGTAAGTAATCTGCCAATGCACTTCGAAGCTCTATACAGCCACCAGCGTTGCTATAAATCAGGCGGTTAATGTCTGGTTCGCGACTTAAGCGTGCTTGAATACGGCTAAAAATATGATGAGGAAACTCGGTAACATCAGGCGCTCCCGGAACAAAGGCTCCCCATTGATGTGGCGAGGCTGCGGCATAGCCTAATAAATTTGAGCCACGTTGTGAGAGGGCGTAAGAACTTTGAACATTTGGGCTAGAAACTACTTTTTTCTTATTTTGTGTATTTAAAAAACTCTCTGGTAACTTTTCGGCAACCCAAGTGCCATGTCCTGTCCGTGCTTCTAAGTAGCCTTCAGCCTGTAGTTGTTCGTAGGCGCTCAGTACCGTATTTCTCGAAACATGAATTTCACTGGCTAAATCGCGTGATGCAGGTAGACGAGTCTTCGGCTGGATGACTCCATCAATAATGGCACCACGCAGGCAACGGAAAAGGCGTTGATGTAGTTTCCCTTCAGTGTCCTGTTGGAGTCGTTGCAGCAAATGATCTCCAAGTAAACTACGCAATTGGCTCTCTCCTACAGTTAAAAAGTGGCTCTCGTCAGTTGGCATCAGACGAGCGAAATTACATGCATAGGCAGTCGTTGTAAAGCACCCTGAAAATTAAGCACAGGATGCAAGAAACCAAAGCTGCAACTGATGATGAAAATATGAGGGAATCAAATGGATAATCAACATTCTGCACTTAACGCACGTAAACAGCAAGCAACTCCACGTGGTGTAGGCGTGATGTGTCAGTGGTATGCGGAAAAAGCTGAAAATGCCACGCTTTGGGACAAGGAAGGCAACCAATTTATCGACTTTGCTGGTGGTATCGCGGTTTTAAATACAGGCCATCGCCACCCTAAAGTAATTGCAGCGGTGACTGAACAACTCACTAAATTTACGCATACTGCCTATCAAGTTACGCCTTATGAAAGCTATGTTGCTTTGGCTGAACGTATTAATGAACGCGCGCCAATTGCGGGTCCTGCGAAGGCAGCTTTTTTCACAACAGGTGCAGAAGCAGTTGAAAATGCAGTGAAGATTGCCCGTTCTTATACAGGTCGTCATGGCATTATCACGTTTGGTAACGGTTTCCACGGCCGTTCATTTATGACTATGGCAATGACAGGTAAAACTGCGCCTTACAAACGTGACTTTGGTGTAATGCCAGCGGGTGTGTTCCATGCACGTTACCCAGTACCTGCTAAAGGCATTTCAGTAGATGCAGCAATTGAAAGCGTTGAAGATATTTTCAGTGAAGATATTGCGCCACATGATGTTGCAGCAATTGTACTTGAGCCAGTACAAGGTGAGGGCGGTTTCAATGTTGTGCCAGCCGAGTTCTTAAAACGTTTACGCGCAATTTGTGACAAGCACGGTATTTTACTTGTTGCTGATGAAGTTCAATCTGGTTTTGCCCGTACTGGTAAATTGTTTGCGATGAACCATTATGAAACTAAAGCAGACCTCATCACGATGGCGAAAAGCTTGGGTGGTGGTTTCCCTATTTCAGGTGTTGTAGGCCGTGCAGAAGTCATGGATGCGCCAAACCCAGGTGGTCTAGGCGGTACTTATGCAGGTAGCCCAATTGCAGTTGCAGCTGCGCATGCCGTGATTGACGCGATTGAAGAAGAAAACCTATGCGACCGTGCAAATGAATTAGGCGCTGAGTTAGTTGCTACGCTTAAAGATATTCAGCAAGCAACAGGTGACGTGGTCACTGATATTCGTGCATTAGGTTCAATGGTTGCAGTAGAACTTGAAACTGCTGAACAAGCAAAAGTTGTACAAAACTATGCAATGGAAAACGGGTTGTTACTTCTTACTTGTGGTAAATACGGTAATGTAATTCGTTTCTTATATCCATTAACCATTCCTGCTGAGCAATTCCGTCAAGGTCTTGATATCTTGAAACAAGGTTTTGCAACACTAAAAGCAGGTAGTGCAAAAGCAATGGAGCAATCTGCATGATTCAAAATAATTTGCAGTATTTATTAAAACATCCTGATATTTCATTAGAAGCACCTGCATCAAATGACTATATCGAGGTGAATGATGCTGCTACAGGTGAAACTTTGGCATGGGTAAAAACCTATGACCGTGCAGGGGTTGAAGCTGCAATTAACCGTTCGGCAAAAGCGCAAGCTGCTTGGAAAAAGCAAACTGCCTTGGCGCGTGCTGATGTGTTATTGGCATGGTACAACCTCATGCTTGAGCACAAAGAAAATCTGGCACAGATTTTAACGGCTGAGCAAGGTAAACCATTGGCAGAAGCACGTGGTGAAATTGGTTATGCAGCTTCATTCATTCGTTGGTTTGCCGAGCAAGCTCGCCGTATTGATGGTGAAGTGTTAACACCTACTCAACCAAATCAACGTCTGCTCGTAATTAAACAAGCAATTGGTGTTACTGCTGCGATTACGCCGTGGAACTTCCCGGCTGCCATGATTACGCGTAAAGCAGGTCCAGCGATTGCTGCAGGTTGTTCTATGTTGGTTAAACCAGCAGAACAAACGCCGTTAACCGCTTATGCACTTGAAGTATTGGCTTTACAGGCAGGCTTACCAGCCGATGTTTTAATTAACATTAGTGGTGATGCGGTTGAAGTGGGTAAAACCCTATGCGAAAGCGATATTGTTCGTAAGTTAAGCTTTACAGGTTCAACACAAGTTGGCCGTATCTTGATGCAACAATGTGCGCCAACCATCAAAAAACTTTCGCTTGAACTCGGTGGTAATGCACCAGTTGTAGTATTTGACGATGCTAATCTTGAACAAGCAGTTCAGGGCATTATGGCAAGTAAATATCGCAACAGTGGTCAAACCTGTGTATGTGCTAACCGTATCTATGTTCAAGACGGTATTTATGATGCGTTAGCAGAGCGTTTGGTTGAAGCTGTGTCTAAGCTTAAAGTAGGTGACGGACGTCAAGAAGGTTCAACTCAAGGCCCTTTAATTGATGAAGATGCAGTTGCAAAAGTTCAGTCTCATATTGCAGATGCAACTGAGAAAGGTGCAACAGTTCGTATCGGTGGGCAGCGTTCAGCACTTGGCGGTACATTCTTTGAACCGACTGTGTTAACTGGCGTAACACAAGACATGAAAGTGTCTAAAGAAGAAACTTTTGGTCCGCTTGCACCACTGTTCCGCTTTAAAACTGAAGATGAAGCAGTGGCAATGGCGAACGATACCGAGTTCGGTTTAGCTGCTTATTTGTTTACTCAAAGCACAGCTCGTCAATGGCGAGTGGGTGAAGCACTTGAGTACGGTATGGTCGGCATTAACACAGGCGCGATTTCAAACGAAGTTGCTCCGTTTGGTGGCGTAAAACAATCAGGTCTAGGCCGTGAAGGTTCAAAATTCGGCATTGAAGAATATGTCGAAATGAAATACCTCTGCGTAGACTTATCTGAGTAAGGAACAAAGCGAGTTCGTTTTGTTCTGAACGAAAACATGCAGTTATGCTGTATGGAGCCTGTAAATTATTTTGTGTAAGTTCCATTTTTTATAAATGATCTTTTAATCGATCATCGAACTGAATCGTAAACCAATTCATTGCTAAACGCCAATTTTGAATTGGCATCGTCCATTTCTTCGCAGCATTTGATGTTGCTAAGTAAATGACCTTCTTTACTGAGTCATCAGATGAAAAGATTTTCCTTTTCTTCGTTGAATGGCGTATTACGCTATTCAACGACTCAATCGCATTTGTTGTATAAATTGCATGACGTATTTCGGCTGGATAGCTAAAGATCGTTCGGATATTTTCCCAATTGGCCCGCCAGGATTCTCCAATTTTGGGATACTGGTGATTCCATTGATCACAGAAGATGTCTAGGGATTTTAAAGCATTTTCCTCTGTACTTGCCTGATAAATCGCTTTCAGACCCGACGTAACAGCTTTGTAGTCTTTCCAGCTTACAAATCTCAGGCTATTGCGTACAACATGCACGATACACAGTTGAATATCAGTATGAGGGTAAACAGAGGCTATCGCGTCAGGGAAGCCTTTTAATCCATCTACACAGGCAACAAGAATGTCCTGTACTCCTCGATTTTTTAGCTCTGTCATGACTGACAGCCAGAATTTGGCACCTTCTGTCTGAGCAATCCACATACCCAGTAATTCTTTTTGCCCATCCATATTGATGCCTAAAGCAAGGTATACGGACTTGTTAATCACATTGGAGTGCTGACGGACTTTGACAACAATACAGTCAAGATAGACAACAGGATAAAGGCTATCTAAGGCTCTATTTTGCCACTCAGTCACTTGCTCAATCACAGCATCGGTAACTTTGCTGATGAGAGATGCTGACACATCGGCATCGTACATTTCTTTGAAGAAGGCTACAATTTCCCTATTAGTCATTCCTTTTGCATACAGTGAGAGGATTTGGTCATCCATACTGGTGATGCGTGTTTGGTGCTTTTTTATAATTTGTGGCTCAAATGAACCTTCTCGATCACGGGGAATATCTAAAGCCAGTTGTCCATCTTGAGTTGTAATGGTTTTAGAACTAAACCCATTACGGCTATTTGAGCCTTTCTTGGGCTGATGCTTTTCATAACCGAGATGGTCTGAAAGTTCAGTATTGAGTGCAGTTTCAATCATGAATTTTTTAAAGACTGCTGTCATTTGGTTTAAGTCTTCTGGTGTTTTTAGACCTTTAGCCAATTCGGCAGCCATACTTTTGATTGTTGCTTCATCCATGTGAAGTACCTTTTGTAATTATCCTCTGAAGGATAAATGAAAATTAAGTACTTACACAAAATTTAGAACAGTCCC
>NZ_JAKTHZ010000022.1:0-171286 GCF_027854645.1 Acinetobacter sp. AOR41_HL | reverse complement strand
GGGACTGTTCTAAATTTTGTGTAAGTACTTAATTTTCATTTATCCTTCAGAGGATAATTACAAAAGGTACTTCACATGGATGAAGCAACAATCAAAAGTATGGCTGCCGAATTGGCTAAAGGTCTAAAAACACCAGAAGACTTAAACCAAATGACAGCAGTCTTTAAAAAATTCATGATTGAAACTGCACTCAATACTGAACTTTCAGACCATCTCGGTTATGAAAAGCATCAGCCCAAGAAAGGCTCAAATAGCCGTAATGGGTTTAGTTCTAAAACCATTACAACTCAAGATGGACAACTGGCTTTAGATATTCCCCGTGATCGAGAAGGTTCATTTGAGCCACAAATTATAAAAAAGCACCAAACACGCATCACCAGTATGGATGACCAAATCCTCTCACTGTATGCAAAAGGAATGACTAATAGGGAAATTGTAGCCTTCTTCAAAGAAATGTACGATGCCGATGTGTCAGCATCTCTCATCAGCAAAGTTACCGATGCTGTGATTGAGCAAGTGACTGAGTGGCAAAATAGAGCCTTAGATAGCCTTTATCCTGTTGTCTATCTTGACTGTATTGTTGTCAAAGTCCGTCAGCACTCCAATGTGATTAACAAGTCCGTATACCTTGCTTTAGGCATCAATATGGATGGGCAAAAAGAATTACTGGGTATGTGGATTGCTCAGACAGAAGGTGCCAAATTCTGGCTGTCAGTCATGACAGAGCTAAAAAATCGAGGAGTACAGGACATTCTTGTTGCCTGTGTAGATGGATTAAAAGGCTTCCCTGACGCGATAGCCTCTGTTTACCCTCATACTGATATTCAACTGTGTATCGTGCATGTTGTACGCAATAGCCTGAGATTTGTAAGCTGGAAAGACTACAAAGCTGTTACGTCGGGTCTGAAAGCGATTTATCAGGCAAGTACAGAGGAAAATGCTTTAAAATCCCTAGACATCTTCTGTGATCAATGGAATCACCAGTATCCCAAAATTGGAGAATCCTGGCGGGCCAATTGGGAAAATATCCGAACGATCTTTAGCTATCCAGCCGAAATACGTCATGCAATTTATACAACAAATGCGATTGAGTCGTTGAATAGCGTAATACGCCATTCAACGAAGAAAAGGAAAATCTTTTCATCTGATGACTCAGTAAAGAAGGTCATTTACTTAGCAACATCAAATGCTGCGAAGAAATGGACGATGCCAATTCAAAATTGGCGTTTAGCAATGAATTGGTTTACGATTCAGTTCGATGATCGATTAAAAGATCATTTATAAAAAATGGAACTTACACAAAATAATTTACAGGCTCTATGACGTGAGATTCGGTAATTTTTACCATTTGGCTTAATTGCCGGATGACACAATATCACTTTTTATATTGATCATCAATCGGACAATTCCAACCATTTTAAATTCTATATTTTGCTTAGCCTCAACCCACTTTTATATTGTGAATAACTCTAAAGTTATCCACATATCTTCTAAGGATTCAGCCTTAAGGACAAGGATTAACTTGAAAGTCTGTTGTTTCCTGCCCTTTTGTACATTGGTAGCTTTGCTTTTTATTTACGATTTTCCAAATGGTCTGATCACGTTTTAATAAATATTCAGTACGTGTTTTTGATATAGCATCTTCACTAGGCACAGTTTGTAAAATAGTTACTTGTGCATTAGAAGCATCATCCAAAGCATTCATTTGCTGTGAAATACTTAAATTACTTGCGTTATTTAAAAGGTTTGGTTGATCGATCAAAACAGCTTGTATCGGACTATTAGCTTGAGGTGTAGGTGGGTTTGTATTCGGTGTACATGCACTCAGAACCAATAAATTACACATCATGAGTAAACCAATTTTTTTCATACTCAACTCCACCACAACTTCACCTTGATGCTAAAGGCTACAAACAATTTTTTCCGTTCAACTTTGTAAAATATATCTTTCAAGTAAAGCATAAATACAATATATCCAGTCCATATTAGTGATTTTTACTCAATAATATTTTTCCAATTACTGCATTTTTCTCTAAGAGTATCTTCTCTAAAGTATCGCTCAAGTTTAAGAATTGAATTAGAGAAACTTCCATGAGCAATATTTTAGTCATTAATGGCGCTAAACAATTTGCGCATTCAAATGGTGAATTAAATGACACACTCACGGCATTGGCAACGGACCATCTCACTGAACTAGGCCATGACGTACAAGTCACTCGTGCAGATAGCGACTACAATGCAGAAGCTGAGGTAGAAAAATTCTTATGGGCAGATGTCGTGATTTATCAAATGCCCGGCTGGTGGATGGGTGCACCGTGGACTGTAAAAAAATATATTGATGATGTATTTACGACAGGTCACGGTTCATTATATACAAACGATGGTCGTAGCCGCTCTGATACCTCAAAAAAATATGGTTCAGGTGGTTTAATTCATGACAAGAAATATATGCTGTCACTCACTTGGAATGCACCGATGGAAGCATTTAACGATGCGGATCAGTTCTTCCACGGCGTTGGTGTAGATGGTGTTTATTTACCATTTCATAAAGCCAATCAGTTTTTAGGTATGAGTACTCTGCCAACTTTCATTGTAAACGATGTGATTAAAATGCCTGACATTGATAGTTACGTTGAAGAATATAAAGCACACCTAAACACTGTATTTGCAGCAGCTTAATAAGGAGAACACAATGCTTACCATTATTGCGGAAATTCGTACTCAATCGGGCGAACAGCACCGCCAAAACGTATTGGATGCATTTCAGAAAATCATTCCAACTGTTTTAGCAGAAGAAGGTTGCCATGGTTATGAACCTTTAATTGACCATAAATCAAATGCGAGCTTCCAGACTCAAGAGCCTGACACGATTGTTATGTTAGAAAAATGGGAAAGCGTGGCTCATCTTGAAGCACACTTAGCTACACCTCATATGCAAGCGCATCATGAAGCAGTCAAAGATGATGTCGTTGATGTCAAAATTAGAATTTTAGAGAGTGGCGCATAATTTAAAGGGTATAAAAAAGACGATATATTTATCGTCTTTTTATTTTTATGAGCAAAGCTGTGTTTGGAAACCTTTAGTATTTTTTCCTCTCGCACATTGGTATCTCTTTTGCTTATTTTGCAATTGCCACTTTTCATCGACTAATTTAAATGAATATTCTGTACGAATAGCTGAAACAGAGTCATCCATTAAACCTGTTTGAATGACCGTAATACGAGAAACAGTCGGAGACTCTACACGGTTAAACACTTGCTGAACTGAGGTGTTATTGTGCTCTTTTACAATCTCAGGTTGAGCTTTAAGTACTTGTTGCATTGGGGTTTCCGAACCCACAAATGGAATTAATTTACTGGTCGTCGCACACCCAGTGAAAAGTCCAGCACAAAGAGCTGAAATCAAAAATAAACGTTGCATCTTTATCACCAAAACAAAAGGCATAGCTTTATGATGCTATGCCTTTGTTGGTTACTCTGTAGAAACTATGTAGTTGTAAGTATGGCTACTCTTTTACAGACCAAATATTTGTTCTTGCTTACTCAACTTTAATGACAATCGTTTGATAAAATTAATTTCAAATACACATAACAAATAGGATCGTTATGCAACTGACTTATGCGGGACAAGTTTTCTTGGTAGTCGTTGCAGTTTTGATGATTTGGTCATTTGTACTCACCAAGTTTTGGGTCAAGCCTTTAGCTAAAAATCGTAAAAGTAGTAAATTTGAATTTGCTTATTTATTTGCCGTGGTTTTTAGTATTAGTGCTTTATTTTTCCCATTTACCTATTGGGTTTCTCAGGCAGTCTACGGCTTAGCAACCAAACCAACTTACGATGCAACTGTAGTGAGTTATACTTCTGAATGGGTAGATACTGAACGCACAGACTCAAATGGGCGTAAATATAAAACTAAAACACTCATGCATACTGCTCAGGTTCAATTTAAAGATAATCAAAATAGAACTCTAACTTTAGATAATTCAGTTCGCTCTGTTGATGTGCCTGTAGTTGGTGAACATATTACTGTTGTTTATGAATCTGGTGATCACACAGCGCAAGAAAAGAGCTGGCGAACAATTCTATTGTTTGCAGCTGCTTTATTTATGCTATTTATTTTAGGTTATGTGTTGCTCATGATTATTGCCTACAGTCTAAAGCACGACATGGAACCCTACAAAACATTTGCTAGCGTGTTAATTTTTAAAGTCATGCTTCCACTTGGAACAATGGCGATGTTTTCGATGTTGTCTTATTCTATTTTTGCCTATTTCTTTTTAGGTAATCCAAGGGGTTTACCTCTATGGGCCATTGTGCTTTGTAGTTTTTTTGCTCTTAGTCTTTTACCGTTGATTTATCATATTCTGACAGGTTGGAAAGCGTACAAGAAATAAAAAAATTAATAAAAAAGCGCATCTTACGATACGCTTTTAGCAGAACTTCTTTTATTTAATAAAGCATTAGAGATCAAATAATTTACCCGGGTTCATAATACCTTTCGGGTCAAATACTTTTTTCAATGCCTTCATATATTCAATTTCTTCAGGAGAACGCGAATATTCCAAATATGGCTTTTTCGTCATACCTACGCCATGCTCGGCAGAGATTGAACCATCGTATTTTTTCACGGTATCAAATACATATTTATTCACAACCTGACACTTCGCAAAGAACTCATCTTTGGTTAAGTTTTCAGGTTTTAAAATATTTAAGTGTAAGTTACCGTCACCAATATGACCGAACCAGCAAATTTCAAAGTCAGGATAGTTCTCTTGAACAATCGCATCAATTTCACGAATAAATGCAGGTACATGAGTAATTAATACAGAAATATCATTTTTGTATGGAATAAACGGTGCAATTGATTCAGAAATATCTTCGCGTAAACGCCATAAACTCTCTACTTGGTCAAGGCTTTGGCTCATCACGCCATCAAGTACCCAGCCCTGCTCCATACAGTGCTCGAAAATTTCCATTGCTTTGTCGATAATCGGCTCGTATGGTGCTTCAAACTCAAGCAATACATAGAACGGACATTCGGTTTCAAATGGACGTTGTACATGACCATTGTTTAAAACTTTTTGCATTGCAAGTTCACCAAAGAACTCAAATGCTGTTAAGTCGATATCTTTTTGGAACGCATGTAATACAGGCATTACTGCATCAAAATCAGGAACACCTAAAACTAAAACTTGTAAGTTTTGTGGTTGACGCTCAAGTTTAATTTCTGCTTCGGTCACTAAACCTAATGTGCCTTCACCACCAATAAACAAATGCTGTAATGCATAACCAGTTGCATTTTTAACCATGCCTTTGTTTAAACGTAAAATATCGCCTTTACCAGTAACTACAGTTAAACCAAGCACCCAGTTACGTGTCATGCCATATTTAATGACTTTAATACCGCCAGCATTGGTACCAATATTACCGCCAATCTGACTAGAACCTGCTGATGCAAAGTCAACCGGATAATACATACCTTGTTCTTCTGCATAATTCTGCAATTGCTCAGTCACAACACCAGCTTGAACACGCACCATACAGTCTGCCGGGAAGAACTCAAGAATCTGGTTCATTTTGTCCATACTAATGACAATTTCACCATTGGTTGCTACTGCGCCAGCAGAGAGACCAGTACGGCCACCAGATGGCGTAATCGCGACATTAAACTGGTTCGCAAGTTTTACAACTGCCTGAACTTGTTCAGTCGTTGATGGAAAAACGATGACCGATGGGTTCGGATTAAAATGCTTGGTATGATCTTTACCCCAGTTTTCGAGACTATCAGCATCGGTTTTAATACGGTTTTCACCGACGATTGCTGTTAATTGGGTGAGTAACTCAGGTGTTAAAGCGACTGGAGCATTCATCGTTTGCAGACCTAGCAAGAAGTAAACTGTGGTGGGACTATGACCTCATATTCTCAAGGTTTTCACCTGAGCAAAGCCATAATGTTCAAGGAACTTCTATATTCTACATGTAACCGCACAAGCGATAAAGTTCATAATAGAGATACTGTCACTACAAAACATGTTTAAAACCAATAAATGTGTTTTTATAAGGCTCTAAAGGAAAACCTAAGCCCTCAAGAATACCAAGCATATTTCATAGCGCTCGGCAAGCCATAAACAGAAGTGATTAGACATAGATAAAATTGCCATAAGGCGATGGTATAAACGAAATATCTATAGCGCTGCCCAGTATGTTATTATACCGCCACCAAATTTGGCCTTTGTAGCGGAGCCGTAATGAGCCAACATCTTTCACTACCTAAAGATAAAATCCGTTTCCTTTTGTTAGAAGGCGTTCACCAAAACGCAGTCGATACTTTAAACGCTGCGGGTTACACCAATATTGACTATCGTAAAACTGCTCTTGAAGGCGAAGCGCTTAAAGAAGCAATTAAAGATGCTCACTTTATTGGTATTCGTTCGCGTACCCAATTGACTGAAGAAGTTTTCGAAGCTGCAAATAAATTGATCGCAGTAGGTTGTTTCTGTATCGGAACAAACCAAGTTGATCTTAAAGCAGCAATGGCACGTGGTATTCCTGTATTCAACGCACCGTATTCAAATACGCGTTCGGTTGCAGAGCTTGTACTTGCTGAAACGATTCTTCTTCTTCGCCGTGTTCCTGAAAAATCGGCGGCTTGTCATCGTGGTGGTTGGGACAAGTCTGCTGTCGGTTCTTTTGAAACTCGTGGCAAAACTTTAGGTATTGTGGGTTACGGTTCCATCGGTTCTCAACTTTCAGTTCTTGCTGAAAGCATGGGTATGCATGTTATTTATTATGATGCAGTCACTAAGTTACCAATGGGTAATGCTCGCCAAGTTGGTTCTTTAGATGAACTTTTAGCAACTGCTGATGTTGTGACTTTGCATGTACCAGATGTTCCGTCTACACGTAACTTCTTTACTAAAGAACAATTTGCAAAAATGAAAGAAGGCGCAATCTTCTTAAATGCTGCACGTGGTACATGTGTAGTCATCGAAGATTTAGCTGATGCAATCAAATCTGGTCACCTTGCTGGTGCAGCGGTTGACGTATTCCCTAAAGAACCAAAAGCAAATGGCGAAGAATTCCAGTCTCCACTTCGTGGTTTAGACAACGTGATCTTAACTCCTCACGTTGGTGGTTCAACGATGGAAGCTCAAGCAAACATCGGTTTAGAAGTAGCAGAGAAATTCGTTGCTTACTCTGACAAGGGTATGACACTTTCTGCGGTAAACTTCCCAGAAATCGCATTGCCATTAACGGCGGGTCAACACCGTTTACTACACATCCATAAAAACGTACCGGGTGTATTGTCTAAAATCAACAACTTGTTTGCTGAACAAGGCATCAACATTTCTGGTCAGTCTCTTATGACTAAAGGTGACATTGGTTACCTCATTATGGATGTTGACGCTTCTGCATCTCAAGAAGCTTTAGATACATTACACGAAGTTGAAGGCACAATTCGCGTACGCGTATTGTTCTAATTCGAACTGTAAATTTAAAAGCCACAGCATTGTCTGTGGCTTTTTTATGGGTATTTACATTATCATGTGAAAAGTATACCAATTGATCAAATAATAAAATGTCCAGTCCAAGCCAGAAATCCCAGCTCCATGCTTTGGGCTTCCTTATTCTTGCTATGTTGAGCGTTCAAAGTAGCGCATCGTTAGCTAAAGTTTTATTTCAGAGCTTTCCCGTTTTAACAGTGTCTGCAATGCGTTTATGTATTGGAGCGTGTATTCTGGCTTTTATTTTTAAAATCTGGCGAATTAATTTTAGTCAGGTTCGATGGAAAGCGATTTTGGCTTATGGCTTTGCTCTTGCAGGCATGAATGCTCTTTTCTATTTATCTCTTGAACGTTTGCCGATCGGTATTGCAGTTGCATTTGAATTTATTGGCCCATTAAGCGTGGCTTTATATCATGCTCGCCAAAAATATGATTTTGTATGGGTCACTTTCGCAATTCTTGGACTCATTTTATTATTTCCTTTTAATCAAGCTCATAGCTTGGATTGGATCGGTGTTTTATTTGCAATGAGTGCGGGCGCATGTTGGGCGCTTTATATTATTGCAGGACAAAAACCTTCTGGAATTTCAGGTAATCACACCGTTTGTTTAGGTATGGCTATAGGTGCTTGCATACTTTTACCAATTACATTTTTTTCAGGCTCAATTACTCAAGTTATAGAGCTGCCCTATCTTTTTTATTTTATTGGCTTAGCAATTTTGGCCAGTGCGCTTCCGTTTTCTTTAGAAATGTTAGCACTACGCAATTTAACCCCACTAAGCTTTGGAACATTGATGAGCCTAGAACCTGCAGTTGCAGCCCTTTCTGGCTTTATATTTTTAGGCGAATATCTGTTATGGAACCAATGGTTGGCGCTCGCAACAATTATTACTGCTTCCGTCGGTTGTACCGTAACGGCCCAGAAAGCTCGTCAACAACGTGAAAAAACAGCAGGTTAACGCTATAAAACCTGCTGGTTAAAACACAATATTGGCTATAATTAATCACTCTTATTTTTTAAATATCAAATGAAGCGTTAAGGTAAGTCCATGCAAAATCTTTCAATTATTGCTGTGCTATACATGATTTTGTCGATGGTCTCATATCAAATCAGCGCCTCATTTGCCAAGCAACTTATTGCAGCCTTGGACCCTCTTACCGTTACTATCTTAAGGTTATGTTTTGCCACAGTTATTGTTGCGGTCATGTTTCGCTCTTGGAAAATCTGGTCGCGCTTACCCTACTTAAAATGGCGTGATTTATTGATGTACTGTGCATCTTTAGGGTTAATGAATATTTTATTTTATACGTCGCTTGGAAAATTACCCCAAGGGATTGCTGTTGGATTAGAGTTTATTGGTCCATTAGGTCTTGCGCTTCTTTCGATTAAACAAAAGAGCGACTACATTTGGGTAGCGCTTGCCATGTTAGGTATTGCACTTATGGTACCTTGGCAAAACCCAGTTCAGCACCATTTCTCATATATAGGTGCAGCATGTGCTCTAGGTGCTGGGCTTTGCTGGGCGTTCTATATTTATTTCGGCCATAGAGTTGTGACTCAGAATATAGGAATGCATGCATTAACAATTGGAATCGGCGTATCTGCACTTGCATTACTACCAATTGGTATTTGGCATAATGCGCCTGCATTACTTGAGACACAGTACTGGGGTAAAGCATTACTTATCGCTATTTTAGCAACTGCAATTCCCTATGCACTCGACTTAATGGCACTCAAACAACTCAATAAATTAACTTATGGCACTCTAACGAGTTTAGCGCCAGCATTGGCAGCATTAACGGGTTTCCTATTACTTCACGAAGAAATCAGCATGCTGCAATGGGTGGCTTTGGCTTGCGTAATGCTGGCCTCGATTGGAGTTACTTTAAGAAGTACTAAAAAAGCTGCATAGGTTTAATCTACTGTTGCTTTTTATACTTTTTATATTCCTTTAAATATTTATTGCCGAGCGTTTCTTTTTCGCTGTCTTTAAGAATTTTTCCAGCTTGTTGAAAAAATTTATGCTCTTCTTCTTTTAAATGATGATGAACTTTTTCACTTAACTGTCTGGCAGTGGCCAACCAGCTTGGGCTACTCATATCCGTTTTTTCAAGCTGTTCAACCAACTCATCCATTTCATGATGTTCAGATAAGGCATGTCGAGTAATATCCAAACCCACATCGTCAAACATTAAAGGGATATATAAATAACGGTCCTCGGCAACTGAATGAGCATAGAGTTCATTTTTTAATGCATCAAATAATTGTTTTCGTTCTTCAGTTAAACCATGAGTCTGGATTAATTGTTCAGAAAGGTTACGTTGATTTTCATGGCTTTCTCTTAATGCTTCGAAAATATTCATTCTCTTCCTCATTTTTTAGCTAAAAAATCTTTTTTATTTCAAGGTTTATGATACGTTGAAATTTATATTGTTTACGTAGCTTAAAATGAGACTATTTTTTACACAGTTCTCTTTCTAGTAAATTTCTGTAATGATTTTTATATTTCGAATTTTAAATGATACATAAAAGTATGAACCGAACTCAAAGACAGCTCATACTTTCAATACTATTTTAGCCCGTGACAAAAATTTGATACCCTAAACGGCAAATCAAGATACTGACTAAAATTAAAAAGATAATACGGACAAAACCACTACCGTATTTAAGCGCGGTACGCACCCCAACAATAGAACCAACAACGTTTGCAGCTGCCATCATTAAACCGATATGTAAAATAGCGTGACCAGTTGGAATCAGAAAACTCAACGCAGCAAGGTTCGTCATGAAGTTACCGATTTTTGACAATGCTGAAGCATGTAAAAAATCGACTTGTAAAAAGCGGATAAAGAAAAAGATAAAGAAACTACCCGTACCCGGCCCAAAAATACCGTCGTAAAAGCCAATCGCCAAACTACCAATACCTGCTAAAACTAGCATTTTCGTAGTAATTTTTTGCTCAGTATGAACTTGACCAAAATTCTTTTTTACTAAGGTATAGATGGCAATTACGATCAGCATTACAAACACAAAAGGGCGTAATACAGATTGTGGAATAAGTGATAAGCACGCTGCGCCAGCAAATGAGCTAATGAGAGCACAAATGGCAATGACTGCCAAAAGCTTCCATTGCAACTTCACTCTTTTTGCAAACGTATAAGCCGCCGATGCAGTACCAAAAATCGATGAAACTTTATTTGTACCAATAACCGTTGCAGTCTGCATGGACGGGAAAGTACTCATGATACCGGGAATCTGGATGAGTCCACCGCCACCAACGGCAGCATCAATTGCTCCCGCAGTAAACGCAAAAAAGATCAAACTAAGGATAACATCCCATTCCATGCCCATGCTCTATACTCTACATCTACTACAAATTTAAGATACGCTTAGGTACCAACCGTTTTTTATCAGTAATCTCAGCCAAACCTAAACAGCGTTCTCCCGAAAAAACCAAAACTTCTGCTTCCGCAAAATGATCAATATTGCTTTCTAAACCATTGCAAAAATATTTTTCCCTTCCTTCAGGAACCTGAATTTTTAAGAAATGGTCAATTGGCGCATACACTGGTAGTAACAAAGTTTCTCTTTGCTCTTCCGTTAAGCTTTCTAAATATTCAATGGTATAACTTGGGATTAACTCAAAATGCCCCGTTTGAATACGGTGAAGCATTGTCAAATGACCACCACAGCCAAGTGCCTCACCAATATCCTCACCTAGCACACGAATATATGTTCCTTTAGAACAGGTTACATCTAGAGTGATACTATTTTCGGTAAATTCAATAAGCTCTAAAGCATAAATCGTAACTGGGCGCGCTTCACGTTCAATCTCGATTCCTTTTCTGGCAAGCTCATATAAAGGCTTACCCTCTTTTTTTAACGCCGAATACATCGGTGGAACTTGTTGAATATCTCCCCTAAACTTTTCTAAAGTTTGCTCAATAAGCTCTTTGCTAAGAACAGGAATAGGACGTTCTTGTAAAATATCGCCTTCAACATCGCCTGTTGTTGTAGTTTGGCCTAATCGAACAGTCGTCTGATAACGCTTTGTCGAGTCCAGCAAATAATGTGAAAACTTAGTGGCCTCTCCTAGACAAATAGGAAGTAAACCAGTCGCTAATGGATCTAATGCGCCAGTATGGCCTGCCTTTTGAGCACGGTACAGCCAACGCACTTTTTGCAAAGCGGCGTTTGAACTGAGCCCTAATGGTTTATTTAATAGAAATACACCACTGATATGGCGACGAGAAATTTTTTGATTTTTTGTCGTCATTTTTACTGGAACACAAAGCTAGAAAAAAGTGCCGACATGTTAGCAAATTCGGCAAGATATTTTCAGAATATTTAGATGCGTTTTCACTTATTTTATGGCACATTAATGATCGAGTAAAAAAACAACAAATTAAAACTTAAGGAAGATATCTTTATGCAAAGGATGCAGAAAAAGATATTGTGGTGTGTGCTCGGATTTTTTATTTTGAGCCTCATCGCATGTGTATATTGGCTAAGCCCCGACTCGAAAAGTAGTTCACCTCGGTTCAATCAGGATGAGACTAAAACTTTAACATCTACTCATCAAACACCTTTAAATTCAATAACAAGTGATAATGCTTACTTAAGTAAAAGTCAGCAAGATACTCAAGTTAATTGCCAGTTAAAAATTGATAGTTCTCAACATTTAGTTGTAAATAACCAAACCCGTGACTGTTTTGAATATTTTATTACACAGTATGGAGAATCTAATTTACAACAAGTCAAAACGCATTTTGAGAAATTCATACAAGATCAGTATTTAGAACCAGCCCGCTCACAGATTATTGACTTGTGGACTCGTTATTTAAAATACCGTGAGCAGCTTGCACAAATTCAACCACCTCAATCTAAACAACAAGATCAAAATTATTTTCAGAAGATCTTTAGTTCAATTCAAGATATTAGAAAGCGTTTCTTCTCTGCATCTGAAATTGAAGGCCTCTTTTCAACAGAAGATATCTATCAGAACTACACATTAGATCGCATGAAAATTTTGGAAGATTCATCTTTAAGTGAAATTGAAAAAGCTAAAAAGCTGAAAGAACGCTTTGAACAGCTACCAGCAGACTGGCAACAAAATCTGCAAGAACTATCAAAACTTGATGATTTGCATACACTGACCAAACAAATTAAAGCTCGCAATGGTTCAGCAGAGGAACTGCGTCAAATGCGTACAGCACTTGTAGGAGCTGAGGCAACACAAAGATTAGAAACTTTAGATACGCAGCGTAATGCTTGGCAACAGCGAGTTACAGGCTTCTTAAAACAGCGTGATGAAGTTCTCAATAGCAATATGAGTGATAGTGCTAAAAATCAAGCAATTCAACAACTACGCCAACAACAATTTAGCTCATCACAGGAACAACTTCGTCTTCAAACTTTTGAAAAAGTCCATGACCAAGGAGGTGAACTACCATTTAACTATTAGGCTTTTCTATTTCAAAGTGAGCCAAACCTTATCCAGCAGTAACAGCTGCTGCTCATACAAAATAAAAATAGTGAGTAAAAAATGAAAAGGAACTTAATATTTTTCTGTGCTGCAATACTCTCAGGACTGAGTATTTCAGCAACCCATGCCACAAATGCAGAGCAAGTAAAAAGCTCATTTGTCTATTCGAATTATGCTCAAACCAAATATCCATTGGTTTTTAATCATGGTATGGCCGGTTTTAGCCGAGTTGGGACAGATACGCTTGGTCTTGATTATTGGTATCAGATTCTTCCTGACCTTGCGCGTAACGGAGGAAATGTCTGGGCAACAAGAGTTTCACCGTTTAACTCAACCGAAGTTCGCGGAGAACAACTTGCCCAACAAGTAGAAGAAATTATTGCTATTACGGGAAAACCTAAAGTCAACTTAATCGGACATAGTCACGGGGGACCAACAGTTCGCTATGTCGCTGGTATCATGCCAGAGAAAGTTGCTTCACTTACTACTATCGGAGCACCTCACAAAGGATCTCCAATGGCAGATGTCATCCTGAACGTTGAGGGTACTCCTCTGTCTGGACTGGCAACATTAGTAAACTGGTTTTCAGCAGCGATTACTTGGGCAGAAGGGCTAGATCCAACTAGTTATCCGCATGACTCTTTAGCTGGCGCTCATAGCCTCTCAACTCAAGGCTCGGCACAGTTTAATGCACAATTTCCGATGGGTGTTCCTACCACGTCTTGTGGTGAAGGTGCTTATCAAGAGAAAGGAATCTATATGTATTCATTCTCTGGCAATAAAGCACTCACAAATCCATTAGATCCTTTTGATATTGCATTAACAGGAAGTAGTTTGGTTGTTGACCCACTAGGAGATAACGATGGACTAGTTTCTAGATGTAGTGCCAAGTTTGGTAGGACTATTCGTGATGACTATAACTGGAACCATTTAGATGAAGTCAACCAAGTGCTTGGTATACGTTCTATTTTTGCAGCAGACCCAGTCTCGGTTTATCGTCAACATGCTAATCGTTTAAAACTACAAGGATTATGAGTTTCAAATAAAAAAATGCGCCAAAAGGCGCATTTTTTTACTCGTTATAAGCTTACGCTTTACGAGCTGGTAATTTTTCACGAATACGTGCAGCTTTACCAGACAAGTCACGGAGGTAGTAAAGTTTAGCACGACGAACGTCACCACGACGTTTCACTTCGATTTTAGCAACAACTGGTGAGTGAGTTTGGAATACACGCTCAACACCAACACCGCTAGAAATTTTACGTACTGTGAACGCAGAGTTCAAACCACGGTTTTTCTTAGCGATAACAACACCTTCAAATGCCTGAAGACGTTCACGGTCACCTTCTTTTACTTTAACTTGAACAACTACTGTATCACCAGGAGCAAATTCAGGAAGGTCAGTTTTTAACTGTGCATTTTCAACAGCTTGAACTAAAGGATGTTTACCACTCATTGTGGGAATCTCCAATATGTGCGGAGTCAGAAGAGGTCTGAGTTTCCGCTGGGGATAGAGGCTAAAAACGCATATCAACCCGTTTAACTTTCCCTTTACGACAATCGTAAAGAGCCTTAATTACACATAAATCTATAAATTTAAATAGACTTATGGTTTAACTCGAAGCATTGCTTCTCGTCTTGTGTTAGAACTTTCGTTCTTGAGAATAGCAATTAAGAATTACCGCTATTCCCTTGTATATCTTTCAGCCATTTTTTTTGCTGTTTAGTCAACTCTACTTTTTCTACCAACTCTGGTCGGCGTTCTAAAGTCCGTTGATATCGCTGCAAAAAACGCCACTTTTCAATGTTGGCATGATGTCCTGATTTTAAAATTTCAGGGACATCTAAACCTTCAAAATGGTCTGGCTTAGTATATTGCGGACAATCTAAAAGACCATCTACAAAAGAATCCTGTATCGCTGATTGCTCATCTGACATTACATTCGGCAAACGGCGAATAATACTATCAAGCAACACCATGGCAGGTAGTTCACCGCCAGATAAAACATAATCTCCAATTGACCATTCCTGATCAACATAATGCTGGATCAAACGTTCATCGACGCCTTCATAACGTCCACACAATACAATCAAGCCGTCATAATCAACAAACTGCTGTACTGCCTGTTCATTTAAAGTTTTACCTTGTGGAGACATATACACCACAGGTACATGAACACATCCTGCTTGCGAAGCAAGTTGTTTGGCATGGTTAATTGCTTTTGCGAGAGGCTCGGCCATCATTACCATACCAGGACCACCGCCAAATGGACGTTCATCCACTCTCCGGTAACTCCCTTCAGCAAAATCACGTGGATTAATACAAGTGACTTGTACAATGTCACGCTTTGCTGCGCGTCCGCTAATCCCGTACGCTGTAATCGCTTCAAACATTTCAGGAAAAAGCGTAATGACTGCAAAAAACACCGCAGACTCCTCTATTTTCCTGCTGCGTTAATCCCCTAAAAAAGGATTAGTAATCTACGCCCCAATTGACGTAAATGCGACCAGCTTCAAGATCAACGCGTTGTACCACGTCTTTATGCCAAGGAATCATGCGTTCTTCTGAATCAATGCTGTCTGGTGTAGCACGTACAACCATCACATCATTAGCTCCAGTTTCAAACAACTCATGAATTTGCCCTAGGTTTACTTCCTGCTCTTCATCATCCAGTCCTAACACCGTTAAGCCTTTCAAATCTGACCAGTAGTACTCATCTACATCTGCTTTTGGCAATTGAGATTTAGCAATCCAGATATTAGCGCCAACCAAGCTCTCTGCTCCAGTGCGATCACTCACACCTTTTAAAGAGACAACTAAGCCTTTGCCATGTGGTTTCCAACGTTTTACATCAACTGTTTGCCAACCAGCCTTGGTCTCAATGTACCAAGGCAAGTAGTCAAACATATTGCTCATGGGTTCCGTATTGGAATACACCCAGAGCCACCCATTTAATCCATAAGCTGAACGTAACTGTCCAATCTGAATACGATCTTCGGGAACATTCTGTGTTGGTGTCATGGGCTACCTACTACAATAATTATGCAGTAGCTTTTTTAGCTTGAGCAGCCAAAGAAGCAACACGTTCAGAAGGTTGAGCACCTTGAGAAACCCAGTGAGCAAAACGGTCTGCGTCTAAACGAAGTTTTTCTGCTTGACCTTGTGCAGTTGGGTTAAAGAAACCGATACGCTCGATGAAACGACCATCACGTGCATTGCGGCTATCAGTCACAACGATTTGATAGAATGGACGTTTTTTTGCGCCGCCACGTGCTAAACGAATAACAACCATGATAAAAGCCTTATAATTCTTACGGATTATCCTTGCGCCGACCATCGGCAACACTTCAAACCCCTTTCATAGAGGGCGACATTCTACGTGATTTTCACCCTGAAAGAAAGATTAAATTTTGAGTTATCCGCAGTTTTGAATTTAAATTACTCTGTCCAACTTGATGAAGCCGATAGTGCACAATCTGTAGCACCTTTTGCCCAAAATTTTTGCCCTTGATCATTTAAGCAAATAATTCCATCACCCGCTTGTGAAGTATTAGCGATTGGTGTTGCCGTAAGCACCCATGTCGAATCGTTTAAAGTAGTAAAAGCTAAAGTATATAAAGCTTTGCCCTGAAGAGGACTCACATTAGAGCCATAAATTGATTGTATAGTTGCATTTGAGGGATAACGGTTATTCACCATCTTTTGAGACTCTAAAGTTTGTGCAATATTCATCATTTCAGATTGAACGGCTGTACGATTCCCTTTACGAACATATTGTAAATACGATGGAGTAGCTATCGCTACCAAAATTGCAATAATTGCTACCACAACCATAATTTCTATCAGTGTAAAACCATTCTTCACTGCCAACTCTCACTATTTGCTTCACATGTGTTACATGTAGTTGTTCCACCACAATCATTATCAACAGCAGTAGCTGTTAAGCTCTGGCAACGTAAACCTGAGTTTTTAGCAATAAAATTAAGATTTCTGGAATCTGTAGTAGTCGCTCTAATCACCCATGTCTGCCCATTCGCAGCAGAACTCGTTAATAAATTACCAGCAGTCGTATCATCAGTGATCTGAATCGTATACCCCCCACGAGTTAACGTTACAGAGGTTGTGGTAAATCCCCTATAGGTAAAATTTCTAGACTTATGCTGCTCCAATCGCTCAGCTAATTTTAAAATCTCACTCTTAGCGGCAGATGCGGTAGCTCTACGGGCATAACTTTGATAAGAAGGAACAGCAATAGCAACAAGAATAGCTAAAGTAAGTAGAGTGACCATAAGTTCAATCAGAGTAAAACCCCGATTGAACTTCAAATTATAGTATTTACTCATAAACCATCCCTTTTAGCGATACCGCTCATACCAGCGTGCAGGGATCAAATAGCTTGTGCATTGCCACTGCCCTGTTCCTTGCTCATTACCAGATAGCTTTAATTTTCCACAACTGTTTTGCGGAGATGGATTATCTTCACTAGGCACAAAAGTAATATTGCGAACCCCTGAACCAATTACATTTAGGTTCTTTGTTCCATCTGTTCCAAAACCACTATTATCTTCCTTATTATGATTAATCGATCCATCAGTATTCAGACACACTCCAAATGGTAGACAATAAGTTTGTCGATCTGTTTCACCTACTACACGTGGTAAACAAGGGTCTGACGCAACAATACCCGTTCCTTGAGGATCATAGACAGGAACGATTAAATTACCTGTAATTGCTATTGGTTCTTCAAAGGCTTTCATTCCCCCTTTAATACGGAAGCTATTATCAGCTTTTTCAGTACCATTGCTCGTACTAGAAAGTGATCGGTACCAACCTGCTTGACCTATACCCGTACTTGGAAAGAAAACTTGCCCTACGCTCGTTTCGCCTGCTCTTAATATTTGTGGGTTTTTCCGCAGATTTGAGCGAATAAGATCCTTAGTTTCAAGCTGACTATCACTTAACGACATTAAATTCTTTTTGATAAAGTCTCTATCAATAATTCCATAAACATTATTTACAGGTCGACCACTAAGCGCCGTACTAGGAGACATACCTTCCCGGCCAATAATTGGATAAACATCTAGTGGTGTACTTCGATCACCAGAAGCGATACCAACCGTAATAAATGAGCGAACACCATAATCATGAATTGTTACGGTAGGCGGCTCATAAAAACGAGGGGCATTTCCACCTGTGTAATCATTTCCACTATCATTTGTTGTATCGTTTGTTGCCAGATTTGCCAATCTCACAACTCTTATACCGAAACTACTATAAGTCGAGTTAGTTTGAGTCTGATTATTATTAAGATCTACACGAAAGACTTGTCCACCTAAATCGCCAAAATACAAATGATCTACTAAGCCATCACCATCTCGGTCCAAAGTACTAATACGGCTAACAATACTATGCTTCATATTAGCGTTATCATTATTGGAACCTGTATCACTGGCCCACCATAAACGCTCTCCGGTTTTAGCATCGATAATATAGACAGCATTTCCTTTTGCCTTACCATTGCTAAAGCATGAGTCACTCAACGTGATATTTGGTTTCTCATAGCATTGATCATAACCACCACCAACAATCATGACACGTCTAATCGCACCGTTATAACGAATATTTGCAAGTACAGGCTTAGACCAACTTTGCCCCATACGGCTATAGTCAGATTGATCTGCACCTATTCTAAACATTAATTGTGGGGAACTTGGATTTAATACATTTAATCCATAATAGCTACTGCCCCCCATACGCATTCCACCATAAATATTCATTTGTTTAGCAGTAACTTTTGATACTGCTGAACTACCTGAACCTGTAGTAGTAATGTTATATGCTGGATCCGATACCCATGCTCCATCCATACCTTGAGCAGGGGCTGTTGAATCACTTTGCCCTACCACTAAAGCTTTAGACGCTACCGTATCATTTAATATATCGGCTGGGATAAATACCATTTGCTCAACCCCAGAAGAGGCATCTACGATATGCAATCCTCCTTCCATACTTCCGTAAAGAATAGATTGCTCACGTGCACTGGTTAAATTTCCATTTTGATCTAAAGTACCACTATAAGTCAGCTGTACCGGAAAAGAGTGGATACTCCCGCCCATCGATAAATAAGGGGCATTTGATGTGGTTAATGTGCTTGGTAGAGCTGTCGCCGTAATATCTGTCGGATAACCCAAGTAATTTAATAATTTTAATTTCAAGCTCACAGGAAATGCCTTCAAAACATCTTGTCCCGTAGAGCTATTAAATTTTCCTAGCACATAACTTGCAGTATTAGCCGCTGTATCAAAAGGATTTGTATTTACAGCAGGTGCAGCAGGAATTTTCAGTAAGTTAGTATTTGTAGTTGATATTTTAGTTAAACTACCATCTGTAGCCACGGTAGAAACATCAGTAAAAAGATTTCGGATTTTATTTTTTGCTGCATAATAATATTTAGTAATATTACCTTGAGAATTTACCTCTTCTGGCTGACCTAAAGTTGGTAATGGTACATTGCTATAGGCTCCTCCTAAGAAAACTTTTCCGCCATCATTATAGCTAGAGCTATTCCAATAATCTTTTGTACCACTACGGAATGCTCCATTTGCATCATAGACCAGTCCACCAGAGTTCGCTTCAAATGCACCAGCATTTGAACCAGATAAAACCACATGATATTTTTTTAAGTTACCTCGCCAAGTCAGATAAGCATTTGCCGGATCTGGCTCAAAAGCCCGTAAATAACCATATTCCTGTAGATTTTTAGGATTCAATGCATCATAAGGTACAGAAATCGCACCAGTAGTAAGAGGCTCTAAAGGCACCTTCCCTAAGTTATTAATAAATGCAATTACGCTATCGGTTACTCCCTGCGCACTTTGGGTAGGAAAAAATCCACCATTACCATAACCTGGGGCAGATACAGCATTTGTTCCCTGATTCGGAGAACATGCATCATCTCCACTTCTATCTATTTGAGTACGAGAACTCATTTTACAAGCGTTCTTCGCATCTGTAGTGCTCAAGGCATTTAATGCTGAACCAAAACCAACAAAAGCAGTTTGTATAGATACATTAGCTGGGTTTGTAGCATTATTAGCATCACTTTGAATTACCCCGCCATTAAATAAGGCCTTAGCGAAGTTACTCATATAATCCCAGTTTGTACCACCGCTCAGTCCACCACTATTACTAAACGAGCTAAGGTTCAATGCAGAGGCTAAAACAGAAGAGTTTACGTTATTCGTTGGTTCACCATCAGACAAAATATAAACCCCTTGTCCATCACAACTTTGACGCTGACTAACGGGAGGTAATGGTGATTTATATGTAGTGTAGTTGGTATCTGGATCTTTTGAACTTTGAACGGAGCTATTAAATCCACTATAACTGTTTGTACCTAAAATTGTTTTAGTTTGATAGACACATGTACCAGCCACTGTATTAACTGTACATTGCGTATCATAGGTATCTGTTGTTGGATTAGTTAAAGAAGCCGCACTCCAAGTAGTACATCCATTAGAGTTATATGCTGTACAGCTTTGATAATTAGGTGTTGAACTGGTTACTTTAGTTTCACTATAAGTAGTTTTATAGTAATAGGTCGTTGTAGGATAAAACCATCCAGTCGTTTTATAATAATAAGTGGTGTAAGTCGTTATATTTCCATTTGTTGAGCTTGTAGTATTACTACTATAGTTAGATAAATTAGACTGGCTTGGAATTGTGGTCGGCGTATATGTACACTTTGTATTATCTGTTGAACCACTAGCTGAAGTATTACCACAGGCATAGTAAACGGTTTGTGACGTCTGAGTTAAAACTGGATAATATTTAAAATACATTGCCACATTTGCTGTAGTCGAGCTTAATGTTCGTGTTCCCATTAAGTAAGCTGCTGCCTCAGCATAAGCATTAGCAGTAGGCGTTCCTCCACTTGCTTCTAATCCAGCTACAGCATTTTTTAATGCAACTCTTTGTGCAGATCCTACAACGCCCAAATTTGCTGCTGGAACCAAAATTTCTCCGCTACTGCCATCACCAGTAGTACCACTACTGTATGTAGAGAAATGCCCCAATCCAACACTTACATTATTAAATATCGGGTTATTATTTTCTAAAAAAGAAAACATACCATCTTTTAGGCGCGTTAACCGGTCATAACAACGATAACTATTATCTGCCTGTTTCTCACATCCGGTTGCTAAATTAGTTACTTTGCTATTAGTGGTATTTGAGGAAACCCCGCAATAATACCGACGATAACTAGGAGTAGTTGTTGAGTTTACATAAGTAGTTGAACAACTTGTAATACCGTAATCATCATAAATACTATAACCGGACTGGATCGTACGCCCCATTGATCCAGAAGTATCTAGCATCATAACAATTGTTTTTTTACCTGCTGTAGGTGAGGCATAAATTTGTAAATCACTTGCCTGCACTACAGAACTTGACATAAGCCATGTAAATGTCATCGAAGTTGAATAGATGGCATACCATAATTTATTTGGTTTGAAATGTAGTTTCATGATATTCCCCATTATGAACCTGGCGCCATAGTTTCAGTAAGTTTATTGGTATAGTTAAATTCTTGAATCTGAGTACTAAAAGGTACGTTATGATTTGCCAAACAATCAGCTAACGTTTGTTTATTACTTAATGAGCTATCAAAGTTATCGCTGATCTTGGCACTATTTGTACTCAAACAATCTGCTTGCAAAGTTTGCATTGAGGTAGAAGCATAAGCAGGTAAAAAAGAAGTTGAAATCACTCGAATGCGTTGTGTAGAAAGCATACTCTTTGGTAAAGCAGTACCTTCAGACGCATTTGTTCCGCGTGGTAAATTTGAACCTGGAACATCATTAACGGCATCTGTTGGAATGCTTACAGCAATTTGTGTAACGACAGCTTGACGATTACTTCCATAATCAGTGGTCAGGTCACAAAAGCCAGCCACTCCTCCATCCTCTACCACGGCATTGTTAGCAGTTCCTGCTCGCAGTAGACTCGCATCTCGGGTTTGGGCAAAACTTACAGTGGTCGAAACTGGCTTATAGCAAAAATTATATTCCGATCCAGGATGACTCTCATTTTCTTTAAGTGCTGCTCCTAACACATTACTAATATTTGTAAGCGTCGTTGGATCCATCTGGGTGATGAGCTGTATAGGAGTATCAGAAGATTGAAAATTTAATTGGCCAATTTGGCTATTTGTTGCAACTTTCAAAGAAACAATAGCCACCCTAATGGCTAAAACCCCCACAGCAATAACAATTAACAAAATAATAAGCACAACAATAAGCGTCGCACCTTTTTGATGATGTTGGACTATATATTTGCTTCTCAAATGGGTCATAGTTTTTCCCCCATTGCATTACGTAAAGCAATTGTTGTGCTATAAACGCGTCGCAAGAATCGTGTACTTGTATCTGAGGCATGTACTGTTTGATCTAACATTACAAAAGTTTGATTAGGATCGACTGCTTTGTTTTGAGCATTATTGGTAGAACGCGCTAATACAGAAATTTGTATGGATAAGATACGTGGAGCTAATTGTGTAGGGGTCGCATCTCTTGCAGCTTGTGCAGCCACTCGATATTGAGGAATAGTGTAATAAGCAAAATTACCAGCTGCATTTTTCGCGCCTAATAGAACATGAAAATGATCAATACGTGGCAATATAATTTGACCCGCATCTCCAAACCCATCAACTGATGTTGGTTGAGCTGTAGGTGTGGTAGAAGGTGTATTTGCATCACATGCTAGGGCATAATCTTGTTGTGAACTCCCATTATTATCGAGACGTAAAAAATAGCGCTCTACAACAAGATCACCCGCCAAAACATTTACACCTTCACAATTTGTCATATTAGAAGGAGCAATAAATTGAATAGTAAGCTGATCACTCTGTATAGTTGCATTTGAACTGTTCTGTATATTTGAAAGGCCTTTCCACTGGTTATTTAAGGTACTTACTGTATCGCCTGCACCACGGCTTAATAAAGCATCTGCGATATAGGCGTTAGTCCCCGTATTAGGCACAAAATTTACATTGTTATTATTGGTAGCAGTAGAACCCGTTAACACTATCCCTCCCCAAGGAGTAGTATCATTTAACTGAGGATTTATAATATTTCCATAATTGACAAGTCGTATGTCACGTACAATATAATCCAGACCAAAAATACCACTATCTTGTATTTCAGCATTCGCTTTTTGTAGACGACTTGATAAAATTCCACCTATAAACAATTGAGTAGCAGCTGCAACAAGAATTAAACCTAAAGCCAAAGCAACCATAAGTTCAATTAAGGTAAATCCTTGCTGCTTTTCTAAAAATGATCGATTCATCAATATGTCTCCATCATTAAACACTTAGAATTAGAGACATAAATTCCACTACTAGTGATGCAATTTGATACATCTACAGTTGATGTACTCCCACTTGTACTCGTTACTGGTAAAGTTTTTCCCCAAAAAGCGAATAAACATTGCCTTTGTAAAGTCATAGTTGAAGTAACGCCTGGACAATTTGTCATTGTAATTTTGATACCCAGCTGATCTGCATTTTTTGCTGTTTGATATGCGTCAAATTGAGCAAGCTGTGAAGGCGTACACGGCGTATTAAAGCAGGAAGTCGGAGCCACTGTAGTTGATGAAAAATTACTATAACTACGCACAAATGCTGGATATTGACCAGCTTGAACACTATTTGTGCGAATATTTTCAGCTAACCCCCTCATGACTATCATCGCCTGAGATTTAGTTAATGCTTCTGAAGATGCATCCATTGCCCTAATCTGAAGTGCTACATAACCAAGCACTCCTATTGCAAGTAGAATTAAAGCGACTAAAACTTCTATTAAACCAACACCTGCTTGAGCTTTCAGATTGTTTAAATGCATTAGCATGTCTCCTCAGCTTTAAAAACCAAAGCTCCAAGTTTTGTAAGTATAAAATTTTTCTTTTTATTTATTCTTGAATTACAAATAGATATAAGTGCATCCTGAGTAATATTACTCACAACTCCGTTTGCGTTAAATGTTAAAGTAGTGATAGCTAAAGAACTTTGGGTATTATCAGCAGCTATATTTTTTAGCGTTAGGGTGTTGTTAGAAGTAGGTTGCCAATTTAATAAAGTGGCCGTATTAGAAGCCGCTGAATTCAAATTAACTGAAACATTCTGACGACCAAGCACAGCCTGACTTTTCGCCTCAGATAGAGTGCTAATTAAATCTCTTTGATTAGTATCTAAACGTTTACTTTCTAATAAATTTGACATAGACGGCGCAGCCATCATTGCAATAATAGCCATGACTGCAATTGTTACGATGAGTTCCACTAAGGTGAACCCTTCTTGCGGAGTAATTCCCCTCATCCCCATAACCCCAAATAAATTTAAAACTTTTTATTTCTATATAAATTTTACGTTCTACTTTTACAAAACGAATACAAACCAGATAAAGGGTATAAAAAAACAGATAACCGTCATTTGACAATCATCTGTTTAAATTTTTTAAAATCAGTATGTTAAACAAGTCACATTTTATGCTTGAGTCACATGAATACGTAACTCTTTAGGAAGACTAAAAGTAATATTTTCTTCACGCCCTTCTAACTCTTTAGGTGCTTGGGCTCCCCAATCCTGTAAACGTTGAATCACTTGTTTAATTAAAATTTCTGGAGCAGAAGCGCCTGCTGTAACGCCAATTTTACAAGTATCATTGAACCATGATTGTTCAAGCTGATCGGCGTTATCTACTAGATAAGCCGCTTTGCCCATACGTTCAGCAAGCTCTCGTAAACGATTCGAATTTGATGAATTAGGTGATCCAACAACTAATACGACATCGCATTTTTCAGCTAAATCACGTACGGCATCTTGTCTATTTTGAGTTGCATAACAAATATCATCTTTGCGTGGCCCTTGAATTTTAGGGAACTTCGCACGCAAAGCATCAATGACTTTTGCAGTATCATCAATAGATAAAGTCGTTTGTGTAACAAAAGCTAATTTTTCTGGATGTCTGACTTCAAGCGCTGCTACATCGGCTTCATCTTCGACCAAATAAATGTCACCGCCTTTTAATTTGTCATATTGCCCCATTGTTCCTTCCACTTCTGGGTGCCCTTCATGACCAATTAAAATCGCTTCTGTACCTTCACGGGCATATTTAGTCACTTCAATATGCACTTTCGTAACAAGCGGACAAGTCGCATCAAAAACTTTGAGACCTCGACGCTCTGCTTCTTGCTGGACCGCTTTTGAAACTCCGTGCGCACTGAAAATTACAATAGAATCATCTGGCACTTGATCCAGCTCATCAACGAAAACAGCCCCTCTTTGACGTAAGTCATCTACCACAAATTTATTGTGTACAACTTCATGACGCACATAAATAGGTGGATTAAAACATTCCAAAGCCCGATTGACGATTGCTATGGCTCGATCAACACCGGCACAAAAACCACGCGGATTAGCTAACACAATTTCCATAACAGCCTCAAAATTAATAAAACAGGGGAAGTTCTCGTAAATATTTGCAGTTAAAACTATTCAGTTTAAACGCACGGTACACTACAATAGCGAAGATATTTTATCATATCAGGAAAAATATCATGTCGGGTCTATTGTTTGTCGTTTCTGCTGCATCAGGAACGGGCAAAACATCTTTGGTGAAAGCCCTACTTGACCGTGTAAGCAATTTACATGTTTCAGTTTCGCATACTACCCGAGGTCAACGACCAGGTGAGTTAGATGGTGTTCACTATCATTTCACAACAAAAGATGTCTTTTTAGACCAAGTAAATCAAGGTGGATTTATTGAATACGCTGAAGTATTTGGTAACTACTACGGCACTTCTCAAGCAACTGTTAAACAACAATTAGCTCAAGGGCATGATGTCTTGCTTGAAATTGACTGGCAAGGTGCTGAACAAGTACGTAAACTCTTTCCTGAATCTAAACAGATCTTTATTTTACCACCTACTCAATTCGATTTACGTCAACGGTTATCTAACCGTGGCACAGACTCGGTGGAAGTTATCGAACATCGCTTAAGCTGTGCTGTGGAAGACATGCAACACTATGTAAATTTTGATTACATTATTATTAATGATGACTTTAATAAAGCCCTACATGAGCTTGAAGCTGTCATTACAGCAAATCGTTTAGTCTTATCTCAACAGGCAAAAAGACATCAAAATCTAATTCAAGACTTGATTACTCCACAACCAAAACAGGAATAACTTGAGTCTGGAACGAAAGCCTTTTATACTATTTAGTCTGTTCAAATTTACCATTCCAAAACGAGAACTTTTATGGCACGCGTCACCGTTGAAGATTGTTTAGATCATGTAGACAACCGTTTTGAGCTTGTGCTCGTTGCAAGTAAACGTGCTCGTCAATTGGCACGTCAAGGCATGGAGCCAACTGTAGAATGGGATAACGACAAACCAACAGTTGTTGCTTTACGCGAAATCGCTGTAGGTCACGTAACGAAAGAAATTCTTAAACAACGTGAGCAAGATTATCAAACTTCTAGTCTTGATCTTGCCCTTTCTACAAACAGTTTAAATTTAGAAGGTTTTTCTTTCTAATTACTCCTGTTTCTATAAAAAACCATCGTTTCTTTGCGATGGTTTTTTATTTGGCTTCTTTATATTTAAAAACATATTGGCAAAAGCAATTATTTTCATTGAAAAAAAAATACACTTTTTCAAACGAAAAAATTGACAAGTTCCGCAATATGCTTTTCATTAAGAAGTAGATAGATTTAGTTTTTTAAGTAACAGAAAAAGGGTGGTCTATGCCAGGCGAAGAGGTCAGCCAAGCCAAGCAACAGCTCAAATTAATTATCGAACCTTACTTATCAGTAAGTGAAGTCGAGAAAGTGCTTGCTGCCTGTGATTTTGGAGATCTGGCACACACTGGTATTACCCGTAAAAGTGGTGAACCCTATATTCTGCATCCTATTGCTGTCAGCTGTATTTTAGCTAATATGCGTTTAGATCCGGAAACTTTAATGGCAGCGCTCTTACATGACGTCATTGAAGATACTCAATATACCAAAGATGATATTATTGAGCGCTTTGGGCAAACAGTTGCAGAACTCGTTGATGGCGTAACTAAGCTAAGCCAGTCAAGCGATAAAGAATATAATAAAGCCGCATCTTTCAGAAAAATTCTGCAAGCAACCTTACAAGATCCACGCGTTATTATTATTAAACTAGCTGATCGCTATCATAATATGACCACATTGGGTGCTCTGCGTCCCGATAAACGTGCTCGTATCGCGCAAGAAACTTTTGATATTTTTGTACCTATGGCAAGATTAGTCGGCATGAATGAAATGGCCGATAATCTTGAAAATTTATGTTATCAAAATCTTGATTTAGATATGTTTGATAACGTTCAAAATGCTTTACTTCAAACCAAACCCGAACGATGTAAATATCAAAGTATTTGGGAACAAAATCTTGCAGAGCTTCTGCACAATTATCACATTCAAGGTCGTATTAAAAAGAAAAATAATAATATTGAGTTATTACGCCATTTCGTTAAAAACGAAATGGATTTACAAGAGCTGACTCATAGTCATGCTTTTGAAATCGTTTTACAGTCTATTGCTGACTGCGACCGCTTAGTGGCAGCATTAAAAGAAAATTTCCAAGTCATCCAATATCAAGATCATATCCGCCGTCCACTACCTGGCGGAAATCAGTCTTTACTGATCAAGCTCAAAGGCGAAAAAACTACGTTATCACTCACCATCCAAACTGAATTGATGCGTAAAGCTGCCCGTTTTGGTGTGGTATTAGGTGAAAATGCTCCACAAACTTGTCGCTCTGCCATTCAGGCATCAATGCAAAATTTAAATACACTCATTGATAGTGAATGCGCTAAGACAACTTTTAACGATTTACTTGATTATCTACATCAAGAAAAAATTTGGGTCTATACCCCACATGGTCAATTACATGAATTACCACAAGGTGCAACAGTAGTTGATTTTGCCTATTCAGCCAGTCTTTTCTTGGGTAACCATGCGGTAGGTGCGAAAGTTGATGGTGAAATTAAGCCACTTTCAACACCCCTAGTCAGTGGACAAGTTATTGAGATTATTACTGATGTTTTAGCAACTCCAAATCCAGATTGGCTTAGCTTTATTAATACTCAAAAAGCTCGTCGTGCTTTACAACACGTGCTCAAAGATCAAGATATTGAAGAACAACGCTTAGTAGGTGCCCAAGCACTTTCACGCGCTTTGAAACTCTTTAATCGTTCAATCAACGACCTTTCAGATGCAGATTGGCTAGACCTCTTACAATGGCGTCATATTGACAATAAAAATGCATTATTTGAGCAAATTGCAGTTGGAGATTTACTTCCTCAACTTGTAGCCAACCACTTGTTTGCAAATGATAAACATCCACAAGTAGAAAATTCGGACCGATTAATTCAAGGTACTGAAGGTATCGATGTTAAATATGCTCACTGCTGTAACCCAATTTTAGGTGATTTAATTCAAGGTCATTTAACACGTCGTGGCCTAATTGTGCATCGTATTCGTTGTCATAATTTACTTCATGAACAACATCTACATCCAGAAAATATTATGCCGCTTCAATGGAAAGCAGATGATGTAGATGATGTACGATTTACAGCCTACCTTGCGATTTATATGGCAATGAATGATGAACAGGTATCAGATCTCATCTATCAATGCCGTAAAAATAATGCGGGGGTGGAAATGGTGCATTCCAATGAGCAACGTACTTTCGTCAATATTGTAGTCAACAATCGTAAACATATTGCGAAAGTCATTCGTGATTTACGAATGCACTATGGATTCCCACGTATTGAGCGTTTGGATGCCCCTGCTCCACAAGCAGAAGTTTCTAAAGTCAGCTAAAAATTGTTCTACTTTACTAAAATCTAACTTTCCATAAGCACCTAATTAATTAAATCGATGATACTTTTGTCAAAACCTATCATCGATTATGATGGAAAAAGATTTAATCAAGGAGAACCAAATGTCCCGCCAAGTCATTCATACTGAAAATGCCCCTGCTGCTATCGGCACATATTCTCAAGCTATTTTAGTAGGTAACACACTCTATCTATCAGGGCAAATTGGTTTAGACCCTTACAGTATGGAACTTGTAGACGGTATTGAAGCTCAAATCCGCCGTGTATTCGATAATCTCAAAGCAGTATGCGAAGCTGCGGGTGGCTCACTTGCAGATATTGCAAAGCTCAACATCTTCCTTACTGATTTATCTAATTTCCAGCTTGTAAACCAAATTATGGGCGAATATTTTGCTCAGCCATACCCAGCTCGTGCAGCACTTGGGGTAGCAAGTCTACCTAAAGGCGCATTAGTAGAAATGGATGGAATTGTAATTATTAATCAATAAGATAAAGATTTAGCTACAGATTAATCCTTAAATATTTAGTTCTAAAATTAGATACCGCTATGCTTAGAAATCTAAACAACCATTAGATTTCCGCTTAGGCGGTATTTTTTTATCCAAAATCCCAATAAAGATAAATGAGATTTTAAATGAATTTCATTGACAAACGATAATAATTATCAATAATATCAATTATCGCATTTATATTTGGGGATTACTCCCATGTACGTTTGCTTGTGTCGTGGCATTACCGATCAGGATATTAAAGACGCTATTGAAAATGGCGCTGAAAGCTATCGTGAAATTCGCGATTTGCTTGACCTCGGTACTTGCTGTGGACGCTGTGCACCAGAAGCACGTGCTATTATTAGTGAAGAATTAGCAGAAATTGCTGCGCGCATTTCTGTAGCTGCATAATAAAAATTAGTATTTAACAGTAAATTATTGACTCCTCCACCGCTTTTTGCGGAACGTTAACTGTTCCTCATTCAAGCGGTTTTTTTTGGAAGGAAATTCAGCTTTACCAATATTGTGTTGTTTTTGATTGCGATTTTCATTTGCTGTTCTATAAATTACTCGCCATATCCGTGAATGTTCACTAAAATGAATTCATAGATTGCCTTAATTGGATTAAGGCAGAAATTGTTTTGGAGTAGCTACAATGAAAGGCAATCGTGATGTAATCAATCAGCTTAACCAAGTGCTGTATCATCATTTAACTGCAATTAACCAATACTTTTTACACTCTCGCATGTTTAATGACTGGGGAATTGAACAACTCGGTTCTGCTGAATATAAAGAATCAATTCGTCAAATGAAGCATGCCGACAAGATTATTGAACGTATCTTATTTTTAGAAGGACTTCCTAATCTTCAACATCTAGGTAAATTGTATATTGGTCAGCATACAGAAGAAGTTCTGCAATGTGATATTCGCAAAGTGAAAGAAAACATTGAAGCTATTCAAAAAGCAGTTGCATTAGCTGAAACAGAACAAGACTATGTAACACGTGATTTGGTACAAGAAATTTTAGAAAAAGAAGAAGAATATTGGGATTGGTTAGATACTCAAATTGATCTTATTGGTAGTGTGGGTATTGAGAATTATATCCAGAGCCAAATGTAATTTCTCATAAAAAAATCCCCTTGAATACAAGGGGATTTTTTTATTTATCTTTTAATAATTGCGGCAGTGTTATTTGCTGTCCATAAAGGTGCTGCAAAATAAATATTTGTCGCTCTGCCTGATCTATTTTTCCATTATAAGCAAGTAACTGAGCATATTTACGTAAATTATAGGGGGTTGCTTTGTTCTTCACAAAATTTCCCCATTGAACTAACTCTGCTTCAGATAAAGTTACATGAGGATTAAGCGCAATCCACTTTAAACGCTGCTCAAATTGAGTTAGAACAAAAATCTGGTCACTTCCCATAAGCTCGGCATTTGGCTGCTTATTTTTAAATAGTAAATTACTATTCATGACATATACATTGTAATCACGCCAAATTGCGATCATAAGTATTAAGCTAACACCCCAAATTAAATGCAGAAGATGTTTACCGAGTACAAAACCTTTCAGTATTGGAGTCTGTGCTTGAATTACACCCAATAAAAAGCCACAAGTCAGTAAGAAATAAGCATAACGCTGCGGAAATTCTAACATGGCATGAATAAGTACTGTACAGACCATCATCACTGCAATAATCGAAATTGTTTCTTTCGCTTGTTGATTTAACCAAAATAACCAACATGTAAAGTAAGCAATAATCACGATACCAATTGGAATACCATTCCAAATAATAAGATCTAGCAACACATTGTGAGCACTAGTCGTCCATTCTGCTGTTGGGAAAAGAGTATAAGCAGACATTTGAGCAACACTAGTTTGATTCCATCCATATCCCAACCAAGGATGTTGCTGTACAGCGAGTAACATTTGCGTCCAGATATTAAAACGCAAATAACCAGAACTTGCCCGTTCAGCCAAGCTACTCGCCTGAGTTATATCTGTATGCGACCATGCCTCAATTAAGCTTGTAAGAAATGGTAAAACTAAGCCCGCCATGAGGAAAAAGCCAGCACACCATAATAAGCCTTGAAAAAGTCCAAAACGCTTCGGTTTGTTAAATTGCTTAATAGCCCAATAGGTTAGTAAAAATGGAAAAACAATCCAAGAAGTGCGTGATTGACTTAGGACAACTGCAAATAAAATAGTTAGTGCTGATGGCAAGAGTAACCAAACTGAAGCCTTGTTCTTTTCATATAAATATAAGCATCCTAATAACCCCATAATGAGAAAGGTTGCCATATTATTGGGTTGGCCAAAGTTACCGTATGGACGATTACCAATCAAATGCAACATATGTGCAAAATGTGTATCAATATTTAACCATTGGCAAACCGCAATAAAGCTAGTTGCAACTGAAACAATGACGGTAAGCAGGCTAAATCCTGTAAAAATTTGGTCCCGCTGCTGATAATCTAATGACAGGTTATAGCCAGCCACAACCATAAACCAAAAGCCTAATAAGTAAAGTGAACTTAACAAAGCTGTACTAAAATCAAAAACCAGACCAAAAGCCCACTGCACCACTGGAATTAAAATAAATGGCAATAGTAATAATTGCGCCCGCGGAATTTTTATATTTTGATAAAAAAGTGCAGCTACGGCACTTAGACCTGCCGCAAAGGTACTCATTTCACTAGAAAACATCACCCAAGGGTTATAGTGAAATGGAGATAGCCATGCAAAACCTAACAGGATTGCTGCGAGGAATAAAAAGAATACTTGCATAGTGACAGGTTACAGACCAAAAACTTGAGAAGAATTATACATCGAAGATGAATAAATGGACTAAAAAGCTTTAGCAAGAAAAATTCACCTCTTTTTCTATGCATTTAGTCTTTTCTTAGAATCGCATAATAAGTTTATTGGGAAAGGTGACTAATAAATAGAAATCAATTAGAAACTAAAGAATTATCTTTGCGCAACAAATCTTCATAGCTAACATGTATGTCGTATAAAATACTTAAAATCTTTAACTGACGAATAGATTCTTCTTTACAACCATTAAAAGCCAGCAATTGTGCATACTTATATATATCATATGGTTTTAAATACGTCTGAACCATTTTATTTCCTAACAATACTTCTTCTCGATCGACTTTCATCTTTGGATATAAAGCCAACCACTTAGCACGTTCATCAAAAAAATCGAAGAAGAATAATTTATAAGGTAACTTAACTTTATCTCGCTGATTACCCATGGCATGTAGTTTTCCTGAAAAAAGATTATCATTGATCTTTAAATACTCTTTAAATACCACAACGCCCAAAAAAGAGTTAAATATCAAAAAAAATAATATAAACAAAGAATTTATTTCTAAACATACTTTATATTTATAACCAAGAGCGTATCCTAAAAATAAAGCAAAAGGTATAAAAAAATACGAATAATATAAAGGAAACTCTAATAAACTATGAATTAAAATAGATGAAATAGCTAAAAAGCAAAAAATACTTTCCAAGTCACTGATACTAAAAATAATTTTTATATATAAATATACGAAGTAAGTAACAATTAACAATCCTAGAGGAATACCACACCAAACAAATATATCTAAAATCAAATTATGTGCACTAGTGACCCACTCCTTATTATGAATATAATCTACAACTCTAAACTGAGCAGCTGTAGTTTGATTCCACCCATATCCATGCCAAGGTTCTTCTGTAATTGCATGAATCATTTGATTCCATATTTCTAATCTTTGATATCCAGTAGTTGCTCTATCTAACAATCCAACTGTGTTTATTATATTAAAATTCGAAGATAAAATAAAATTAAAATAAGGAAGGGAAATACCAAAAAAAATGATAAAAATACTTAAAAAACCTATATTTTTCATAGACAATCTAAGATTATATTTCTTAATACCGATACTAAAAAATATCAAAAATAGAAGTAAAATTATCCATGCTGTTCTAGACTGAGTTAATATAAGTGAAGCTGAGAAAACAACTGAAAAAAAAGAAAGTGCAAATTGATTAATTTTGTATTTCTCGAATAAATACCATAAAGAAAGAAGACTAATACATAGAAAAGTAGCTAAATGATTTGGCTGTGCCATATTACCATAGGGACGATTTCCTACCAAACCCATAATAAATAATCTCTTTTCAGATAATCCTATCCACTGTATAATCGCTATTAAACTAGAAAATAAACCAGAAGCTATAAAAAAAACAGCCAAATACATTATGATATTAAAGTTTCTTATTTTAGAGTTAAATCCAACAATCAACATTAATAAAAAATAAAGCAAACTAATAGTTGAAAAGAAAAAATTTGAAAAGAAAAATATTTCCCCAGAAAAATATTGTATTAAAGGTACAAGTAAAATAATTACAAAAGGAATTATATCTACAGATATTTTATTTTTGAAAAAACATAAGCTTAATGTTAGCAACCATCCAGCTATATAGCAAGAAAACTCCGAAAAAAAACCTACCCAAGGTAAAGTATGAATTGGATTTAGTATTGATAATAAAAAAAATACAAAAGAAAAAATATAAATTAATCGAAAAAGCATACTAAAATCCATATTAATTATTTAAAGAAAAAATTTATCTTTAATAAAAATATCTATGGTCAAAATAAAATGGCAGTTATATATAATATAACTGCCATTTTATATATTTGATTAAAGGTTTTTAGCTACGACAGTTCGCAGGAACATACTTGTTATTATCCGCTGGTGTAGCTACAGTACACTTCCAAGTGATTTGATTTGTTGGAACCGTACCAGCTGTTAGTGGTGTGTTACCACCACCATCATAAGGAGTTAAAGTAAGTTCAATATCTTTTACTTTATTACTATAGACTATTTTAATTGACCCATTAGTAGCATTAGGTGTAATTGATGAAACACTATCTGTAGCACTAAAATTAGGTACTCCTAAAACTAAACTAGAAGCCCCATTTCCTGCATTTTCAGCAATTACAGTTTTATAAGAAGATGCTAGATTTAAACCTTCTGTTACTTTTGAGCGGACAATGTAATCCTGATAAGCAGGAATCGCGATCGCTGCCAAAATACCAATAATCGCTACAACGATCATGAGTTCGATTAATGTAAAACCTTTTTGTGCATTCATAGCCTTTTCCCCAAAGATTGTATGTATGTTTTTATATAAGCTTTTTGAGCTATAGAATATAATGCAGCAACCATGCCAACTTTTATTTTTTATTAAAAACAAATACTTATAAATACTTTAAACTTATTGGAAATGCTAAAGCAGTAAATAAGTGACAAAAATTGTCACTATAATTTTTTTAGAACTAAATCACTAATAAAAATTTCTTCACAGTCTACTTCTTTTTTTTACTTTTTAATGTGACAAAAATCTCTTTAAAAATACATAATTAGATGACATTTTTTGTCAGTCAGTTTATTGTCCAAATTTTTTAAAACAACTAGAGTTTGTGTAGATAATTTAATTAATAATGATAGGCGCATTACCCAATTCATTATTCTGATCTGGCATATTTTCATCGTAAAAGCGAGACATCACATTACCAATTTGCTGAACCCCAATCACTACAGCTTGTAGATACTGCTTTTGTTTAAGCTGCTGCACAATAGACTCACAAATCTGTTGCCATACCTGCTCAGTCGTCGCGCTTCGAATACCACGATCAAATATAATTTCTACTGTGCGTTCACATAAATTTAAATAGAGCAGTACACCGCTATTAAGTTCAGTATCCCAAACCCCAAGTTCTGCAAATAATTGCTGTGCCCTTAAGCGCGTGTTCTGCCTATATGCTTGTGAACAAGGAATATGCCCTTCTATAACGACCTGTATTTCACCAACATGACCAAGTTCTGCTTGTTGAACAGCTTCAGCAATAGCTTGTTTATCCCTTTTACTAAAATAGCGGCTACTAGCAGGAAAATAGCAAAGATGCTTAAACCAACGTTTTAAACTTGGCTCTACATATTCCTCAATTTTTGGTTGAGTAATAATTTGTGTTGTTTCTGATGTTGTTACCATGACCCTGAAGCACCTCCACCACCAAAACGACCTCCACCGCCGCCATAACCGCCGCCTCCACCACCGAAGCCGCCTCCGCGTCCACCCCCACCAGAACCACTTAAAATAGCCTGTAAAATAAGTTGGGCAATTGAGGTAATGAGTAAAAAGAAAATACCAAATCCAAGTAATAAACTAGTGACCAAGCCAGCACCGTTTACAAAGCCTGCTACCGCGGCAGCAACACCTGCTGTAGAAGCACTAAGAGGTCGACCAACAATAAACGAGCCTACAATTCCGGCAATAAGAATAAACAACGCCATTGTCAAAGTAGTTTGTTTGGCTTGTTGTTCTTCGGCAGCCTGATGTTGGCGCTCTTTTAAATCTTGAGCAGCTTGCTGAGCAACTTCCGGATCTAGATTTAAAATCCTTCCGATTTCATCAAGACCAGCGTTTAAGCCTTGGGCATATTGGGCTTGTTTAAAATAAGGTGTAATTTGATTTCGAATAATTCGACTTGCCACAATATCAGGCAATACGCCTTCTAAACCATATCCAGTCAAAATTTGTATTCTATGATCATTAATAGCAACTGCGATAAGTAAACCATTATCTCGTTTACTCGAACCAAGTTGCCATTTTTCGCCGACACGTAAAGCGTAATCAAATATATCTTCTTGGCCTGTGGTCGGTACAATCAAAATACCTATTTGTGCCTTACCTTGCTGGTATAGATTTAAAATTTTCTGATTGAGTTGCTGCTTTTCAGCTTCACTCAAAATATTGGCTTGATCAATAACAGGCTGATTTAATGTTGGTAAACCGCGAATTGATTCACCATCAGCCATGTCATTCGCAACCTGAGCTTGAGACGCGGCACTTGAAGCAGCCTGCTCATTGATTTTAGGTTTCGATGCTTGAGCTTGCTGCTGTTGAATAATTTTACCTGCCACCACAGTATCAGTTTCATCTGTAGCAGTGGCAATATTATTCTCACTCCAAGCCGCACTCTGAAACAGAACACTGCAGCAGAGCACTATTAAGGTAATAACAAACACCTTAATTTGCTTAAACTGAAGCAATATAGTATTTCTCATGCGGCTCTTCCTTGATTTAAATTAATCGAAAGAAACTTTTGGAGCCTGCTGAGCCGATGCTTCTGCAGAGAAATTAGCTTTTGGATGCATACCAATCACTTTCGCTGTTACAGCTTGTGGGAACTGACGGACATAAGAGTTATAGTCTTGAACAGTTGTAATATAACGATTACGTGCCACAGCAATTCGGTTTTCTGTACCCTCAAGCTGAACCTGTAATTCTTGGAATTGGGTATTGGCTTTTAAGTCTGGGTAATTTTCTGAAACAGCAATCAGTCGAGATAATGCACCAGTTAACTGGCTTTGCGCTTGTTGATATTTTTCAAGTAATGCTGGGTCTTCCAATACTTCTTTATCGACCTTCAAGCCTGCTACATTTGCGCGTGCCTGAGTTACTTCAGTTAATACTTGCTCTTCGTGCTTAGCATAACCTTTAACTACGTTTACAAGATTTGGTACTAAATCTGATCGACGTTGATATTGGTTCTGTACCTCAGACCAAGCCGCTGTTACAGCCTCATCTTTGACCTGTAAAGTATTATAGCCACAGCCGGAAAATAGTAAGGTGCTTGCAAGTGTTGTCGCGATTACAAGTTGTTTAAACGTTTTCATCGTCACTTTATCCTCAAGTTTTTCTTTATATTTTTAACCTCTTGTCTCGATTGTATGATGAATTTGGCATTATTGTGTTGCTTTTATTTTATAGATTTAAAAAAACCGGATCTTTAAATCCGGTTTTTTTATTCTAGCTTGGCCTTAACTTTGTTTCCTCTTGGAAACTTGTCATTTGATATTCATCGGCCAAATAACTCTTCCAGTAATCGACCATCTGGCCATAGTTTTTTTGACTCGGATGAAAGTCTTTTCTGTAATAAGCAAAATATTCAGGAGTTAGCTGTATAAGCATTTTAGCAAGCAAATATAGCCCAAATAAGTTACCTCCGACTTTAGGCAAGCTTTTCCATTTATCTTGCCAAAATAACCGCGTCGTACCATAGAAAGCAAGACTCGCAAATCCCGTAGTAACACTACGCATGAGTAAACGGCGAATACGATCATCACCATATACATGTTGGTACACATCAAATGCAACTGAACGATGCTCGATTTCCTCAATAGCATGCCAGACCCAAAGCTTTAGCGCATCTTGGTCCAAAGTTTTTAATAATTCAGGATGCTGTAAAATATACCCTCCAAGCAAAGCCGTAAAATGCTCAAATGCACATGTCAATGCCAGCTGTAGCTTAGGAGAAATTGTTCTTAAATATTTATCACGCTCATTCAACCAAGCCTGAAAACGATCCAGATTATAATCATCACGGCGCCAAGCCTCATTAAATTCACCATGCGCTTTTGAGTGCATCGCTTCTTGTCCAATAAAAGCTGCAATTTGTGCCTGCAATTGGGGATCGGAAACTTTGTCACGTACATTACGCACGCTATTTACAAAAAACTGTTCTCCTACGGGAAATGTTGAAGAGAGTGCAGTTAAAAAATGGGACATTAAAGGCGAATTTGCAAAATAATAGCGCTTGATTGCTTGAGGATTAAACTCAAGGCGACGCACTGTAATACCCAACGCTTTTCGACGATTTAAATATGATTTTTCTGCCGTCATACCTGCGATGTTCATGCTCAACACCTACTGTAGTGAAGAAGGAAGTTTTGAGTATCTCTTGCAACTAAGGGGCCAAAAAGGGCAAAAAAGCTTATTGTATTTGCCAAAAACATCAAACTGATTAACGGTAAAAAATAAAGCCTGCATATAGCAGGCTTTATCAAAAACTTTAGTAATGATTTTTAGATTAAACACCAAGATAATCTAAAATACCTTCAGCAGCTTGGCGACCTTCCCAAATAGCTGTAACTACAAGATCTGAACCACGCACCATATCACCACCAGCAAAGATTTTCGGGTTTGATGTCTGGAATTTAAATTCTTGATGCTCTGGTGCAACTACACGACCTGAACCATCAAGATTAATATTCACATTACCAAACCAGTCTGCTGGACTTGGACGGAAACCAAACGCGAGTAAAACTGCATCTGCCGGTAAAATTTCTTCCGAACCTGGAATTGGCTCAGGGCTACGGCGGCCACGACTATCTGGTTCAGCCATCTGCGTCGTTACCACTTTTACGCCTGTTACTTTACCATTCTCACCAACAATTTCGATTGGTTGGCGGTTAAACAAGAACTTTACGCCTTCTTCATACGCATTTTTTACTTCACGTGCAGAACCTGGCATATTGCTTTCATCACGGCGATATGCACAAGTTACATCATGAGCACCTTGACGCAATGAAGTACGGTTACAGTCCATTGCGGTATCACCACCACCAAGAACAATAACTTTTTTACCGTCTAAGCTAATGTATTCACTTGGATCTTTTTCCCAACCTTGGCAACGGTTCACGTTAGAGATCAAGAAATCAAGCGCATCATAAACACCATCAAGATCTTCACCCGGGAAACCACCTTTCATATAGGTATAAGTTCCCATTCCCATGAATACTGCATCATATTCAGCAAGTAATTCATCAATCGTGACATCTTTACCAATTTCAGTATTTAAGCGGAATTCAATCCCCATACCTGTGAAAATTTCACGGCGGCGCTTCATGACATCCTTTTCCATTTTGAATTCTGGAATACCAAATGTCAGTAAGCCACCAATTTCAGGACGCTTATCGAATACAACTGGCTTAACACCACCGCGGGCTAAAATGTCGGCACAACCCAGCCCTGCTGGACCTGCACCAATGATCGCAACTTTTTTACCTGTCCACTTTACATGGGACATGTCTGGGCGCCAACCCAAAGCAAAAGCGGTGTCATTAATATATTTTTCAGCGTTCCCAATAGTTACTGCACCAAAACCATCATTTAAGGTACAAGCACCTTCACACAAACGGTCCTGCGGACACACACGACCACATACCTCAGGTAAAGTGTTCGTTTGATGGCAAAGCTCAGCAGCCTGGAAAATTTGTCCTTCGGCAATGAGTTTTAACCAGTTTGGAATGTAGTTATGTACAGGACATTTCCATTCGCAATATGGGTTACCACAACCTAAACAACGGTGTGTCTGATTAGTGACAGTTTCCGAAGTAAAAGGTTTATAAATTTCCACAAATTCTGCTTTGCGGACAGTAATATCTTTTTTCTCTGGATCTTGACGTGGTACATCCAGAAATTGAAAGTCATTATTTAGGCGTTCTGCCATGTCTCTCTCCGTGGGTAGGCGCGGATTTCCCTGTTGCCCGCACCTGCCTATGTCTTTGCAGTCGTGGAATTATTGTGGATCAGCTTGTGTAGTTTTCAAAAGCGATTGCAAGTTAGCAGCTTTTGGTTTTACAAGCCAGAATTTACGGCTGTAGAAATCGAACTCATTGCGAATTTTATAAGCCCAAGCACTACCAGTTTCTTTAATATGCTCGTCAATAATACGCAACAAGAACTCTTTATGATCTTCCATAGATTCAGTTGAAATACGGGTTAAGTCAATTAACTCGTGGTTGTAGTAATCTACAAAGTCATTATCAAGGTCAAGCACGTAAGCAAAACCGCCTGTCATACCTGCACCGAAGTTATGACCCACTTTTCCAAGCACAGTCACAACACCACCAGTCATATATTCACAGCAGTGGTCACCTGCACCTTCAATAACAGCAAACGCACCAGAGTTACGAACCGCGAAACGTTCACCTGCTGTACCTGCAGCAAATAACTTACCGCCAGTTGCACCATACAAACAAGTATTACCAATAATTGCTGTATTTTGTGTTTGGAAAGGCGAACCTTTTGGTGGGAAGATCGAGATACGACCACCCGCCATGCCTTTACCTACATAGTCGTTAGCATCACCTTCAAGACGGATATGTAAACCACCAGCATTCCAAACACCAAGTGACTGACCAGCAGTACCTGTTAGGTTCATTACAACCGGATGTGCTTCCATACCCAAGTTGCCATAGCGACGAGCAATCTCACCCGATACACGTGCACCAATTGAACGGTCACAGTTCACGACATTAAAGTTGAACTGACCGCCTGCACTTGACTCAATTGCAGGAAGCATTTCTGCAACCATTTTCTCAGCCAATACACCTTTATCAAATGGTGCATTACCTTGTACTTCACAGTACTGCGCTTTACCTTCAGCAGCAGGATGAGAAGTTAACAATGCACTTAAATCAAGGTGAGCATGTTTTTCAGTTTCACCCGGTAATACTTCAAGTAAGTCCACGCGACCAATTAAGTCTTTAAGTGAAGCTACACCAAGAGCCGCTAACCATTCACGTGTTTCTTCTGCAATAAAGTGGAAGAAGTTAATGAGCATTTGTGGTTCGCCAATATAGTGCTCTTGACGTAAATGGTCTTGTTGAGTTGCAACACCAGTTGCACAGTTGTTTAAGTGGCAAATACGTAGATATTTACAACCTAATGCAATCATTGGTGTTGAACCAAAACCGAAACTCTCAGCACCTAAAATTGCTGCCTTAATAACATCAAGACCAGTCTTTAAACCACCATCAGTTTGTACACGTACTTTGCCACGCAAGTCATTTACGCGAAGTGCCTGATGCGCTTCACTCAAGCCAAGCTCCCATGGAGAACCTGCGTGGTGAATTGATGAAAGTGGAGATGCAGCAGTACCACCGTCATAACCAGAAATGGTAATAAAGTCTGCATATGCTTTAGCAACACCAGCAGCAATCGTACCTACGCCCGGTTCAGATACCAACTTCACAGATACCATTGCTTTCGGGTTAACTTGTTTCAAGTCAAAAATCAGTTGCGACAAATCTTCAATTGAGTAAATGTCGTGGTGTGGTGGAGGTGAAATAAGTGTCACACCCGGTACTGAGTAACGTAAACGCGCAATTAAGCCATTCACTTTACCACCTGGTAACTGACCACCTTCACCTGGTTTTGCACCTTGAGCAACTTTAATTTGCAAAACTTCAGCAGAAGTTAAGTAAGCAGGTGTTACACCGAAACGACCAGATGCAATTTGCTTAATTTTCGAGTTACGAATTGTGCCGTAACGTGCAGGGTCTTCACCACCCTCTCCAGAGTTTGAACGACCACCAATGGTGTTCATCGCAATTGCAATGGCTTCATGCGCTTCTGGAGAAAGCGCACCTAAAGACATGCCTGCCGAGTCGAAACGAGGCAAGATATCTTCAACCGATTCAACTTGTTCAACTGGGATCGGATTAGTTGTTTTTAACTTAAATAAGTCACGAATAGTCGCTACTGGACGGTTATTTACCAATTCAGCATATTCTTTAAAGTCTTCGTATTTACCAGAGCGAACCGCTTTATGTAGTGAGTTAATCACATCTGGGTTAAACGCATGGTACTCTTTACCAAATACGAATTTAAGCAAACCACCCTGATCAATTGGCTTACGGCTTGACCAAGCTGTCGCCGCTAATTTTTTCTGGTCATTTTCAAGATCAACAAAAGTTGCACCTTGGATACGGCTCGGAACGCCTAAGAAACACTGATCTACAACTTCAGATGATAAACCTACTGCTTCAAAAAGCTGACCACCACGGTAAGAGGCAACTGTCGAGATACCCATTTTTGAAAGAACTTTTAACAAGCCTTTCTCAATACCTTTACGGAAGTTTGCTTGTGCATGAATCGGATCACCTAAAAGCTCACCTTTCGCAATCAAGTCATTGATTACGTCATATGCAAGGTATGGGTAAACAGCAGTCGCACCAAAACCAAGTAATACCGCAAATTGGTGTGGATCACGTGCAAAACCAGTTTCAACCATAATGTTTGCATCAGTACGCAAACCAGTTTTAATGAGGTAATGGTGTACCGCACCCGTTGCAAGAGCAGCGTTTGCAGGTAAGTAACCTTCACGAATGTTTTTATCAGTTAAAACAATTAGGGTTTTACCATCACGAACAGCTTGTGCAGATTCTTCACAAATACGCGTAATTGCCGCTTGTAAACCTTCTGTTTCAGCATAGTTCAAATCAATATCAACTGCCTCGTAACCTGCACGCTCAATTGTACGGATTTGCTGCATTTTTGAATTTGACAATACAGGGCTAGAGATGATGATACGATCAGCATGCTCAGGACCTTGTTCGAATACGTTCTGCTCACGACCCAAACAGGTTTCAAGTGACATAACAATTGATTCACGCAGTGGGTCAATTGGTGGGTTTGTCACCTGTGCAAACTGTTGACGGAAGTAGTCGGTCACATGACGCACTTGACGAGACAATACAGCCATTGGCGTATCGTCACCCATAGAACCAACAGCTTCCTGACCGCTCTCAGCGATTGGACGTAACAACTGGTCGCGCTCTTCAAATGTCACCATAAACATTTTTTGAGCTGCTTTTAATGCTTCACCAGTTAAACCTTTATCAACAAGTTGCTCTTCAAGTTCTGGGTTTGCATTTAAGCGAATCGCGTGATCACGTAACCACTCACGGTACGGGCGCATGTTTTTCAAATGAGTACTAACATCTTTAGTATCAAGTACTTTACCTGTTAAAGTATCGACTACCAAGATTTGACCAGGACCTACACGACCTTTGGAAACTACATCTTCAGGTTCATAGCCCCAAACCCCAATTTCAGATGCCAAGGTAATGTAATCATTTTTGGTAATTACCCAACGTGCAGGGCGCAGGCCATTACGGTCAAGCATACAAATCGCATGGCGTCCATCTTGAATAACAAGACCAGCAGGACCATCCCAAGCTTCCATATGTTTTGAGTTGAATTCATAGAATGCACGCAAGTCTGCATCTAGAGTTTCAACGTTTTGCCATGCTGGCGGTACGAGCATACGTAAAGCACGGAATAAATCCATACCACCGCCCACCAAAATCTCAAGCATATTATCCAAGCTTGAAGAATCCGAACCTGTACGGTTTACAATCGGGTTAAGCTCAGTAAGTCCTGGTAATAATGGGTTTTCAAATTTAGGAGTACGCGCTAACGCCCAGTTACGGTTTGCTGTAATCGTGTTGATTTCACCATTATGCGCAAGGTAACGGAATGGCTGAGCCAACGGCCAACGCGGTAATGTATTTGTAGAGAAACGTTGGTGGAATACCACGATATGCGATTTTAAGCGCTCATCTGCCAAATCTGTATAGAACTCAGCAATTGCAGCAGGCATCATCAAGCCTTTATAGCTAATAACTGTCGAGCAAAGCGTAGTCACGTAAAATGACGGATCTTTTTGAAGTTGTTGTTCCGCACGGCGACGCGCCAAGAATAACTTACGGTTAAATTCAACCTCAGTTACACCCATTGGACAGTTCACAATGACTTGTTCAAAAGCCGGTAAAGATTGAAGCGCGATTTCACCTAATGCATCGTTATTTGTAGGGACAATACGCCAAGCAAGTACACGTAAACCTTCTGACTCAATTTCTTTTGTTAAAATATTTTTAGAGTGCTGTGCTAATGCAGGATCAATATTTAAAAATACCGTACCCACAGCAAAAATTTCACTTAGTGTAATATCACTTAGTTTTTTTGCTTCATCACGGAAAAATTGCTTTGGCATCGCCAATAATAAGCCGCAACCATCTCCCGTCTTGCCATCTGCGGCAATACCACCACGGTGCGTCATGCAACTTAAACTGTGAATCGCGGTTTCTACTAGATGATGACTTGATTCACCCTTCATATGGGCAATCAGTCCAAAACCACAGTTATCCTTAAACTCATCAGGCTGATATAAACCTTGAGCGGGAGCTACAGTATTAGGCGATGGCATGTGCATAGCGTACCCTTCTTTCAATAAGGCTCTTTCGAGCGTCAAACAAACAACTTCTTTTTGCGATAGTGCCTACGGATGACAGTTAGCTCAATGTTTCGCAAACAAAAAATTTTGGGCTGATAAGCCAATATACGCTGTTCCATTTTTACGTACACTGGTTTTTGCTAGAAAAATGTTTTGACTTATTTCGCACTCTTTTAAAGCAGTTGGACTCCACGCCTCTGCATAGAATTCACTTCTTAGAGGGCTAAAATAGTTTGCAGCACATTAATAAGCACAACAATAAAGCAAAAAGTGTGCCATATTGAAAAAATGAGACTAAACCCTTATATTTATTATAAATATAGTTATTTTATTCGCGTTATCATGTTAAAAAATGTCTAAATATGCACCACATCTGATCAAAAAATATTATCATATAATTAGTTTGCACCATTTTTGCGCATATTATTAGATAAATTAATTCCCTTTTGTGCCCTCATTTGTGGCATTTTTCTGCTGTCCCTCATTGATTCGTGTTTGAGGTATTCTATTAGGCTGATCAATATTAGAATTTGATTGCTGTACATCAACCACATTTCCTTCTGCATCACGACGAATAATCGTAGTTTTTGTAGCTGAATTAGTTGCAGGAGCTTTAGGCTGAGCATTGGCAGTTCCCGTAGCTACTCCTGACATCAATAATGACTCATCAATTGTAGGTAAAGCAGCCGGACGCAGACGTACTTCATAAAGCTGATTATTGCCACCTTTCATCTCATCTGCCCCTAAGTCATTTACCAGTGAGGCATAACTTGAGAACTGTTGTGGCTGAGGTTTAACTGACTCAGGTAATTGCAGGTTAATTTGTGTTAATTGCTGAATTGCCTCTTCTGAGCGTTTAAATGTGCCATAAACCAACACATACTGCTCTGCTTGTTGTTCCCCACTTAAACGGAAATAAATAAATTTATTACGGTCGGTACGATTTTTTAAAAAGTTTTTAATAATATCTTCATCAGAGGCACGAAATAACTCAAGCGTCCATTGTTTTTTATTTTCATTAATAAACTTTGTACCGCGAAACTCAGGTTCATGCTCACCCGAAGCCACAGTACGTGTAGTTAAATCGAGTGGACGAACCTCATCAGCCAAAGCACCTAGGTTAGGTGTTGTAGCAACTTTCTCTGGTTGAATTTGTACAGGCGCCTCAGAGTCAGCGGACTTTTCAACTTCAACCAGTTTTTTGCTATCTGTAATTACCCAAAAAATAAAAGCAAGCAATAAGCAGGCAATACCACCAACCAACCAGATATATTGTTGAACATTCTGCCAAAGTGTACGTGATACAGTCATGCTTTACCTTATTTGTTATCCGTGTTGATTCGCCAAAATAGCTTGTTTCATCAATTCGACATCAAAGTCCTTGGTAATTACTGCTTGTCCAAGTTGCTTTAACAACACCAAACGTAATTGTCCATTAAGAACTTTTTTGTCATGAGCCATATATCCAAGGAAATCATCCAATGGAATTTGTGGACATGATATCGGCAAATTCGCACGTTGAATGATTTTTTTTGTACGAGCTACATCTTCATTTGAGATCCAGCCCAAACGCTGTGATAAATCTGCTGCCATCACCATACCAGTTGCAACAGCCTCACCATGCAACCAAGTACCATAACCTAGATACGACTCAATCGCATGGCCAAAAGTATGACCTAAATTAAGTAAAGCGCGTTCACCTTGTTCTTTCTCATCATTCGCAACAATACGCGCTTTATGAGCACATGAACGATAGACAGCTTCTGCAAGTAAATCAGCATCTCTAGAAACAAGGCCATCCATATTTTCTTCAAGCCAAACCAAGAAATCAGCATCACCTAAAAGTGCATATTTGATCACTTCAGCTAAACCGGCCGAAAGCTCACGTTCTGGCAATGTATTCAATTGTGCCATATCAGCTAAAACGACTTGTGGTTGCTGAAAAGCACCTAACATATTCTTGCCAAGCGGATGATTGATTCCTGTTTTTCCGCCAACACTCGAATCGACTTGTGAAAGCAATGTCGTAGGAACCTGTACAAAATAAACGCCACGTTGGAAACAAGCAGAAGCAAAACCCGCCATATCCCCAATCACGCCACCACCTAAAGCTAAAACTGTACAATCGCGATTAAAGCCGGCTTCAAGCAATGCATCAAAAATTAAATTTAAATGTTGAATATCTTTATATTTTTCGCCGTCAGGTAAAATACAAGTCGCAACCGTTTTACCCAGACTTTTTAATGCTTCTTGATAGTGGCTTAAATATAATGGTGCAACCGTAACATTGCTTACAATCATGACCTGTTGACCATGTATATATGGCTCGAGTAACTGTTTCGGGTCAAGTTGACTACCAATAAAAATAGGATAACGGCGTTCGCCTAATTCAACATGTAAAGTTTGCATGAATTTATAAAACCACTAGTCAGTTCGTCTATTTTAACTTGTTCGCTAGAATAAGTTGCAAAATCTTTTGTGCGAGATCACGTGCAGCACCTTGATTTGTTTCAATCGTATAATGTGCAACTTCTCTATACAGGGGGTCTCTAATCTTTAATAAATCCCGCAATTTTTGTTCAGGATTTTCAACTTGTAATAAGGGTCTGTTTTTATCCCGATAAGTTCTTTGTAGTTGTAATTCAACAGGAGTATATAAATAAATAACGATTCCACGTTGTTTTAAAAATTCTCGGTTAGGTGCTTGAGTAATCGCCCCACCACCCGTAGCAAGCACTAATGCTTTACGTGAAGTGAGCTCATTTAAGACCACAGTTTCACGGGTACGAAATCCAACTTCTCCTTCTTTTTCAAAAATCCAGGGAATAGTCGCCCCTGTTTTGCGCTCAATTTCATGATCACTATCTAAGAATTCACGCCCTAATAGTTCTGCTAAATGACGTCCAACGGTTGTTTTTCCTGCCCCCATGGGCCCTACCAAATAAATATTTGGCAGGGTTTCAAACGCTTTGCTTGGCAAGGCGCCACCTATTTCAATTGCTTTCATTAAAAAATATATTAATGATTTCTAGCTAAAGTGTCATTAACAATTCGTGGTGTTACGAAAATCAATAATTCTTGCTTATCATCAGACTTTACATCTTTTCTAAATAAATGCCCTACAATAGGAATATCACCAAAAAACGGAACTTTGGTTTGAGAATTCGTCGTTGTTTGCTCGAATACACCACCTAAAATAACGGTCTCTCCATTATCAACCAGCACATTGGTATTAATATTATTCTTATTCAGAATTAATTCACCATTTGGGGCCGCACCTGCTACAGAGTCCTTAGAAATATCCAATTTCATTTGAATCTTACCGTCAGGCGTAATACTTGGAGTTACATTTAGGCTTAGTAATGCATCTTTAAATGATGTTGTGGCTGTTGAGCCTGCAGCAGAATTTGTTGTAGTTTGATATGGAACTTGTTGACCTGTTGCTACTTTCGCAGTTTGCTTATCGGCGGTCATCACTTTAGGCGTTGAAATTACTTCACCATAACCATCGGCTTGTAAAGCTGAGAGCTCAAGATCCAACATGAAGTCCGACATACTAATAAGACCAAAGGCAATACTACCGGCAGGATTAGAAACCCCCAAATCAACGTTTAAATTATCTGGGCGCTCAATCGTATATTTATACCCACCTGTAGTTTCATCTTTTTTAGGTTCGCGCAGATTCCATAAAGTTGTTTCACTACCACCAACCAACAAATTTTTATTATTGGTAATACCTTGCGAAAGAATGCCCCACTTCACACCAAGTTCTTTGGTAAACGACGTAGACGCTCTCACAATACGTGCTTCAACCATAACCTGTTTAACTTGCACATCAAGCAAGTCAATCATTTTTCGAATTTGATCAATCGACTGAGCAGTATCATTAATAATAAGAGTATTAGTTCGGTCATCTTGAGTAATGGTACCGCGAGGGCTAAGTAAACTACCCACATTATTCCCAAGACTATCAACGCCAGTATTTAAATTGGTTGAAGTTGAAGTTCCTCCACCAGAAGTATGTTGTAAGCCATTACTATTATTTGAGCCTTGAGTAATTAAACCCATAATATCGCCAGCTTTAGCGTATTTAAGTTGAATATACTCTGTCTGTAACGGAGCAAGTTTTACACTTTGCGCTACAGCTTTCGCTTCTTCCTCTTCCGCTTTAATCAACTCTGCAACAGGAGCAATCCAAATCACATTCCCATTACGACGTTTATCAAGATTTTTAGTTTTTAAAATAATATCCAGAGCCTGATCCCAAGGTACATCTTTTAAACGTAGCGTGATATTACCTTGCACACTATCAGCAGCCACCATATTGATTCCCGTAAAATCAGCAAGGAGCTGTAAAACACGGCGCACTTCGATGTCTTGAAAATCTAGCGAAAGCTTATTTCCAGAATAATTTGGCGTTTTATATAAAGAAGTTACATTTTTATCTTGTGGTCGTTTCAAACTGATTGTGAGCTTATTTTCAGCCTGATATGCCATGTATTCGTAGCTACCAGATGACTGAATAGTAATTACACCAGCACCTTTATCATTATAAGCATCAATACTTGAGACTGGTGTTGCAAAATCATTTACATTTAGACGACGCGCCAAATGTGCCGGAATTTTTGTACCTAAAGTTCTTATAACAACTTTACTGCCTTGTTGTTGAACATCTACAGGTGTATTACTTCCCAAAAGATCCACAACAACTAAACCTTCTCCCTGACTACCACGCTGAAATCCAATGTTTGAAATACCTTGTGGTTGTGCAGTAACTACTGGTACAGGTTTATTATTCGGTTGGACCGAATTAATTTTTAAAATGAAAGTATTACCTTCCACACGTGTTGTAAACGCTCCAGCATCTTTTAAATTTACAGTCAAACGTGAACGTTGATCATCTGAAGTTACATCTACAGAGCTTGCTTCATTGGTTGCAACAGCAATTTTAGACTGTTTTAAACTTTGTTGAGCTTTATCAAAATCTAATATTAAACGTGACGGATTTTCAAGTTGGTAAGCCTGTGGCTGTGGTGGCAATCCATTAAACATAACTCTAATTTCTGTGCCCTGACCTGCAACTTGCGTTGGTACTATATTGGTCATGCTGACCTGTGCAGATGCAGCCTGCATAATTGCAACAGCTACAGCCCCCATAGAAAACTGACGGAATACCTGATTCATTGTCTGACCATCCCCAATTAAATAATCTTTAAAAATACTTTTTCGTTGTTATTCCCTAAGTTTTAGGGTGCAGGCCCAATCAAGACCAAAGTTCTCGGTCTCTCGACATAGCCTTCTCGACCATCTGGCACAATCTCGACCAGATCAATCTGGGTTGGACTAATATGAGTAATACGGCCCTGATTCATGCCCATATAATTACCCACTTGTACCCGTTCAATTTGATGATCCGGTGTCTGAATCAAAGCCAATATTTGACCACGATTATTACGCATGCTTCCTTTCATATTTAAGGCTTCAAGTGCATAGTTTTCTAATGGTTGCGGTGCACGTGAGAAATTTGGATACACTCGCTTCCCGGCCATAATTTTAAGCTCAGCTGCCAGTGAGCTTGGCATAAACGGGCTTTTTAATTGATGAGCAGCATAATTAAATTGTGGTACAGGGGTAAAAATCGGCGCTGGTTCAATAGGGAGCGGTGGCTGATTGCGAATACTTGCCATTTGCTGATTGACTGCGTCAATTCTTGAATCACATCCCACAAGAGCGGCACAGGCCAAAATATAAAGAGTAATTTGCTTAATTTTCATCATAACTCTCCTATTTCGGCTGAGCATTAGGGCTAGTTGGTGCATTCGCCGCTGCAGCCTTAGCTGGTTGTGCCGATGGCTCTGGTGCTCCTATATATCGATAGGTTTTGGCTTTAATAGAATAATTAAGCACAGGAATATCTGACTTACTATCTTTAGCTGGAGCAGCCTCTACAACAAAGTCATGCATCGTCACAATACGTGGCAAAGCAGAGATACTACTTACAAAAGCACCGAAAGCGTGATAGTCGCCTGTTGCTTCGATGGCAATTGGTTGTTCAATAAAAATTTCCTGCTTTACTTCATCCTCTAAACGGATATTTTTAAATTTCAATCCAGAGTTCACACCAGTTAAGTTAATATCCTCAACTAAACTTGGAATCTCTGTTTCTTTCGGCAATTGTTCTAATTGCTGGTTGAAATTTGCCTGCATCTCTTGAAGCTGTACTTGATACTGCTGAAGATTACGTAATTTCGAGTCTTTTTCTCGAAATTCATTTAATAAATTACCTTCCTGAGCTTGGGCATTATCAATTGCTTGTAGCTTTGGCTGAATAGCAACAAAATAACCCAAAGCCAATACAGCAAAGAAAATAAAAATCCAGCAAGTAATTTTTACAGATATTGGCCAACTACCATAGTTGTTCATATCAAGCGTATTAAATTGCTGAAGGAATTTATCGAGATTAAATTTCTTTTTCTTTGAAGCTGATTGCTCTAATGATAATTCTTGCAGTTCATCTTGACTCATTTGGCTGCCCCCGTGTCTTTCGCTACGGCTGGCTTATCAGCATCGTTATTCGTTGTGGTCACGCCCATTTCCCCCAAATCGACAGTCACAACAAAACTGCCATAGTTATCTTCCACCCTAGGAAGAAGAGAACTCGCAGTCTTATCTTTTTTATCTTCATTAGCCAAGAAAGAATTCATAAAAGCATTACGATACCAAGGAGACGATTCAAGGTTACGAAGCAATTCAGCTACTGTATTTGGACTCTCAGCTTTACCCTCGATCGTAAATTTATCCCCCACTCGACTGAATTTGGTTAGATACATTGCTGGTGGCGTGACTCGAACGAGCTCATCAACTAATCGCACCACTACTGGCCGTTGACTCTGCAAATTTTGAATCAACTTCATACGCTCAATAATGGCATCACGCTGCTCTTGTAAACCGTTTAATGCTTTTAATTGCTGATCAAGGTTTTGATTTGTACTTTTAATAAGTTGGTTTGCTTGTTCTTGATCATCTAATTTATGATCAAAATAGAACCATCCACCAAATACGGTTGTAATCCCCAAAACAACCACCCCAAAGCATAGATTTATAAATTGTTTTTTTCGTTGTTCCCTTAGCTCTTCACGCCAAGGTAGTAAGTTAATTGTTGCCATTAATCAAAACTCCTTAAAGCCAAGCCGCATGCCACCATTAAAGATGAAGCATCATTTTCGATTTTTTGAACGTCGACTTGAGGAGAAAAACCCATTTGTAAAAATGGGTTGGCAATAGTGACACGGTAGCCTAATTTTTGCTGCAAAAGCTTGGCAAGACCTGGAATATTCGCATTGCCACCTGCAAGCAAAATATGGTCTATTTCGTTAAACTGAGATGAAGAAAAGAAGAATTGTAATGAGCGGGCCGCCTGCTGAACCACAGCATCTAGAAATGGATCTAGTACCTCAATTTCATAATCGTCTGGCAAAGTACGGTCTTTTTTAGCTCGGCTTGCTTCTTCTAGAGAGAGGCCATAACGACTTTGAATTTCAAGCGTAAGTTGCTTACCGCCAAAAACCTGCTCACGAGTATAAATAATCTTGCCATTTTGCATGACCGATAGTGTTGTCATGGTATGGCCGATATCTAAAATTCCTATCGTATTTGCGCCCATCGGCAAGCTATCAGCAAACACACTAAAAGCACGTTCGACTGCATAACTCTCGACATCTGCCAGTTTAGGATTCAAATCTGCCAATTCAAGAACTTCAACACGTGTTTCAACGTTTTCCGTTCTTGTTGCGACCAAAAGAACATTTACTCGATTTGGATTCAGCAAGCGATCAGGCAAAACCTCAAAATCAAGGCTCACCTCATCCAGCGGGAACGGTATGTACTGCTCCGCATCTACACGAATCTGAACTTCACGTTCGTCATCGCTCATATCTGCATCCATTTCGATAGTTTTATGAATAACCGTCGATGTTGGAACAGCAATTGCAGCATTAGTGGTTTGGGGATTTGCTAAATTCATCGCCCGTTCCAAAGCTTCTGCTACTGCTTCTGGATTTAAGATATTTTTTTCAACTACACTGTTTTCAGGTAAAGGCATCAAAGCATAGCTTTCTACCCAATATTTACCGTTCTTGACAGAGAGCTCTAACAACTTAACAGAAGTCGAACTAATATCGACGCCCATTAACCCCTTATTAGGTTTACGATATAACCTGAGCACACTATTGTCCTATTATTTTTTTATCCCCAAAAAAAATTACAAACCAATAATCTCGGTCTTTATTTTTACACGGATACAATATCTCATCTAACAATCCGCATGTCTAAAGGCTATACTGACCACAATTAGTTTGTATTCGATCTTATTAAAGCTTACTTATCATGAAAAAGCTATCCAGTTTGGGCTTCGTGCGTCCAATTTTTTTGATCATTATTATTATCTTAGTCTCACTTCCGATGGGATTTTATGGCATGTATCTCTATATTGCCCCAACCCTCCCGGAAATGAGTTCACTAAAAAAAGCACCGCTTTTAAAGCCCTTGCAAGTCTATACAGCCGACAACCAACTTATTGCTGAGTACGGTGGTAAACTTTCTATTCCTGTTGAATACAAACAAATTCCTCCTACGTTTATTCATGCATTCCTAGCAGCAGAAGATTCTTCTTTCTTCGAACACAGCGGCATTAGCTTTAAAGGTTTAGGCCGTGCTTTAAGTGAAAGTGTTACTGGGTCTGATGTGCAAACAGGTGGTTCTACCATCACAATGCAGGTTGCAAAAAACTATTATTTAAGCCCAGAAAGAACTTTAAAACGCAAACTAACCGAAATCTTTTTGGCCCGAAAAATTGAACAAAACTTATCTAAAGAAGACATCTTAAGTCTTTATGTGAATAAGATTTTCTTGGGTAAAAATGCTTACGGTATCGCAGCTGCTGCAAAAATTTACTATAACAAGAGTATTAATGAGCTCAGCATTGCTCAAATGGCTATGATTTCTGGCTTACCGAAAGCACCATCTAAATACAACCCAGTGGTTAACCCAGAACGGGCACTTGAACGCCGCAACTGGATTTTAGGCCGTATGTTGCAGCTCGGTTATATTTCTCAAGCAGAGTATCAAAAGGCTGTTGCAGAGCCGATCAACTTGAATATGCCCAACCGTGACCTAAATAATATTCACCCATATGCAGGTGAAATGGTCCGCTCAGAGCTTGTAAAACACTTTGGTGAACAAGCAATTGACTCAGGCTATAAGGTTTACACGACCATTAACGCCCAACGTCAGGCTATTGCAGAAAAATCTGTACAAGATGGTTTAGAGGCTTATGACCGTCGTCATGGCTGGCGTGGAGCAGAAGCACATGACAAACCATTAAGCCAATTTAGAGCTTATGCCAACACCTACCCTGCGGAAGTCACCAAGGTAAATAACAACTCTTTTGAAGCCTTAATGCAAGATGGTTCAACAGTCACTGTGCAATGGTCTGGCATGTCATGGGCCCGCCCCTATCGCAATGCAAATAGCGTAGGTGGAGCACCTTCACGTGCATCTCAGATTGTTAAAGTTAAAGATATTGTTCGTTTACGTCCAAATGAAGCTAAAACTGCATGGTCGTTAGTTCAAGTACCTAAAGTTCAAGGTCAGCTTATTGCAATTAATCCAAATGATGGCTCCATTGAAGCAATTGTTGGTGGTTATAATTTCTATCAATCAAAATTTAACCGTGCTTTACAAGGCTGGCGTCAGCCGGGTTCGACCATCAAACCATTCCTTTATGCTTTAGCATTAGAACGTGGCATGACACCTTATAGCATGGTCAACGATAGCCCGATTACCATTGGTAAGTGGACACCAAAGAACTCTGATGGCCGTTACCTAGGTATGATCCCATTACGCCGAGCTTTGTATTTGTCTCGTAATACCGTCTCTGTAAGACTTTTACAAACTGTAGGGATTGAACGTACTCGTCAGTTATTCATGGATTTTGGTTTACAAGAAGATCAGATTCCACGTAACTACACCATTGCTTTAGGTACACCTCAAGTATTGCCAATTCAGATGGCAACAGGTTATGCAACGTTTGCAAACGGTGGCTACCGTGTCCAACCACATTTCATTCAACGTATTGAAGATGCATACGGTAAAGTGATTTACGAAGCTAAACCAGAATATGCATGTATTCCATGTATTAATTCACCTGAAACAACTGAAGATGCACAGGCAACTACACCAGATGATCAAGTTGTTGAAGTGACCAATAAAGAGTTGGAACAGAAAGAAAAAGCAGCTAAACAGCTCAACCTAAAACAAACTGATAAGAATAATAGTCAATATCGTCAAGCTCAGCGTATTTTAAAATCAAGCTCTGCTTATGATATGGCAAATATCTTACGTGACGTAATTGAGCATGGTACAGGTCGTGCCGCACTTAAAATTGGCCGTAGTGACTTGGGTGGTAAAACAGGTACAACGAACGACGCAAAAGATGCATGGTTTGCAGGTTTCAACGGCAAGTTAGTCGCAATTACATGGGTCGGCTTTGACCAACCAACAACACTTGGCCGTCGTGAGTATGGTGGTATTGCCGCATTACCAATCTGGATTAACTTTATGGATCAATCTCTAAAAGGTACTCCAGCTTCTTGGGTTCGTTTAGAAAAAGATGCTCAGGCACCTATTTCTCGTGACAAACAAGCTGTCGTTACAGAAATAGGCGATAAGAAAACATATCGTGCTGCACCACCATTAGCACGTCCACTCTATCGTCCTGCACCACCGCAACCGAAAGCTAACACCAATAATGACTTTGATGACCTACCTGGTGAGGAAATTGTAATTCCATCTAAGGCAGCACCTCCGGCAATGAAGCCTTCACAAGGAACAGCGCCGAAGCGTGACAAAGATGAGTTGGAAAACTTGATTAACCAAATTGAGTAAAAATAAAAAAGCCATCGTTAGATGGCTTTTTTATTACGCTTTTGAAAAAGATAGATTTGAAAAGATGCTGTCACTTTCAGGTGTGATTGCTGTTCTAATTGCATCCGGCGCTCTGGAGACGCCTTATACGCATAAGGCGTCATAGCGATCAGATTCTTTAAAGCTTCTTGGTCAAGTAATAAAGGAGCATCTATAACTTGCTGTTCTTTCAACTCAAATAAATCTTGCAGTTGTTCAACAAACTTTTGCGGTGTGTGCGGATTAACTTGCTCAAATAGCGCTTCACGCATTGCATACAGATGATCGGTTGCAGGAGTCACAACAATTAAATACCCATCATCTTTTAAAACGCGCAAAATTTCTGCTTGTGGAATCGGGCTAAAAAGACTCGTACACACATCTATACTTTGATCAATTACAGGTAAAGTTGCTCCTGTACCGACAACCCAAGTCACGTTGGCATTTAACTTTGCAGCACGTTGTACCGCATTTTTTGCAATATCTACACCTATACATTGCTCAACAACCTGTTGCATCGCACTAGTGTAATATCCCTCACCACAGCCAATATCAAGTACAGCTTTAGCTTTAAGATGCTTTAGCAAATGAACTACTGCTTGCTGTAAAGGCTGATAATAGCCACCCTGTAAAAAGGCACGGCGTGCATCTACAGACTCAGGAGTATCCCCGGGATTTTTACTGTGTTTATGCTGTACGACATGTAAGTTCACATAACCTTGCTTTGCAATGTCATAGCTATGACCCTGTTCACACCGCCATGTTTTGTTTACCAGCTCAAGTCGCTGACGACATACGGGGCACATTAAATTTTGCGTAGTCACGTTTAATTATTCTCTTGTTCTTTTTGTTGCAAATAAGCCTTAGCGTGCATTCCAACAAATGTGCGACCTGCATTTGTTCCAGAAACCCATTCATCTACTTCAAACAAATCAAATAATCCCACTTTAATTAAAGTTGGAATAGCGATCTTCAACTCTTCTTCAATTTGCCCTCTTTGTCCCGCATTATAGAGTTCAATATTATGCAGCATTGTCGCGACAGTTCCCGTTTGTACCTGACTACCATCTTTAAGTACAACTTGAGGTAATACTTCCCCATCACTAACCACTTTTTGGTTAATTACAGATAATTGGTCTAGCCCAACAACCTTTGTCATTTACCTCTCCAATAAAAAAAGCCAGTAGAAACTGGCTTTATATTGACACCAAAATAAGTTCTAGCGCAATTTTAAGGTCATTAGGCCTAAAACAACTAGCATAATCGTAATAATCCAGAATCGAATTACAACTTGAGTTTCTTTCCAGCCTTGTTTTTCATAGTGATGGTGTAAAGGTGCCATCAAGAATACGCGCTTATTTCGCATTCGCAACGACCCGATTTGTAGGAATACTGATACAGCCTCCATCACAAAAACACCGCCCATAATCGCAAATACGATTTCTTGGCGTACCATCACGGCAATTGTTCCAAGCATTGCGCCTAGAGCTAAAGCGCCCACATCACCCATAAAGACTTGTGCTGGATGTGCGTTATACCAAAGGAATGCCAAGCCTGCACCAATCATCGCTGAACAGATCACCACAAGCTCAGAGGTATATTTCACATATGGAATATGTAAATAGTTAGCGAAACGAATGTCACCAGATAAATAAGCAAATACACCTAAACCTGAAGCCACCATAACCACCGGCATAATAGCTAAACCATCTAAACCGTCAGTTAAGTTAACCGCATTAGAAGCACCATTAATTACTAAATAGGTGAATACAATAAATGCCAAGCCTAATGGAACAATAGAAAGTGGAATTGAAAGATTCTTGAAGAAAGGAATCAATAAATCCAGCATATTTGCTGTGTATTCTGAATTAGATTGTTCAGTTGCAATTAAATATAACGCAATACCAGCACCAAGTGAGGCAATAGAAGTCCAGAAGAATTTCTTACGTGCAGGTAAGCCCGCATTATCTTTATAGCGAATCTTAATCCAGTCATCTGCCCAGCCAACCGCACCGAACACAACCATTACACCAAGTACAATCCAAACATAAGGGTTAGATAAATCAGCCCACAATAAAGTACTAATACCAATTGAGAGTAGAATTAAAATCCCTCCCATTGTCGGTGTACCCATTTTTTTGGCATGATTTTCAGGAGCAAACGAACTTACTGCCTGACCGTATTTTAACGCTTGTAATTTACGAATCATGATTGGTCCGAGAACCAAACCAATGGTCAGTGACGTTAATACACTGAGTAAAGAACGTAATGTTAAATAACGAACAACCTGAAACGAACTGTGATAGCCCGCAAGTTGTTCAAACAACCATAACAGCATTTAAAGTTTCTCCATCAAATCAGCCATCAACGTTTCCATATGAGTAAAGCGAGAACCTTTAAACAGGAAACTCATGGACTGGGGTTGATGTGTTTGGATTAGATTGATTAAAAATGGAAGCGCCTCAGCTTGAGTCTGAAATGCTTTCAATTTAGTAGAATGAAGGCCCGCACCTTCGAGAGCTGCTGAGGCAAACTGCCCAACTGCAATAATATGATCTAAAGGAAGCTGAGCGAGATCGCGACCTAAATCATGATGTTCTTGCCAACTACTATCGCCAAGTTCCCCAATATCCCCCATCACCATGACTTTAATGCCATTTTGTTGAAGTAATACTTGTGCCGCAGCTCGCATAGATGTTGGATTAGCGTTATAAGTATCATCAATAAATAAATGAGGCGCTTTTTGAATAAAGTTCAAACGGCCTTTCGCGCCTTGTGCTTGCTCTAATCCTTTTACAATATCGTCTAGGCTAACACCTAATGCCAAAGCAAATGCTACTGCAGCAGTTGCATTTTGCACATTATGCTCACCTGCAAATGGCAGCCTTACAAAACTTGAACCTTGAGGTGTATGTAACTGGAAATTGGCAGATTGTGGCAACAATTCAATCTCTGTAGCAAAGACATCACCACCAGTACCAAAACTCATAATGTGATGACTTTTTGCTGCTTCACGAATCTCGGTAGTAAAGTCATCTTGTTGCGGAACAATAGCAACACCGTGAGGTAGAATATGACGATAAATTTCTGATTTAGCACGGCAAATACCATCGCGACCACCGAACTCACCTAAGTGAGCAGTCCCAATATTTAAAATGCCAGCGACATGCGGTTGAACAAGTTTTGATGTGTAATCAATTTCACCTTGATGATTTGCCCCAAGTTCCATCACTGCATATTGATGTTCCTTGCGAAGCTCAAGCAGCATCATCGGCACACCAAGGTCATTATTTAAATTGCCTCGGGTAATCAATGTAGGGGCTAAACGAGATAAGATGCTTCCTAGCATTTCTTTAGTGGTGGTTTTACCGCTACTTCCCGTTAAAGCAATAACTTTCAATTGAGCATTTTGTTCACGGCGATATGCACCAAGTTGCCCCAAAGCCAAGCGAGTATCAGCAACTACAAGCTGAGCAATGTTGGCATCTATAGGTTGCTCAACAATAGCGACTTGGCAACCATTTGCAGCGACTTGCGCGACAAAATTATGCGCATCGAAACGTTCACCTTTTAATGCTAAAAAGGCATCCCCACTTTCTGCATGACGCGAGTCAGTCAAAATACGTTTAATTTCAGTTTGAGGGATCTGGTCTTTATGCCAGTAACCCTGTGTTGCCTGTTGTAATTGTTGAGCTGTCCACGGTTCCAAAGGCACGGTACTGGTGGTTGAAGTATGCATAATTTTTCCTATTGTGCAGGGTAAGCAGCATCTACCGTATGATGTTGTGCATCAATCGCAGAACGCACTTCAACCACATCATCAAACCAGTGACGCACACCATTAATTTCTTGATAATTTTCATGACCTTTTCCGGCAATCACCACAATGTCACCAGCTTGAGCGTGCTGTGTAACAAATTTAATTGCTTCACGACGGTCATGAATTTCATGCATACGATGCCCTGAAAAATCTATTCCTTGCTTCATATCAGCAAAGATTTGTTCGGGGTCTTCTGTTCTTGGGTTATCTGAAGTCAGAATAACAGGATTTGCACCATCTAAAGCTGCTTGAGTCATGAGTGGGCGCTTACCACGATCACGGTCACCACCACATCCAAATACAGCCCAAAGCTGATTCGAAACGTGACGTTTTAATGTTTTAAGCACTTGAATCAATGCATCGGGTGTATGCGCATAATCCACCACAAAAAGTCGCTCATCATCACGAATGACCTGCATTCGGCCTGGTGCGCCAATCAGTTTAGGAACAAAATTAACTAATGCTTTTAAATCGAAACCAGCTTGCTCAGCAGCGATCAGCGCCGCAATCAAGTTTTCAACATTAAAATGACCTAATAATGGACTTTCTACAGTAAATGAACCTTGCTGCCCCACTAAATTAAAGGTTGCACCTGCCAAGCTATAACTTAAATCGGTAATATAATAATCGGCCGTATTTTGAGTAAGCGAATAAGTCAAAATTTTAGGTTGCGCTGGATTATTCTTCGCCGATTTAATCATTAAATCTGCATGTGCATCATCTAGATTAATCACAGCAACTTTTAACGAATTAAACTTGAATAAACGAGCCTTTGCTTCTGCATAAGCTTCTAGCGTGCCATGATAATCGAGGTGATCACGACTTAAGTTACTATAAACAGCAATTTCAATATCACAACCATTTAATCGGCCCTGCTCAAGACCATGCGAACTCGCTTCTAAAGAAGCAAAAGTTGCGCCGTGCTTAGCATAAGCATGTAATTCATTTTGTAACTGCAAAGCATCAAGAGTAGTATGTGTAGAAGGCGTTAAGTCCGGCAAAATACCATTACCAGTCGTTCCCATCACCGCACAGCGCTGCTGTTGCGAACTAATTAACTCAGCAATTAGGCGAGAAATAGTCGTTTTACCATTCGTACCTGTTACAGCAATAATCCGTAATGGTTTAACCGTATCAGTTTGTTGTAAATAACGTTTTTGCCACTCACCCATACGCTGACGCACATCAGAACACACCCACTCATTCGCTACACCTAATTCGGTTTCACTAATTACAGCAAGTGCCCCATTTGTTAAAGCTGCTTCAGCAAATGTGCGTGTTTTTTCAGGTTGGCTATAACTGGTCAAGGCAATAAAAATTTGGCCAGCTTCTACTTTACGACTATCTAAATTAAAGCCATGAAATGGCTGTTGAGGCCATTGTGCATCAATCTCGATTGGATTAATTTCTTGAAAAGAAACAGTCATAGCTTACCTGCGAATAGGATTTTGTGGAGTGTTAAGTGGCTTATCAAGCGGCACGTTCATTAAACGTAGTGACTCTTGCATAATACGAGCGAAAACTGGGGCAGCAACCAAACCACCGTAGTAACGACCTTGTGGATTTTCCACAACCACAATAACAGCTAAACGCGGATCACTAATTGGTGCAACGCCGGCAAATAAAGCACGATATTCACTATTTGAATAGCCTTTACCATCAGCACGCAATTTATGAGCAGTACCTGTTTTACCGCCTACTCGATAGCCTGGAATATTGGCTTGTGTCGCTGTACCACCCGGCATAGTCACTTGCTCAAGCATTAACAAGACTTGATCAGCAATTTTTGGGTTAAGAACTTGCTCTCCTTTAGGTGCCTGATCTAATTTATGCAAGCTTAATGGCATTTTGACGCCATGATTTGCAAGCATGGCATAGCCTTGTGCCAGCTGAAGAATAGTTGCGTTTAGACCATAACCATAAGCCATGGTACCAATTTGAGAAGAGTTTAATTTATTTACAGGAAGTACTAAGCCAGAACTTTCCCCTGGGAACTTCACAGCAGAACGCTTACCAAAACCAACACGATTAAAGAAGGTCGGTAAAGTCTCTTTTGGAAGTGATAATGCAATTTTTGCAGAACCCACGTTTGAAGACTTAATAATCACACCTGTTACGGTCAAAGCCCCATAGTTATGGGTATCACGAATAGTATGCCAACCTAAACGCATTGAACCAGGAGAGGTATTTACAATCGTATTTGGTGTGTATTGACCAGTTTCTAATGCAGCAGAAATGGTAAATGGCTTCATGGTTGACCCCGGTTCGAACATATCGATCGCACCACGGTTACGCATAGCATCTTTATTAGACAAGCCATTCTTATCATTCGGGTTATAAGATGGCCAACTGGTCATAGCCAAAATCTCACCCGTTTTAACATCAACCGCAATAGCCGTTGCTGAACGTGCATTATTCGCAACACCCGCTGCGGTCAATTCGCGATACATAATGTACTGTAAACGAGAGTCGATACTTAAAGTGATATTCTCACCCGGCTCGCCCTCACGAATCACCTCAGAAACTTTTAAACGATTACCACGCTTATCACGAATAATTTTTTGTTCGCCATCTACTCCAGAAAGCTGCTTATTCAACTGCATTTCCAGGCCTTCAACACCTTGACCCTCACTATTAGTCAAACCAATAATTTGGGCATTTGGTTGTGGCTGCGGATAATAGCGTTTGTAAGTTTTTTCTGCATAAACCCCTTGGAAGTTACCTTTCATAATGAGGTCAGCTTGTTGCGGTGGTACTTCTTTTTTCAAAACTAAATAACGAGAACGCGGACGCGCATTCATCTGTTTCTTAAGATCAGCACGATCAACACCGACCACATCGGCAAGCTCATCTAAGTTTAAATTTTTATCTGGTAATTGGCGTTTTAATTTACGATTTTTTGGATCTTGTTTTAGTTCAGCCGAAATTTGATCATATAAATGTTTAGTTTCAAAATAATCACGTGGGTCCATCACAATTTTCATGATTGGACTACTGATCGCTAAAGGCACACCGTGGCGATCGCTAATTACACCACGCATAGCTTCTACACGTTCAGTACGCAAAATATTGGCATTGGCCTTATTTTGTAAAAAGTCCTTATTAATGATCTGAACATAAAATGCACGTGCAATTAATACCACAAAACACAGGAGCACCACTGCCCAGAGCAGATAAAACCGCCACATATCAAAGGCAAGACTTGGTTTTTCCGAAATAGACTGCTGTTTTTTTCGTGTTTGCTTTGTTCGCTTATCTACCATACAGCAAGGCCTTACTTATTTTGCTCTGAGGTCATCGGTAAAGAAATTACCACCGTTTCTGCAGCCGGTGGCGAAAACATTCGTAATTGTGTCACAGCACGCGTACCAATTTGAGCAGTCGCACCAAATGTTTGTTGCTCAATCAATAAACGTCCCCATTCAGCATTGAGGTCATCACGTTCACGCATATAAGAGCTTAACTCTCTATAATCATGACGGTATTCAAATACTTGCAATACCACCATCATGGCACTGATGAAAACCAACGCCACCATGACTGTATATATCACAACTTTTTTGACCACTTTATTTTCTGTGGTTTCGATTTCATCACTGCTTTTCATTACGCGCCTTTTTGTTCCAAGCGTTCAGCAACCCGAAGCCATGCACTACGTGAACGTGGATTCGCTTTTACTTCTTCTTCACTCGCACGAACCCGTGAAATTTTCTTTAATCTTCTCGTATCAACCTGCTGTTGAGGCATTCCCCAACCAGAATCTTCTGCTAGCGTTGATTCTTTTTGAATAAACTGTTTGATCAACCTGTCTTCAAGCGAATGGAAGCTGATCACAGACAAACGCCCCTTTGGTTTAAGCAAGTCTACAGCTTGCGGTAAAAACACTTCAATATCATCTAGTTCTTTGTTAATAGCAATACGAATAGCCTGAAAAGTACGTGTCGCCGGATGCTTATGTTTTTCCCATTTTGGATGGGCTGTTTTTACAAGTTCAGCCAGTTGTGCTGTCGTATCTAATTTTCCAGCTTGTTTAATTGCTTTAGCAATACGGCGACTATATCGTTCTTCACCATATTGATAAATGATATTCGCCAACTGTTCCTCTTCAATTTCAAGTAACCATTCAGCAGCAGTCAAACCTTTAGAGTTATCCATACGCATGTCTAAAGGGCCATCTTGCATAAAACTAAAGCCGCGTTCTGCCTGATCTAATTGAGGAGAAGATACGCCTAAGTCTGCCATAATTCCATCGACACTTTGCACCCCAATTTCCTGCATTTTTTCTTTTATATCAGCAAAACTTGCATGAATAATGGTAAATCTCGGGTCTTCTTGTGCTAAAGCGGCTGCAACTTCCAGAGCCTGAGGATCTTTATCAAAGGCATATACTCGAGCGTTTTCATCGAGTTTCGACAATAATAAGCGTGTATGCCCACCTCGTCCAAAGGTTGCATCGATATACACCCCAGTTGTGCGATCTGCCAATAAGCTTTCAACGGTCTCAAAAAGTAAGACAGAAATATGCGACATAGGAGTTAAATCATAGCGTAAAAATGTAACTGCACATTATCACCTTGTTTACGATGAACACCAAACGGCTTTTTGTAGGAAAATATTAATTTTTCATAGAGAAAACCGTTTTCTTTGCATTTTTTAAGCAAAATAAAAAGCAAGCTCACCTTTTCAGGTTCACTTGCTTCAATATGAAAAGTTTAATTAATTTTTAAACTAGGTAGCTGCCCATATTTTATTTACTGTTTCCCATCATAAATTTGATCAAAGATGGCCCCATTGGCAAAGTGAGTTTGCTGAGCTTTTGCCCAGCCACCAAAAACATCATTAATCGTAAATAATTTAATTTTTGGAAATTGTGCTGCATATTTAGCAGCGACTTGAGGATTACGTGGACGAAAATAATGTTTCGCAGCCAACTCTTGCCCTAATGGTGAATATAAAAAGTTGAGATAGCCTTTTGCTAAAGTACGGTTACCGTCCTTATCGACTGTTTTATCTACAATCGCAACAGAAGGCTCTGCCAAAATTGAAATTGATGGGTACACAATTTCATATTTATCTTTATCGAGACCTTTCGTTGCCAATAATGCTTCATTTTCCCAAGAAAGTAGAACATCTCCAATTCCACGTTCAGCAAATGTAGTAAGCGAACCACGTGCTCCCGAATCTAGCACCTTAACATTGTGATAAAGTTTTTTAACTAGCTCTTTTGCTTTGGCATCACTGCCACCAGGCTGTTTTAAAGCATATCCCCACGCAGAAAGATAAATCCAGCGCGGTGCTCCACCCGTTTTGGGATTAGGTGTAATAATTTCAACACCTGGTTTAGTTAAATCATTCCAATCACGGATATTCTTTGGATTACCTTTTCTAACCAGAAACACCACTGTAGAGGTATAAGGCGCAGAGTTATTAGGAAACTCTTTTTGCCAGTTTGGCTGGATATATCCAGCTTTAACAATCTCATCAATATCATTTGCTAAAGCCAAGGTTACTACATCGGCTTGAAGACCAGTTGCTACAGCTCGCGCCTGTTTTCCGGAGCCCCCATGGGATTGTTTAAAATCGACATCCTGACCGGTGCGTTGTTTCCAGAATTTTCCAAATGCCTGATTATATTCTTGATAAAATTCACGCGTTGGATCATAAGAAACATTTAAAAATGTAGTCGCAGCCTGTACTGCACTTACTGCTAACCCCATATATGTAGCGACCGCAATTTTTACTATTCTTTTCATTTATAAATACCAATTTTACTTTTAAACTATATTACATTTTTATATTTTAATTTTTCTATCAAACACTTATAACAATTCAAGGTTTATTAATCACTTTAAACGATATCATTCACGCTTACTTTTTATTCATAATTTCGAAAAGTTTTGTAATTATTCTTATAGTTTATTTATAGTCTTCACTTTATCTACACATTAATTTGTTAAATAATGAGACGTAATGGATACAGATAGGCTACATTTGAAAGATACCAACGTAAAATAAAGGTATTTTTTGTAAAAAGTGTGACATGGTTCTACTTTTTTATTAAAATTTATGTTTGAATCGTAGCGTTACCGTAATTTTACATTTGGTTAAACTCAAAAAATAGACGAAATGTACGTACTGAGGGGATGAGTAAAAATGAAAATTAAGTATGGAAAAGCTTTGAGTTTGGGTTTGGTACTCAGTTTTGCATCACAATTATCAATTGCCGCAGCACTCAAAGACACACCAACCAAAAGCGTTTCTGACCGCCAGTCTTCGCTTATTGAAAAAGCACTCGACCAGCAAAAACGCAATACTATAGCTCTACCATCTACAGATGATGAGTTAAAAGTACTTAACACTATTCGTGTAACACCTACTCAAAACTTTCTTGCAGCACAGCATGAGCGTTTCTCACGTTTTGTTCAGGCCATCTTCCAGCCACATACTTCTTAATATTTGAAACGACCCCTCATCGTTTCAACTTAAGCCCAGTCTGCCGTTAAATAAAAACGTCAGAATACTGGGCTTTTTCGTTATAATAGTTTCAATTTTTATTTTGACCCATTATCTATGAAAGTTCGTACTCGTATTGCACCTTCTCCTACTGGTTTCCCACATGTTGGTACTGCCTACATTGCTTTATTCAATATGTGTTTTGCGAAACAACATGGCGGGGAATTTATTTTAAGAATTGAAGATACCGACCAACTTCGCTCTACACCAGAATCTGAAAAAATGATTTTAGATTCTTTACGCTGGTTAGGTTTAAATTGGTCTGAAGGTCCAGATGTGGGTGGCCCGCACGCGCCTTATCGCCAATCAGAGCGTATGGGAATTTATAAGCAATACGCGTTAGAACTTGTTGAAAAAGGCCATGCTTTTTACTGTTTCGCTACAGCAGAAGAACTTGATCAAATGCGTGCCGAACAGCAGGCTCGCGGTGAAACACCAAAATATGATGGCCGCGGTTTAAAGCTTTCTCAAGAAGAAGTAACTCGCCGCCTAGAAGCAGGCGAACCTCATGTCATCCGTATGAAAGTTCCAGAAGAAGGTGTATGTAAATTTAACGACTTACTCCGTGGGGAAGTAGAAATTCCTTGGGCACAAGTCGACATGCAAGTCCTTCTTAAGACTGATGGTTTACCAACTTACCATTTAGCAAATGTCGTTGATGACCATTTAATGGAAATCACTCATGTATTACGTGGTGAAGAATGGCTTCCTTCTGCACCGAAGCATCAGTTGCTTTACCAATACTTTGGTTGGGAAATGCCAACACTTTGCCATATGCCATTGCTACGTAATCCAGATAAATCGAAGTTATCTAAACGTAAAAATCCAACATCAATTAACTACTACCGTGATATTGGTGTTCTACCAGAAGCCTTACTCAACTATTTAGGCCGTATGGGCTGGTCAATGCCAGATGAGCGTGAAGTATTTACCCTGCAAGACATGATGGATCACTTTGATATTCAACGTGTATCTTTAGGCGGCCCAATTTTCGATGTTGAAAAACTCAATTGGTTAAATGGTCAATGGATTAAAGGTTTAACACCAGGCCAGCTACTAGACCGTTTACTTACTTGGAAGAGTGACCGCAATACATTAGAAGATATTGCTGCTGCAATTCAACCGCGTATTAATTTACTTTCTGAAGCAGTAAATTGGGCTGGTTTCTACTTTAACCATATGCCACAAATTACAGCCGAAATGTTTGAAAGTAAAAAATTGACTCAAGAACAAGTTCGCCAAAGCTTACAATTTGCTATTTGGCGTCTTGAAAGTCAGTTTACTTGGAATAATGACACGGTTAGCCAAACCTTAATGGACTTGGCAAATCAAATGGGTATTAAACTACGTGATTTTATGCCTGCTTTCTTTATCGCAATTGCTGGCTCAACCAGTTCAACACCAGTGATGCAATCAATGGTTACGCTTGGTCCAGATTTAACCTTTGCTCGCTTACGACATGCATTAGAAATTGTTGGTGCCCCGAGTAAAAAAGAGGTAAAAAACTGGGAAAAGCTCAATGAAAGCTTAAAACTGCCGAAAAATGAAGCAACTAGCGAAGCTTAATTCATTTTTTTGTTGACGTGTGGGCGCATTCACCCTAATATTGCGCTCACACAAACTGGGGCCATAGCTCAGTTGGTAGAGCGCTACAATGGCATTGTAGAGGTCAGCGGTTCGATCCCGCTTGGCTCCACCAAGATCCTTTGTGTTTGCCTCATCAAGTCCCTATCGTCTAGAGGCCTAGGACATCGCCCTTTCACGGCGGTAACCGGGGTTCGAATCCCCGTAGGGACGCCATTTTCTATTTTAAAAATTCCTTTTAAAGACTCTATCGTCACCTTCCTGTCTATTCTTTGACACCTTCTTGATTGCACATTTGTCTATTTTATCTAAAATAGCGTCTTTCTTAAATTCTCTCAATGTGTAATATGCAGCCATCTGACAATCAACTAGATGCTCAGCATCAGAACAGTACTGCACCTTTAAAAAGAGCCATGAGTACTCGCCACCTTGTGATGTTATCGCTAGGCGGTGCAATCGGTACTGGTTTATTTTTGGGTTCAGGGGAAGTCATTTCACAAACTGGACCTATTGGCGCAATTATTGCCTACATTCTTGGGGGTGCAATTGCTTACATGGTTATGCTCTGTTTAGGCGAGCTGGCTGTGCACATGCCTGTTTCTGGTTCTTTTGGTGCATATGCCCAAAAGTACATTAGTCCAAGTACAGGCTACATGATTTCATGGATGTATTGGCTAACATGGACAGCAACGCTAGGGACCGAATTTACCGCCGCTGCCCTACTCATGCAGGAATGGTTTCCGCAAATTTCAATGTGGATCTGGACACTTATTTTTGCAGTGACGATTTTTGGGCTAAATATTAGTTCAACTCGAGTATTTGCTGAATCTGAGTTCTGGTTAGCGCTTGTTAAGGTTGTTACCGTTATTGCCTTTATTGTGCTTGGGTTATTAGCCATTTTTGGTTTAATTCCTTTTCATGGCGCTCAAACTGCTCCTCTGTTTAGTAATTTAACAGCCCAAGGCTGGTTCCCACACGGTTTCCTCCCTATCTTTACTACCATGCTGATTGTGAATTTTGCGTTCTCTGGGACAGAACTAATTGGTGTGGCTGCTGGTGAAACTAAAGATCCTGCACAAAACGTCCCTAAAGCGATTAATGCTGCAATCTGGCGCCTTCTTATTTTCTTTGTCGGCACCATTATTGTGATCAGTGCATTACTCCCTTTCCAGCTTGCAGGCTTAAGCAGTGAAAGTGTAAGTAGCAGTCCTTTCGTTACTGTATTTAATTACATTGGTATTCCATATGCAGATGATATCATTCGTTTTGTAATTATTACTGCACTGCTCTCAGCCGCCAATTCAGGTTTATATGCCGCTTCACGCATGATGTGGTCTTTATCAGAACAAAAGCTTCTTCCAAGTGTATTTGCCAAGCTTTCAAAAAGTGGGACACCTATTGTTGCTTTAGTAGTTACCATGTTTGGCGCAATCCCAGGTTTGTTATCGGAACAGTTTGCACCTGAAACCATCTTTAAAAACTTACTCGGCGTTGCAGCTTTCACCATGGTTATTGTCTGGATGAGTATCTGTTTAAGTCAGTTCAATTTCCGTAGACACTGGTACCGAGCTGGACATACGGTTAAAGATTTAAAATATGCTGCACCATTATTTCCTATTGTCCCAATTTTAGGTTTTCTATTCTGCTTTATTACCTGTTTAAGTATGGCAGCGGACCCTCAAATGCGAGCGGGTTTTGTAGGTTGCTTAATTTTTACGGCTCTTTGCTATATCAGTTATTTTATTTTTTATCGCCATAAGGCCTAAGTGCTTGTAATTAAAAAGTGTAGCAAAAAGCTACACTTTTTTTTGTTTAGATACTGGCTTTATAGAATCTACCGTTGTAGATTAAAATTTATATTAAAAACAATTCCTTGTATACAATGAAAATTATATTTATCCATGGGATGAATCAACAAAATTACACAGCACATCGTTTAAAAGAGCACTGGCTAAGAGTCTTTAAACTGGGCTTAAAACAATTGCACTGTAGAGTTAATTTAAGAGATTTACATATACACATGCCTTTTTATGGCGATTTAATGACGAAATATCAACTCTCTAATCAATTAGATTTAAACACCTTACTTCCAAAATCCTTTAACTTTCATTTGCCTATCCATTTACACTCACAAGCCAACACACCTAAGGAACATACTCCTTTTGTGCCACATCTTCCTCTTTCCCCCGATCAACCCGCAGAAAGCTTATCAGAACGTTTATATCTGACTTCACAGTTAGTAAAAGATCGCGTTCTTAAAGAAATGGTGGTCCTTTTAAATAATTTTCCTAAATTACATGAGAGCTTAATTCAACAATTCTTGATTGAAACTTACATGTACTTATCTAATCCTGATTTTATGTACGAAGTTCATCAAAGAATTTTAAAACAAATGCACGATGATGAAGATTGTATTGTAGTCGCTCACTCTTTAGGTTCCGTGATCGCATTTCACTTGTTATCAGATCCAGCTTATCATTTTTCAGTACAACGCTTTGTTACCTTAGCTTCACCACTTTCTTTTCGGGTGATCCAAAGTAAACTCCCTATTCCGATTGAACGACCAAAATGCCTCAATGGCGATTGGTATAATTTCTACTCAAAAGATGATTTTTTAACAGCTTTCCCATTAAGTGAAGCACCTTTTAATTTCACTCCACCAATTATCAATCAAGAAATTTTTACTTTTGCGAACCAACCCCATGAAATTGTAGGGTACTTACAACACCATGCAGTCATCAAAGCAATTATTGAACCTTTTCAATAAAAATTAGCCATAAATGCCTATATTTTCTACAATTTGAGTTATTTTTAAGCGCTTGAATGTTTTTTTTAATATTTCTTCAGAAAACTATTTGACACTTTTATTAAATCGACCTAATATACGCCCACCTCTGAAACGTCCCTATCGTCTAGAGGCCTAGGACATCGCCCTTTCACGGCGGTAACCGGGGTTCGAATCCCCGTAGGGACGCCAATATTTTTCAGATGTATGCCTCATATAAGTCCCTATCGTCTAGAGGCCTAGGACATCGCCCTTTCACGGCGGTAACCGGGGTTCGAATCCCCGTAGGGACGCCAAATTCTAAAAAGCCACTGCATGAAGACAGTGGCTTTTTTCTTATCTACGCAATAAAAAAGCTGATCATCAATCAGCTTCTCATTTATGTAATTTAATTCGCAATTCCAACTTGGACTTCAAGACGACCTGATTGAACCCGTAGTCCTTTTATTTCGAATTGATCTACCAGTTGCTGCACAAGCTCCCGGCTTTCCCTCAAAATATTGAGTCCCGGTAAAATACTAAAGTCTGTCAAGCTTAAAAGTTTTTCTACCATCCATGAACGGTTGTTAATGAAATCAATAAACCCTGCCTGTTCAAGGTCAATAAACCACATACGGTGACCATCACGCTGAATACCCGGGATATCACGAATCAAATGATTAATCAGTGATGGTATAGGCAACATGTTAATGACTTCGAAACCTACTCGGCCGATACGACGGACTGCCCAATTCGACAATGTTCCACCATGTCGAATGTGTACATCTAGGCTTTCATCCATTTGACGTAAACGTAAGAATTTTTCTTGCCCAATACGGCATTCCAATACCCGAAAATCTAAACTCAGCCGATATAGGAAACGGTGATAGTGCCCATCGATTTCAACCTGAAACCGATCATTGCCACATTGAACTTTAATATCATCAATTTCTGACCGATCTATTCGTTTACGAATTTGGCTATTTAACAGCATTTCAGGCAAATATAAATTCAGCGTACTCTTACCTAGAAAAGTACGGGCCATAATTAACGCAACCTGACGCGCAGTTTCACTGGTTTCAGAGACCATATCTCTAACAGTTCCTGCTGCCAGATTGGTCATGCCAACGACCCCACGCTTTGTATGAGTTGTTACATGGTCTAAAGCATCTAAGGCTGCATCTGCAACCTCTGCAAGATTACGTGTCGTATCACTAGCAAACCCAACGGCATCATGAGCATGTTGCAAGGTCTTATGCAGCAAACGGCGTGAGAATGACAGTTTTATAGGGTCAGGGTTCCCTGAAACTGTTGATGTCGTTATAGGCTCCGACTTATTGTCATCTTCTTGACCCAAGTCCCTCTCCTTTTTATATTTCTTTCGCATCCCATTAATCAGCTTTTCAGCTCATTTCCAGTGTTGAACACACTTGGTTTTTATCTAGATTAGCATGCTCTACGGTACTATTTTAACTTTTATGTGTACGCATAAATCATCATTTTTTCATATATGCTTGTTTCAAAAAAGTATTTTTATATCTAACTTTTATATCACTTTTTAAAAGCCCTACAATTTTTTTCCTTTCTTTGCATTTCCGTTAGAATAGATTCAAATTTAATGTGGAGCTGTCATGCAATATCGTTGCCCTCAATGTCAAAGTGTTAAAATTATGCCAGTAAGCCAAGGTGTTAACAGTGCCAAACCTGTTGTGCCTAAGAGCTTAGTGATTTTAGTTCCTGCCATTTTTGTACTATTACTCTTGGTTGTAATTAGTATTTTTATGTGGATTTTTGGCAATGGTGCAGGCACTTCTCTACAAATTGCAACGGTCGTTGTTTTTGTTGTGACTCTAGGGGCGGGTTTTATGTTCTGGCGTGATTTGCCGGACTTTAAATTGTCTATGCAAGCATTTATGCAGTCACAAAAACATTGGAAATGTCGTGACTGCAATCACGAATGGGAAATTTAAAAAAAGTATTCACATCAGCTTAGTGCTGATGTGAATGTTCTTTATCAGTCTCATCATGTTCATGTGAAGCATGTTGAGCGATATGCTGACAATTGATCTCGGCATCATCTTCAATTTGCAATGTCACTTCGCCAATACCATGCTCATGAGAAAGCATTTCAACAGCATCTTGATAGAGCTTAGTACGGTCAGCTTCAGGCGCAAATAAGTGCACAGTTAAATGAATGTTTTTAGAAGTAATCGCCCATACCTTGAGTTGGTGAATACTTTCAACACCATTTAAAGACAATAAATCTGCACGTAACTTTTCGATATCAACTTCTTCAGGTACGCCTTCGAGCAAAATATTAATACTTTGTTTCAGTAAAACCCAAGTTCTTGGTAATACCCAAAAACCAATCAATACCGCAATAATCGTATCGACCCAGTACCAGTTGGTGAAGTAAATCACAACTGCACCAATAATAACGCCAACCGAGCCTAGTGCATCACTCAACACCTCTAAATAAGCACCTTTCACGTTTAAGCTGTTATTGGCACTCGACATGAGGATTTTCATTGAGATAAGGTTAATCACTAAACCAATGGTTGCCACAATGAGCATGCCCACACTTTGAATTTCAGGCGGCTTAGAGAAGCGAATATAAGCTTCATATAAAATATAAATTGCCACTACGAACAGCATGAGCGCATTAAATAATGCAGCCAAAATTTCAAAGCGCTGATAACCAAAAGTACGTTTATTATCGGCTGGACGCTTAGCAATCTGAATTGCAATCAGAGCAATTGCCAGAGCAGCGGCATCGGTAAACATATGCGCAGCGTCGGAGAGTAATGCCAAACTTTGTGTAATTAATCCAGCAACGACCTCAACAATTAAAAATGTTGAAGTCAGTGCTAAAGCAATCATTAATTTCTTAGCATTACCTTCAGTCACTACAGCATGACTATGATCATGACCATGTTGTCCACCCATTTTGCGGACTCCTTATTATTTATCTTTATGGTGAGGTAAAGATAACGATGGAAACATCACTATCTTTACCTCTTTCAAACACTTTTTTGAATTGACGCTGTCATCAAAAAAGATATCTCAAAACGATGACATTATGAATGCTCAGCGCTTTTCGCTTTGCTTTCATTCATCCATCGATAAATGACCGGTAATAAAACCAAAGTTAATATCGTAGATGAAATAATGCCACCGATTACGACCGTTGCCAAAGGTCGTTGCACTTCGGCTCCAGTTCCTGTTGCCAAAGCCATCGGAATAAAACCAAGTGAAGCAACAAATGCTGTCATTAATACTGGACGTAATCGTAATACCGCTCCTTTCCAAGTTGCTGCATGAACATCTAAGGTCGTTCTCAGCTCTTTAATAAACGTGAGCATGACCAAACCATTTAATACTGCAACACCCGATAAAGCGATAAAACCGACCCCAGCAGACATAGAAAGTGGTATATCTCTCAGCCATAAAGCCACTAATCCGCCAGATAAAGCGAAAGGAACTCCACTAAATACCAGTAAGCTGTCTTTAAAATTACTGAATACGGCCATGAGCAACACAAAGATCATGATGAGAGCCATCGGCACGACGATTTGCATTCTTGCTGTAGCAGAAGCAAGATTTTCAAACTGTCCTCCATAACCTAACCAGTAGCCGCTAGGTAGCTTTTGCTGTGCCAGTTTGCTTTGCATCTCTTGTACAAAAGACCCAAGATCACGATCACGCACATTTGCTGTCACAATGACGCGGCGCTTACCATTTTCACGACTTACTTGAGCAAGGCCTAGAATATTCTCAACCTTAGCGACGTCTTGTAACTGAATCAGACCACCATTTGGTAAGCGAATCGGTAACTGAGCTAACTGCTGAGGCGTACGCATGTTTTCCTGCAAACGAATCACAAAATCGAAACGTCTATCACCCTGTAAAATTTGCCCTACACTCTGCCCTCCAATACTGGCAGCCACGATATCTTGAATAGATTTGACTGATAGACCGTATTGGGCAGCCAATGCATGATCAACATCTACATTCAGTAATGGCAAACCGTCAGTCTGTTCAACTTTGACTTCACTGGCACCCGGAATGCTACGTAGCTGTTGAGCTATTTTTTCCGCTTCCTGATTGAGAACCTGCATATCGTCCCCAAAAATTTTCACCCCAATATCACTACGTACACCTGAAATAAGCTCATTAAAACGTAGTTCAATCGGTTGTGAAAATTCACTGTTATTACCAGGAATCTGGTTCACGAACTGCAGCATTCTGGCACGCAGTTCATCTATCGTTTCTTTAGGGTTTGGCCATTGATCGTGTGGTTTTAATAAAACAATACCATCGGAAATATTAGGAGGCATGACATCTGTAGCAACCTCGGCTGTTCCTGTTCTTGCAAAAATGGCTTTAATTTCGGGAAAAGCTTTCAATAACTGCTTTTCCACATTCTCCTGAATCTTAAGCGACTCTTCTATGCCAGTGCTCGGTGCACGCATGAGTTGCAGTGCAAAATCACCTTCACTTAACTGAGGTGCGAACTCACTACCCACTCGTGTTGCAATTGCACTTGTCAAAATCAAGATGCTGACTGCTGCTGTGACAACAACATATCGGAAGGCATAAGCCTTATCGAGTAAGCCTGCATAACCTTTTTTCAAGGTCATCATCCAGCGGCTTTCTTTTTCCTTCACCTCACCCGTAACAAACAAAGCAACAGCTGCCGGCACAAAGGTCACAGATAAAATAATTGCTCCTAATAACGCTAAAACGACGGTCATTGCCATAGGATGGAACATTTTTGCTTCTACGCCTGCTAAAGCAAAAATTGGTAAGTACACGACCATAATGATGATCTGACCAAATATTAATGGACGTCGTGCTTGTTTAGCGGCTAGAAATACCTCTGTAAAACGTTCTGAACGTGTTAGTAAACGACCTTTTAAATGCTGCGCTTCAGCTAAACGCCGAATACAGTTTTCAACAATAACAACTGCTCCATCGACAATGATCCCGAAGTCTAAAGCTCCCAAACTCATCAGGTTGGCACTGATTTTTTGTTCTGCCATGCCCGTTAAGGTAAAAAGCATTGCCAATGGAATAATACAAGCAGTGATTAAAGCGGCACGAAAGTTTCCTAAAAAAATGAACAGGATAACGATGACTAGAATCGCTCCTTCAATCAAATTTTTAGCTACTGTTTTAATTGCTTTATCTACGAGGCTACTACGATCATAGACTGTTTCAATCACCACACCCTGAGGGAGTGATCTTTGGATTTCCTGAACTTTTTGATCAATCGCTTTGGCAATGGTTTTACTGTTTTCACCCATCATCATCATGGCGATACCTAAAACAGTTTCCTGTCCATTATAGGTAGCACCACCAGTACGCAAATCATGACCAATCGATACTGAGGCCACATCAGCAACCCGTATAGGCAAACCGTTTTTCGTGGCGACCGTAACGTTCTGGATATCTTGTATCGACGTCAGCATACCCGGAACACGAACTGTGAGTTGCTGACCATTCTCTTCAATAAATCCGGCACCGCGATTTTCATTGTTATTTTGAAGCGCATCTTGTAAATCGGTGAGAGGAATCTGCAACTGTTGTAACCGCGTTAGATCTGGTGAAACCACATAAGTTTTGTTGTATCCACCAATGCTATTAACCTCGGCTACCCCTTGTACACGTTGTAACTGGGGCCGAATAATCCAGTCTTGAATTTCACGCAGATCCATTGCGCTATAGGCTGAACCATCTGCTTTTTTAGCATTAGGTTCCGCTTTTACCACCCATTGATAAATCTCACCAAGTCCAGTTGAAATTGGAGACATTTGTGGATCAATACTATCGGGTAAAGCACTCTTAGCTTCTTGTAAACGTTGATTAATGAGTTGCCTTGCCCAGTAAATATCTGTGCCATCTTTAAAGATAATCGTGACCTGAGAAAGACCATATCTGGATATTGAACGAGTCTGTTCCAGATTTGGAATGCCAGACATGGCATTTTCAATCGGATAAGTAATCCTTTGCTCAACTTCCGGTGCTGTAAAACCATTAGCCTGACTATTGATTTGTACCTGTACGTTGGTGATATCTGGCACGGCATCAATTGAAAGTTTCTGGTAGCTATAAATTCCGACACCAATCCAAGCAATGACAAACATCATGACCCAAATGGCGTTATTAATTGAAAACTGAATGATCCGATCAAACAAACCTTCAGCCGCTGGCAAATCAGGTTTATTAATGTCCATGCTCAGCCTCCCCTTTTTCAAGTTCGGACTTGAGCAAGAAACTACCTTGAGTCACATATTGCTGCTTTTCAGTAATTCCGGATTTAACCTCAACCCATTGCGCATCTGAAGAATAATTGCCTAACTCTACAGCAACAGGAGCAAAATGAATTTTGTCCTTCTCCGGTTTTGCAACAAAGATTACATTCTTTCCATCAATCTGTTGTACCGCTGCCTTGTTAACTCGTAATACAGTCGCTGCATTATTTTGTTTCAGTAATACATTGACCATTAAATTAGGACGTAATTCTTTTGAAGGTGTCAGCACCTTGGCACGAACCTGTAAACGACCAGTTTGACTATCCGCTTCTGACGTTAAACTTTGTACCTGCGCTTTAAAAATATTGTTCGTTTGCAGCGATTTAAATTCAATTTCCTGATTAGGCTGAATATTGGTATTTGTACTTGGCAACACAAACTCAACCCATAGCTGATCTAGACGATCAATAACAAATAACTGTTTTTCAGGGCCAATTTGCTCACCAATCACAATATCTTTACTGCTGATTACACCGCTTAAAGGTGCAGTTAAAACATATCGACCTTTACTTGAGCGAGTCGCTCCCAAGGCACTTAAACGGCTATTTGCAGCTTGTACCTGAATTTGCGCTTGACGATAAGCATTGTAAGCACGCTGATAATCTTGACGTGCTGAAACACCTTGCTCCCACAATTGTTTTTCACGCTGATAATCTTGCTGAGCTAATGTTAGCGCTTCTTGCGCCATGCTTAAGTTAGCTTGTTGATCGACCAAATCTGGTACAAATAAAGTCGCAAGCGCCTGTCCCTTTTCAACTTGTTGTCCCAGCGCAACATTTACACTATCCACTCGGGCAGAAAATGTTGAAGAGACATGTGCTTGCTGGTCTGTATTTACAACAAGTTTGGCAGGGTATGAGAGATTCTGCTCAACTTCTCCGCGCCCTACTTGCTCTAACTTCACACCATATTCAACCAGTTGCTTAGAAGTGAGATTTAAACTTCCTTCCTCTTTTTCAGTCTCTCCATGACCCGCTTCACCTTCTGCATGCCCTTCTTCACTTTTTTCAGTAGTGGACTGCTTTTTCCCTGAGAAAAATAACCAAGCACTTAAAGCAAGACAAGCAATCAGCAGCGAAAGAGCAATAACCCATTGGTTTTTTATTTTTTTAACTGACATTACTCTGCCCCTCCAACTGTTGGCAACTTATAGGTGTCTTGCCATAAATTTTGATTAATTTGATTTAATGCATCTCCGGACATCACCATATTTGGATCGATCCCGAGAGCTAAACTTTCAGCCTCAATTGCTTTTTGCCAAGCAGATTTAAGGAGTTGAACTTTCTTCAATCTTTGTTCTTGTAATTGCAGGGTAGATTGCTGAACATCAGTAATTGCAAATTTACCGACTTTGAAGCCAAGCAACATTTTCTCCTGTACCGTCTCTGATAAAGGAATCTGTTGTTCATTCATCAAGTTATATTGTTGCTTCAAACCAGCCAGCTCGTACTGTAGAGTACGAATAGAATCTAGGCTTTGCTTTTTATAAAAACTTTGCTGCTGGGCAATTAAATCAAGTTTGCTTTGGGCAATTTTCAGGGCATATTGCTGGCGATTAAAAATGTTTAAAGGAACCGCAATACCTACTCGAATCTGATTTTCGGTACTGCTCGTTTCTGCGGTTTTGCTACGAACCACGCCCATATTTACGGTAGGTGTTGGACGATTTTTTGCTTTTAAATAATTAATTTCAGAATTTTGTTGGATGGCTTGAAGTCGCATGGACTGTTCTAACAAATTCTGTTTTAAGTATTGATCGATGTCACCTTCATTTTTTAAAGGCCACGCACTTTTTATATCTGGACGTAAGGTGAAGTTATCTTCAGTCTCACCCCATAAGTTCGCCAATTTTCTTTTGGCACTACTTAGTGATAATTCAACTTCCTGATATAAACGTTGGTTTTCAACATGCGTCATTAAAGTCCGGTCTAAATCAACCTGAGCAATACTACCGGCCTGAAAGCGTAAACGAGTAGCATCTAAAAGGTTCTTACTCGTTTTTAATTGTGCTTTGGCAACTTCATGTTCAAGTTCCAAAATCGAAACTTGTGACCATAAATATTTGACAGCAAGCTTCAGTTGAGCCTCATATAAAACCTGATTTAACACAACTTGATTTTGCTGGACACTTGCCAGTTTTTTTGCTGCGGAACGTACACCAAAAACATCTAGTTTTTGCGATATACCAAGTTCTAGTTCCTGATCTTTTCCAGATTTAAAACCCGTTTGCTGTACAGAAACCGTCGGATTTTCCCATAACTGGCTCTGTCTGATATTGCTCTCTGCGATATCTTGTTGAGCTTGCCAAATTCCTGTTTGTGTCTGAAATTGCTTAACCTGCTCTAGTACTTGCTCAAACGTTAAAACATTCTGTACACGTTGCGGTTGAGTATTTTCAGCAAGGTTTTGATTTGAATTAGCCGCAGTTGTTACAACACTAGTTGAAAGCGCAACTGCAACAACTAATGATTTAAGTATCCAAGATGAGCTCATACTAACGAAACGTTTTTCGTATATAAAAATAGACATAAAGTAACCCTATGAAATAAATAATATTTCTGGTGGGTTATTTTTCGGCTACCCCACCTATAGCAGGGTTAAAACAGGAGGCGGGTCTTGTTTAGAGATATGAGGAGACTTATAAGAATTAGACCAATAATATTGTTGTTTTGGCTCAGATGACTGTATTAACGGTGAAACAATTTTTTCTTGTGCTTCTACAATCACAACATGAAAACATGAAGGTAAATGATCATGATGATCAGACAAGTTCAAAGGAGCTTTGTGACTAATCCCTTCAACCTCAGTCTTTTCAGTATGGCTATGCTGTGAAGATTCATAACTCAAAGCAGCATGATGTCCAAAATGATGTAATGCTTTTTCCTGATTTTCATGGGCGCAAAATGCCGCTGCCACATTCCATAAACTTTGGAATATAAGCAAACAGAATAAGACGGACATGAAAAGTGCAGAACGTGGCAACAGCACACCATTAAACTAAAAAGTTGAACAAAGCCACTATAGCAGGCTCCCGCCATGTAATAAAATTACAAAACATTGAATTATAGGTTCACTTTCTTACTTAGAAATTTTCCAAATTTTTCTGCATAAAAGAATTTTTTTAGAGCAATATGTATGTATAAAACTTTAACTACTTTTATATTAGTAACTTGCCTCGGTTTAAGCGGTTGTGCAACTACAATGTTGTCCAATACCCTTCCTAGCGAAACAACCGAAGTTAAGACAAATATTTTAAAAACTGATCAGATTATTGCACTCGGGCAAGCCGTTAAAGATGACCAAAAACAAGGTATTGTCTTTGTTGGTCAAGACTATAATTACTTAATGACTGATGGTAGTTCTGAATTTTTAAAGATTATTAAAACTATACCTGCTAATGACAGAACACTTAATATCCCTTCCCCTCTTATACTCACTATGGAAGATGCAAATCATTTCAATGGTGTAATCCAAGTTCGCTATAACACCCAATTAGGAAATCTCAACGAAAAACAAAAAGATATGTTAAAAAAATTGGGGTTTAGAGAAAATTTTAATGCAGTACTAGAGCAACAAAAAAATCAGTACCCATATATTAATATTTTTTTCAAAGGCCAACTGTATGAAGCTAAAAACCCAAAAGATATACAGCAAAAATTAGAAAAACCATATGCCGTTGAACTACAAGAAAAAATTGAAAAAACAACGAAGCACCCGTTTAAAAGCGCTACTCGCAAAGTACTCTATCCATTAGCGATGACTTTTGATGTAGTAACTATTTATCCGTTATTAATTTGGTCTGATTTAAGAGGCGATTTTAATAAATAAAAAACTTTTTACTTAAATACAAAACCAGCTTTAAAGCTGGTTTTGTTTAAAAAAATTTCTTTTGTTTGATATTGATAACTCTTATTGAATTCTTCGCATTCCCAAAAAAATTATATTCTAGTTTTAAATTTACTCAAGAGAGTCTTTGTTTACCTATAAATTTCGCTAAGCGTAAAAACATCTGTAACTTTTATGTAAGCTAAAACCTCATCATTTTTCATCCAAATGCGCTATATCACATTTACAAAATAAAACATAAGATTTCAATATAAGGGACTAGCTTAAAAGTGTGAGTCAATTCAATCAGATTGAGGAACAAGGGGAGACTATCATGGATATGAAAACAATCAAGCATGGGCTTAATCACTTGTTTGCCTTTGAAAACTTACCAGCCGATATGCATTCACAAGCTGAGGATGAAATTGAACAAGGCTTACGCTTTGAAGAGTTAGCCGTACAAGATCATGAACGTATGCAAAATTGGCTAGATATTACCCCAAACGACCGCAATGCGATGTGGTGTTACCTCCGTGCAGCTTTAAGAGGTAATGCTGACGCTTCTTTTAAACTTGGTATTGGCTATTTAAATGGTCAATTTGGTTTAGATAAAAACTACACTGAAGCTGAAAAGTGGTTAAACAAAGCAGCAAGTCAAGGTCATCCCGACGCTGAACGTTGCTTACAAGAAGCTTTCAGTAAACTTGCCTTCTAATAAAAAAACCAGCCCTTAGGCTGGTTTTTCAATTTAGGTGTAATTAGCCACCAATTTTTTTGTATTTCTTACGATGTGGTTGAGCATCATCACCAAGCTTAGCACGGCGATATGCTTCAAACTCGGTATAGTTACCTGTATAGAACTCTGGTTGCTCATCTTCAAATGACAAGATGTGAGTTGCAATACGGTCAAGGAACCAACGGTCATGCGATACAACCATTACCGTACCAGGGAATACCAAAATTGCATCTTCCAGTGCACGTAAAGTTTCTACGTCCAAGTCGTTTGATGGCTCATCCAGTAAGATAACGTTTGCACCTTGCTGTAAGATTTTTGCAAGTTGTAAACGGTTACGCTCACCACCTGACAATTCACCTACGCGTTTTTGCTGATCTTGGCCTTTAAAGTTAAAGCGACCAATATAAGCACGTGATGCAATTTCATAATCGCCCACTTTCAAGATATCTAAACCGCCAGAAACTTCTTCCCAAACTGTTTTATTATCATCTAAAGTGTCACGAATCTGACCAACATAAGCAACTTTAACCGAATCACCCAGTGTTACAGTACCAGTGTCAGGTTTTTGCTCGCCTGTCATCATGCGGAATAAAGTCGTTTTACCCGCACCGTTAGGACCTACAATACCGACAATCGCTGCTGGTGGTACCGTAAATGACAAGTTTTCGTAAAGTAAACGGTCACCAAATGATTTACTGATGTTCTCTACTTCAACAACCTTGTTACCTAAACGTGGACCAGGTGGAATATAGATTTCAGAGGTCTCGTTACGCTGTTGGAATTCGCGTGAGTTAAGTTCTTCAAAACGCTCCATACGCGCTTTGTTTTTCTTTTGCTGACCTTTCGCATTTTGACGAACCCATTCAAGTTCTTTTTTCAATGCTTTAGCAAAAGATTCTTCTTGTTTCTGCTCTTGTTCTAAACGAGCATTTTTTTGCTCCAACCAAGAAGTATAGTTACCTTGGTAAGGAATACCATGCCCACGGTCAAGCTCTAAGATCCACTCTGCAACGTTATCAAGAAAATAACGGTCATGCGTAATCGCAACAATTGTACCAGGGAAGTCTTTTAAGAAACGCTCTAACCACGATACAGACTCTGCATCCAAATGGTTCGTCGGTTCGTCAAGAAGTAACATATCTGGTTTAGAGAGCAATAAACGGCAAAGTGCTACACGGCGGCGTTCACCACCTGAAAGCTTACTTACGTCTGCATCCCATGCTGGAAGATTCAAGGCATCTGCCGCGATTTCAAGCTGGTTATTTAAGTTGTGTGCATCCCAAGCATGGATAATTGATTCTAATTTTTCCTGCTCTTTTGCAAGCGCATCAAAATCTGCATCTGGGTCTGCATATTCTGCAAATACCTGATCAAGACGTTCTAAAGCATCTAGAGCTTCACGTACGCCATCTTCAACGTTACCACGAACGTCTTTAGTTGGATCAAGCGGCGGTTCTTGCTCTAAATAGCCGATTTTAATTCCAGGTTGTGCACGAGCTTCACCAGAGAAATCTTTATCTACGCCAGCCATAATACGAAGCAAGGTAGATTTACCCGCACCGTTCAAACCGAGCACACCAATTTTGGCACCCGGGAAAAATGATAAAGAGATGTCTTTTAAGATTTCGCGCTTTGGCGGAACCATCTTAGACACTCGGTTCATCGTATAAATATATTGGGCCACGCAGGACTCCTCAATTGAAAAACCAACAGATCGCAATGAGCGAAAAATAGTAGCTATTATATGCTGAACGCAGCAAAAAAATAAGGCGTGATTAAGTTTAATCGTTTTTTATAACTGATAAATGACGTCAAAATTGTTTCCTGATATAAAAAATGCATGATCTTGAATCATGCATTTTTCGCTTATTACACTGCTTGAAGATGAGCTCTTCTACATAGATTTATTTAATAAAATTATTGACTAACAAATTTTTAACATCATCTACCCGACCCGACATTAACGCTTTAATCGCATAGAGAGAGGTTGAAGAAACCTGATTCAGGTTAGGATCTGGCGGCATTACCAGCTCCATCGGATTGGTATGCACATCGAGTAAAGCAGGACCATCGTGTTTTAAAAAACTTTCCACTGCCTGTTCTAACCCGTTACCATGCGTTATCGTTTGTCCATGCAAACCAATTACGCGAGCAAGCTGACCGAAATCAGGATTGAGCAGGTCAGTATAATGGTCGAGCAAACCTTCCACTTTTTGTTCAAGCTCTACAAAATTGAGCGAACTATTATTAAATACCACAATCTTGATTGGCAGTTTTTCTTGAATTGTGGTGAGCAGATCTCCCAGTAACATGGCTAAGCCACCATCTCCACATAATGCAATGATCTGGCGGTTCGGGAATGCTTTTTGGGCTCCAAGTGCCTGCGGCATGGCATTGGCCATAGTGCCATGTAACAAACTGGTAAAGGTTCGACGTTTTCCATTTACATCAATATGCCTTAATACCCATACCATCGGTGAGCCACCATCTCCGAAGAAAATTGCATCTTGATCTGCATAACGGTTGAGTAAAGACACCAGATATTGTGGATGAATCAGCCCATCTTTACCTACCCGCTCTTCTTTACGTCGTATTTCATCGCTCTCATGTTTCAACGCAAGACAATGATCTAGAAAATCACGCTCATGACGTGTTTCAAGCAGTGGCAATAATGCATCGAGTGTAGATGAAATTTTACCCACGGCACCTAATGTAATCGGATGGCGACGCCCCAAATGGGTCGGATCAATATCAATTTGCAAGATTTTGGCATGGCTTGGATAATACTGTGCCCATGCAAAATCGGTACCTAGCAAAATCAGCAAATCGCAATCCATGACGGTGTGATAACCCGCTTTATTACCAAAAATACCCGTCATGCCCATATTGTATGGATTGTCGTATTCGACAAAATCCTTAGCACGTGAAGTATGTGCTACAGGAGCTTTTAACTTCTCTGCAAAAGCCACGAGTTGGTCATGCGCATCCTCACACCCAGCACCTGCATAAATTCCAATTCTTTGATGCTGTGAAATCAGGTGAACAATCTGGTTGAGTTCGGACTTATTCGGCAAAATATCGGGATTTGTTTGGCGCGGTACAAAGGGTAGACCCGCCTCAGCCGACGCTGCACTGATATTGGCCGGAACAATAACCACCGCGACACCACGTTTGGTCAGCGCAGCCTGACACGCCATGCTCATAATATGTCTGGCTTGTGAAGGTTGGGTAATCTCTTCACAAAAAACCGAATTTTTTGCATAAACCGATTTAAAATCGACATATTGTGGAAAGTCGACAAATCCTGCCATCTCGGTAGAAATCTGGCTTGCAATCAAAATGACTGGCGCACGATTACGATGCGATTCATACAAACCATTAATGAAGTGTAGGCTTCCTGGCCCACACGATCCTGCACATGCCGTCAAGTGACCACTGAGTAAAGCATCTGTACCGGCTGCAAAACCACCAACCTCTTCGTGGCGCACATGAATCCATTCAATTTTACTCTTAGACATGGAGTCAGTGACATGGTTTAAGGTGTCACCCACAATACCGTAGCAACGTTGAACACCTGCTTGTTCCAGCACCTCAATGATAATATCAGATACTTTTTGAGTACTCATTATTTCACTTCTCCAGCTTTTTTATCATGAATTGAATTACTTGTACTTTTATAGTGTTCTTGCGGACGGCAGACCGCCAGTAAGTTTTTGTGGCGTTCTCTCAACTTCATGTAAATTTAATTGAGTGATTCGAAAAAAATAAAATAAGCTCTTTTATACTTAAAAATGCTGAACTTTACATAAAAATATCTAAATCATGAATAAAGAGTATGCTAAAAAATCTGGATTATTCTTTAACCACTTCGATGATAACAATGTCAAATACATACCGAGACGAAACCTTAGCCATTCACGCAGGCTACACTCCTGAAGCAACAACAAAAGCAGTAGCTGTTCCAATTTATCAAACAACTTCATATGCATTTGATAATACCCAACACGGTGCAGACCTTTTCGACTTAAAAGTTCAAGGCAATATTTATACCCGTATTATGAACCCGACCACTGCTGTGCTTGAGCAACGCCTTGCTGCTCTCGAAGGTGGCATTGGTGCTCTAGCTTTAGCATCCGGAATGGCAGCAATTACCTATGCCATTCAAACCATTACTGAGGCGGGAGACAATATTGCTTCAGTCTCAACTTTATATGGCGGTACATACAACTTATTTGCCCATACGCTGCCAAAACAGGGAATCGAAGTCCGCTTTTTCGATTATCAAAAACCCGAAAGCTTACGTAACTTAATAGATGATAAAACTAAGCTTGTTTTTGTCGAGTCAATTGGTAACCCGCTCGGCAATATCATCGATTTAGAAGCAATTTCAAAAATCGCCCATGAATATGGTGTACCTGTCGTTGTCGATAACACGGTTGCCACCCCTGCTTTATTAAAACCATTTCAATATGGGGCTGATATCGTTATCCATTCGCTTACTAAATATATTGGTGGTCATGGTAATAGTATTGGCGGTGCAATCGTCGATAGCGGTAAATTTCCTTGGGGTAAATATCCAGAACGTTTTAAAGTTTTGAATACACCTGACCCAAGCTATCATGGTGTGAACTATGTCGAAGCATTAGGTGAGGCAGCTTATATTGCACGAGCTCGCGTTGTGCCATTACGCAATACAGGCGCAGCTATTAGCCCGCTCAGTGTTTTCTTAATTTTACAGGGTCTCGAAACTCTAAACTTACGCATTGAACGTCATACTGAAAATGCTCAGAAAATTGCGGAATATTTGCAAAACCATCCGAAAGTAAAATGGGTCAATTACGCAGGTCTAAAAGATCATCCACAACATCAACTTGCACAAAAATATGTAAAAGGCAAACCTTCTGCAATTTTATCTTTTGGCGTTCAGGATGGCCGTGAAGGCGGTACTCGTTTTATTGATGCACTAAAGTTATTTACCCGTCTTGTGAACATTGGCGATGCGAAAAGTTTAGCTTGCCACCCTGCAACCACAACTCACCGCCAGCTCAATGAACAAGAACTAAAAGCTGCCGGCGTAAGTGAAGATATGGTTCGCCTATCTATTGGTATTGAGCATGTAGATGACCTAATTGCCGATTTAGAACAAGCACTTTCATCTGTATAAATTTTAAACTCATCTATCAAGCCTCTGGAATATAGAGGCTTTTTTATTTTTTAAGTCATTTAACCATTAAAAATAATTAATGGATTAGGGTAATAATTTAGAGTTTTTACTCTAAATAAATTGTTAAATTTCATATATTTACACACTAGACAATTTTTAAACATCTATTAAGATAGGGCAATATTTAGGAGTTCATCAGGATGAACCAACGGTTGTAAAAATAAAAATTACATACCGGAATAAATAGCCCCTGCCCCTACTTAGGTAAAATGCTGTGAATAAAAAATTAGAAGCTCTGTTCCAGGAAAAGGTACAAGGTAAAGTCATTTTAGTGACAGGGGCCTCAAGTGGAATCGGTTTAACGATTTCCAATAAACTTGCTGACGCTGGTGCGCATGTTTTACTGGTTGCCCGTACTCAAGAAACATTAGAAGAAGTCAAAGCAGATATTGAAAGCCGTGGCGGTCAGGCATCAATTTTCCCATGTGATCTGAACGACATGGAAATGATTGATCAGGTTTCTAAAGAGATTCTAGCTTCTGTCGATCATATTGATATTTTAATTAATAACGCTGGTCGTTCTATTCGTCGTGCTGTTCATGAATCTTATGATCGTTTCCACGATTTTGAACGTACCATGCAATTGAACTATTTCGGCGCTGTGCGTTTGGTTCTTAATATTTTACCGCACATGATTCAACGTAAAGACGGACAAATTATTAATATTAGTTCAATCGGTGTATTAGCCAATGCAACACGCTTCTCGGCTTATGTCGCTTCTAAAGCTGCGCTTGATGCATTTAGCCGTTGTCTATCTGCCGAAGTTCATGCCCATAAAATTGCAATCACCTCAATTTATATGCCTTTAGTGCGTACTCCTATGATTGCGCCGACTAAAATTTATAAATATGTACCGACTCTATCACCTGAACAAGCAGCGGACTTAATTGCTTATGCGATTGTGAAACGTCCGAAACGTATTGCCACAAACTTAGGCCGTTTAGCTTCTATGACGTATTCGGTAGCACCTGGCATCAACAACATGTTTATGTCGATCGGTTTCCGTCTATTCCCAAGTTCAGATGCAGCAAAAGGTAAAAAGACTGAGAAACTAAATTGGGCACAAAAAGCTTATGCACGTCTTTTCCCTGGTGAGCATTGGTAATCCGCCATATTAAGGTTATTTAAAAATAAAAAAGCGCCTCTCATTAGGCGCTTTTTTATTAATCCTATTTAAGTATCTAAAAATTCAACATGCCCTGTTTTAACATCATAAATCGCACCAATAATTGCAATCTCACCACGATCTAGCAGGTCTTTCAGTACTGTGCTGTTATTAATAATATATTGAATATTGTAGTGAACATTCATTGCTGTCACCTGATTAATAAAAGCTTTGTTTAACTCACGTGGCTGCATAATGTCATATACACTTTCTACCGAACGCATGAGTGGGCCAAGCACATATTGAATATGCGGCATTTCTTTGACATCAGAAACTTGCTTTTGCTGTAAACGTAGCTGACATGCACTGGTCACTGCACCACAGTCTGTATGGCCTAAAACTAAAATGACTTTTGAGCCTTTGGCCTGACAAGCAAACTCAAGTGAACCTAATACCTTTTGACCTGCAATATTACCGGCAATCCTTAAACTAAATAGATCACCAATCCCTACATCAAAAATCATTTCAGTTGGAGCACGAGAATCCATACATCCTAAAACAGCCGCAATCGGATGTTGGCCTTCATCTGCGGTGACACGAATTTGACGGTAAATATCGCGTTGTAAACGTTCATTTTTCACAAAGCGTTCATTACCTTCCTTAAGTAAGGTAACCACCTGCTGCGGACTTAATTTGCGCTGTAAATCTCTGGTACTAATGTAGATATCAAGAACTGCATCATCTATTTCTTCATAGTGCTGCTTAAACCCAATGAGTTTGAGATCGACCTGACGCTTAACTGCAGTTTCATTCTGATAATCTTGAATGACCTGATAAATATCGGGATCAATCGAGTCGCATTGAGTGGCATCAATAATCAACTGCTGATCTTTATGAACATGCTCTAATGCAGAAATGAGCGCTGAACGATTCAGAAAAGTGACCTGTGATGGAAGCTCAATACGCGTCACAATTCCATGTAAATGCTTTTCTTTATATACGCGAACTCCTTTATTAAAGTTGCCATACAAAATAAATGCACTACTGGTAAATAGACCTACCAAAATTCCGGTTAACAAGTCTGTCAGTAAAATTGCAACGAGAGTGATAATGAAAGGTAAAAACTGTTTCCAGCCTTTTTGATAAAGCTGTTTAAATAATTTTGGATGAGTCAGTTTAAAACCAGTCACAATTAAAATCGCTGCGAGTGCAGACAATGGAATCATGTTCATGAGTTGAACAAAGAATAAAACAGCTAGCAGCAATAATATGCCGTGAATAATTGTTGAATATTTACTCCGCGCACCTGTATTGGCATTTACAGAACTACGGACAATGACTGAAGTCACTGGCATTCCGCCAATTAAACCTGAAACAATATTCCCCGCACCTTGTGCCCACAGTTCACGGTTAGGTGGAGATGAACGCTTTTGAGGATCAAGTTTGTCTGCGGCTTCTAAGTTTAGTAATGTCTCTAAAGACGCCACAATCGCGAGTGTAATTGCTCCGGTATAAATCAATGGTTCAGCCAGATAGCTAAAGTCTGGAAAAACCAATACCTCTTCTGGTGCTTGTAATATATTTGGTAGTTGAATCAAATTATTGGTTTGGACTGCCCAAGATGAGCCAATATTCATTAAGACAAAATTTAAAACTGCAGCAATGACTACAGCAATTAAAGCTGAAGGTAGTGCTAATTTTTTAAGTGGGCTGCTGTCCCAAGCTAAAATTAAAAATAAGCTCAGCAGTCCAATCAACGCCGCGCCAGTGTCAAACTTTTGGATAAGCGTATCTGGTGTAGCAGTCCAAACGTCTTTCCATGAAAAATCAGTCAACCCAAATAAATACGGTAGCTGCGTCACAATAAGAATGGCACCAATGGCAGCCAGTAATCCTAAAATGACATTGTTTGGAATAAAGTTGGCAAAGAAACCCAACTTAAATACACCAAACAGAATTTGTAAAATTCCTGCAAATACAATACACAATAAAAAGGCGGCATAATTGCCGCCTAATTGGTCGAGTTGTACAAGGATGACCGCAGTCAACCCTGCTGCTGGGCCAGAGACACTGATGTGAGAACCGCTCAGCAGGCCAACAATAATTCCACCAACAATTCCGGCAATAATACCAGAAATGATTGGAGCACCTGAGGCTAAGGCAATACCCAAACATAAGGGTAAGGCCACGAGAAATACGACCACTCCCGAAAGAAGATCGTTTAAATGAAATCTATTTTTCAGTTCTAAAGCCGGCATAAAAACAACCATTTATAATATAAAAAAACAATCAATTTTTAATATAACTGCCTGAAAGTGATGAACTTACCTCAAGGCTTTATCGATATTGTCTGACATCGGGAAAGGGTTAAAGTTGAGTTATGCTATAACGTTGTATAATTGATTGTAGATTTCACACCGTTTTTGTTGATCTTAAGATTCACCTCATCTTTACCACTGCGATTTCTGAAAAACCGAATTTCACAATTTCTAAAGCAAACTTTAAAAATAATAAAAAACCTCCCGTTTGGGAGGTTTTTTTAGATGTTCTAAAGGCTCTTATTTAGAACCTTTAATTCCAGCTTGCAGTAACAATGCACCAAACCCACCAATTTTTTGCTCTTGAGGTTTCTCTTGCTTGCTACGTTGTGGACGTTCAACCTGATCTTTACGTGGTTGTTGAGGACGCTTACCTTGCGGCTTACGCTCAGAACGCTGTTCGTTATTTTGCTCACGACGCGGTGGACGCTGTGCCTTAACAGGCGCGGCACCTTCTGCACGCATACTCAAGTTCACACGGTTACGCTCAGCATCAACTTGCATCACACGCACTTGTACGATTTGACCTGGTTTTACCACTTTATGCGGGTCAGAAACGAATTCATTCGCTAATTCAGAAATATGAACTAAACCATCTTGGTGTACGCCAATATCAACAAAAGCACCAAAATTCGTCACATTCGTTACAACGCCTTCAAGCTGCATACCTTCAGTCAACTGAGCAACTTCAGTAATGTCTTCACGGAATTTAGCTGTGCGGAATTCTGGACGTGGGTCACGTCCTGGTTTTTCAAGTTCTGCTAAAACATCCTGAATAGTCGGCAAACCGAATTTATCATCAACAAACTCTTCTGCTTTCACCTGACGAATAATTTCAGTATTACCAATAATGTCTTTAACAGTTGTCGCTTTTGCTGCAACAATTTTCTCGACAAGACCGTAACTTTCAGGGTGAACAGCAGAAGCATCTAAAGGCTCTGAACCATTTTGAATACGTAAGAAACCAGCTGCTTGTTCAAAAGTACGCTCGCCTAAACGTGGTACGCTTTTCAACGCTTGACGGTTATCAAAACGGCCATGCTCTTTACGGTATTCAACGATTTGCTGAGCAATTGCTTTGTTTAAACCTGCAATGTAAGCCAAGATTGCTGGTGAAGCAGTATTTACATCAACACCAACAGCATTCACACAGTCTTCTACCACTGCATCAAGCGTTTTTGCTAAACCAGTTTGATTTACATCGTGTTGATACTGACCTACACCAATCGATTTCGGGTCAATCTTCACAAGTTCAGCAAGTGGGTCTTGTAAACGGCGCGCAATAGATACTGCGCCACGAATTGAAACATCAAGCTCTGGAAGTTCTGCTGCAGCAAGTTCGCTTGCAGAGTAAACAGATGCACCTGCTTCGCTTACAGTCACACGTGTTAATTTAAGGTCTGTATTTGCAGCCATCATTTCTGCAACTACAGCTTCTGTTTCACGGCTCGCAGTACCGTTACCAATCGCAATAAGCTCGACACTATATTCACGGCATAGACGTGCAAGCTCAGCAATAGAGCCTTCTTTGTCTTCTTTAGGCGCAAATGGGTAAATCGTGCTGTGAGCAAGTACATCACCAGCATCGCTTACAACAGCCAATTTCACACCAGTACGAATACCAGGGTCAACACCCAAAGTCGTACGGCTACCCGCTGGTGCAGATAACAATAAATGACGAAGGTTTTCAGCAAATACCTGCATTGCTTCTGCTTCGGCAGCAAGACGTTTTTCTGTCAGTAATGAATGCTCGATTTGAGGACGAACTTTACCTAACCAGAATAATTTTGCAGTTTGCTTCAAGAAGTCTTGGCGAGCTTGTGGCTGAATTTGATCTAGGTTGTATTCAGTTTCAATACGTGCCAATGGTGCATCATCTTCACCATCTACTTTTAAACCAAGTACGTTTTCTTGACGGCCACGTAACATTGCCAATAAACGATGAGAAGGTAATTTGTTGAGGCCTTCAGAAAATTCAAAGTAATCGCGGAACTTTTTGCCCACTTCTTTCTTTTCTTCAGAAGCAACAGTACTTTTTAGCACTGCTGTTTTTGCAAAAGTCGCTTTTAATTCTGTAGTCAACGCAATGTTTTGTGCCCAATCATCAATCAAAATATGCTGGATTGCGTCTAACTGACTTTCTACATCTGGGTAGTCTTCATGACTAAAACCAGCTAATGCTTCTGTCGGATCAATTTGTTCTGAAATAATTTTTTCGGCAATTGGCCCCAGACCCGCTTCTTTCGCCTTGAAAGACTTGCTCGTACGTTTAGGACGGTACGGCGCATAAATTTCTTCTAAAGCATTTTTTGTTTCGGCTGCATTCACCCGCGCCAACAAGTCATCATTCAATTTATTCTGTTCTTGCAATGACTGAATGACCTTTTCACGGCGCTCATATAAATCACGTAAATACGCTAAACGAGTATCTAATTGGCGTAACTGCGTATCATCTAAACCTTGTGTTACTTCTTTACGGTAACGGGCAATGAATGGAACACTGGCACCTTCATCAATTAAGCGGATGGCAGCTTCTACTTGGTTTGGACGTACGGCAAGCTCACTTGCCAACTGCTGAACTAAGTCAGTCATCGTGTTTGATCCCACAAGGATAAAGTTTAAAAGCACTGATTATAAAGACCAAGACTATAAAATCCACACTTGTTTGCGTATTCAAAACGTTTTTTTGTATTGACTGTGAATTTTTCACATTCTTTACTTCATAAAAAACGTTTTAGCTATTCATTTTGGTCTTCAAACCCATATTTTACTTTTTAAAAAATCTGAAATTTATAGGATATCCGTTAAGTAAAATGAAATTTTTAATATAAATTACGAGAAAATGAACATATTGATACAGTATCAGAATGAACAAAATTATAGTTTTTCTTATCTGTCTAAATAGATTATTAAGCTTTAATATTTGAATGAGTTCTCAACCTCTTAGAAAACAAACTTTAAAAAGTAGTGTTAATTTTTAAAATAATCTATTTGAAACAATTATTTATTAAAATTTAATCGAATAGAATTTAATGAGTGACCGAATGCTTGGTTTTTTCTTTAAGGCTTTGCTAAATTATGGGCATAAGATGTTGTTTTTTGGTTTCAAGCCCCTACGAAAATTGTAATTTTGAGCAAATTGATACATAGTCTTAACAAGAACATCGGCATTATACTGAGGGCTTGTTGGCAATAAGCCTAACCGATCCAATAATATATAAATTATGACTTTAAAAGGGAGTACATCATGAGTTTAGTTGTACCTGCTGAACATCCTGAAACCGTACATAACGAAACGGATCGTGTCGAACGCATTTTAGTGGTCGATGACGATGTGCGTTTACGTACCCTCTTGCAACGTTTTTTGGAAGATAAAGGCTTTGTTGTAAAAACTGCCCACGATGCCTCACAAATGGATCGTTTATTACAACGTGAGTTATTTTCACTTATCGTACTCGACTTTATGTTGCCCGTTGAAGATGGTTTAAGTATCTGTCGTCGTTTACGTCAGTCAAACATTGATACACCTATTATTATGCTAACTGCACGTGGTAGCGACTCTGACCGTATTGCTGGTCTTGAAGCTGGTGCAGATGACTATTTACCGAAACCATTCAACCCAAATGAGCTTTTAGCACGTATTCGCGCAGTATTACGTCGTCAGGTTCGTGAAGTTCCGGGTGCTCCAAGCCAACAAGTTGAAGTGGTTAGCTTTGGTCCATGGTCTTTAGATTTATCTACACGTACGCTTACTCGTGAAGGACAAATCGTTACTTTGACCACGGGTGAGTTTGCTGTATTGAAAGCATTGGTACAGCATCCACGTGAACCATTAACGCGCGACAAACTTATGAACTTGGCTCGTGGCCGTGAATGGGGTGCAATGGAGCGCTCAATTGATGTTCAAGTGTCTCGTCTACGTCGTTTAATTGAAGATAACCCAGCACGCGCACGTTATATTCAAACGGTATGGGGTGTAGGTTATGTATTTGTTCCAGATGGTGCTGAATAAGCTTGAGATAAATTAGAGTGAGTTTAGAGCCAATACCACCGCAAAACTTTACCGACTACGTTGCGTACTCAGAGCGTAAACGGACGAGATGGGAACGTTTTCTCGACAAAATTAAGCCACGTTCTGCTGCCATGCGTACCACTATTTTGGTATTGCTGGTGGTGTTCTTTAGCCTCTTTATGTCATTGTGGTTTTTTTGGCGAACTCTCTATTTACCCGAAATTCAACAGCATGCCCGTTATTTGGCTGTTGAACTCGAGCTAGTGAACAACCCTAATATACGTATTTTTCATCGTGATACCGAAGTTGATGTTGATACTTGGTTGCGTAATCGGGTTGGCATTGAATATATAACCGACCCTAAAGAGTATCCAAGCGTTCGCGATAAAGTCATTGCGGAGTTTTTTACCAACCAAGTTGAACAAAAACTTGCAAATGAAATCGGCGCAAAAGACGTTACAGTTTACTTCCAGTTTAAACCTAGCCCACGCATCTGGATTCAAACACCAGAAATGCATGGCAATTGGGTTCGTGAGCCTTTAAAAACCTATGCAAACTATAGTCCTGAGCTATTAATTGGTTGGGTTGTGGGTGTGCCATTAGTTTCGGCCATCATTATTTTAATTTTGATTCGTCAAATGAACCGCCCATTACGTCGTTTGCAAAATGCCGCCAACGAATATAGTAAGTCTGGAACAGCACCATATTTAGATACTAACCATGGCCCTTTAGAAATTCGCCAGGTAAACCAAGCATTTAACCGCATGGTATATACACTTGAGCAGACTGAGCGTGAAAGACGGATTATGCTAGCGGGTATTTCACACGATTTAAGAACCCCGCTTACACGTATTCGTTTAACTGCAGAGATGCTACCTGATGAGTTTCTACGTGAAGGTCTGGTTTATGACGTAGATGATATGGATGCAATTTTGAATCAGTTCATCTCGTATATGCGGGATGGTTCAGATGAAGAATTAAAAGACACCAATATCAATATATTATTGCAAGAATTAATTGTTCAATTTAAACCGCTTGATATTCGTTTTGAGGTGCAAGATGTTCCGATTATTCCTGCACGTAGCCTTTCTTTAAAACGTCTGATTGCCAACCTCATTAATAACGCAAAACGTTATGGTGCGGAGCCAATCGAACTCAGCGCAAAAGTTGAAAATGAACATATTTTAATTACGGTTGCTGACCATGGTGAAGGCATTCCAGAAGATCAGATTGAAGAATTAATGCAACCATTTGTAAGAGGTAATTCTGCTAGGACCATTCAAGGCAGTGGTTTAGGCCTTGCAATTGTTAAGCGTATTGTCGACATTCATCAAGGTGAAATTCAAATTCATAACCGTGAACAAGGCGGTTTAGAAGTGATTATTTCATTACCTATTCCAAAACCAGCGGCCGAAGAAAACACAACGCCAAATCCTTTAGAAAAAATTAAACAAACTTTAAGTGAGCGCTTCTAATTTGATCAACTGATCATTTAAAGCGCTATTTTAAAATTTATTAAATACTAAATAAATCAATATCTTAAAATTCATAAAATAAATTTATACCCCCATTTATTTAAAAAATTAGACCTTAGCCTAACACCTATGCACTTTTCATTTTTTCATAGCTAAAATCCGGTATGTTTTGACAATATTGAGGATGTCCAATGTCTTTAAGTCGTATTCGCCTAGCTTCTCTTCATGACAAGGTCATCAGTGCTGAACAAGCTGCGCAATTCATCGAAAATGGAATGACTGTTGGTATGAGTGGTTTTACTCGTGCTGGCGAAGCTAAAGCTGTTCCTCAAGCACTTGTAGAGCTTGCAAAAAAGAATCCGTTAAAAATCACGTTAATTACGGGTGCTAGCTTAGGTAATGACTTAGACAAACAACTCACGGAAGCAGGTGTTTTATCTCGTCGTATGCCATTTCAGGTAGACAATACTTTACGTCGTGCGATTAACAACGGCGAAGTTATGTTTATTGATCAACATTTATCAGAAACTGTTGAGCAAATGCGTAACCAGCAACTTAAACGTCCAGATGTTGCGGTGATTGAAGCAATTGCAATTACTGAAGATGGCGGCATTATTCCAACAACTTCTGTGGGTAACTCTGCAAGTTTCGCAATTTTTGCCGAAAAAGTTATTGTTGAAATCAATACCTCTTTAAGCGAAAGCTTTGAAGGTTTGCACGACATCTATATTCCAACTTACCGTCCAACACGTACGCCAATTCCATTAACAAAAGTGGATGAGCGTATTGGTACAACAGCCATCCAGATCGATCCTGCAAAAATTGTAGGTATTGTCTTTAACGATACACATGACTCACCATCAACAGTCACTCCTCCAGATGATGAGACTCAAGGCATCGCAAATCACCTGATTGCTTTCTTTGAAAAAGAAGTTGCTGAAGGCCGTTTACCTAAGAACCTTGGTCCATTACAAGCAGGGATCGGTTCAATTGCCAATGCAGTATTAACAGGTTTAAAAGATTCTAATTTTGAAGACCTCATCATGTACTCAGAAGTACTACAAGACTGTACTTTTGAACTCATTGATGCAGGTAAAATGAAGTTTGCTTCTGGTAGCTCAATTACCCTTTCAGCTAAATGTGGTGAGAAAGTTTTTGGCAATATCGAAGCTTACAAAGACAAATTAGTACTTCGTCCACAAGAAATTTCGAATCACCCTGAGCTTGTACGTCGTTTAGGTATTATCGGCATTAACACTGCACTTGAGTTTGATATTTACGGCAACGTGAACTCAACTCACGTATGTGGTACTAAAATGATGAATGGTATCGGTGGTTCAGGCGACTTCGCTCGTAATGCTCACTTGGCAATTTTTGTGACCAAATCAATTGCTAAGGGTGGCGATATCTCTTCTATCGTGCCAATGGTAAGCCACGTTGACCACAGTGAACACGACGTTGATATTTTAGTAACAGAGCAAGGTTTAGCAGACTTACGTGGTTTAGCACCTCGTGAACGTGCTCGCGCAATTATTGATAACTGTGTACATCCGCTTTACCGTGATGCACTGAACGACTACTTTGATCGTGCATGTGCCAAAGGTGGTCATACTCCTCATTTACTTCGTGAAGCATTGTCTTGGCATGCAAACTTCGAAGAAACAGGTCAAATGCTTCAAGCGGCACCTGTTGCAAAATCAGCGTAAGCAATATTTTTAATTTAAGCACTCCTACGGGGGTGCTTTTTTATTTGTTTAAATTATTCACAAACTACTGCGCAATTGCGTATTTTTATTTTATCTTTTCAATACATCAAAACAAAAAGTAGAAATCCATATGTTTATTATTCGTCAATTTACAAATGCAGATCTGGATGATGTGGTCAATTTATGGGAAAGCTGCGACCTAACCCGTCCATGGAATAATCCTGAAACCGATATATTTAGAAAAGTCTCACAACAGGATGATTTATTTTTGGTTGCTATTAAAGATGAGCAATTGATTGGCACGCTCATGGGCGGCTATGACGGTCATAGAGGCTGGATTAACTATTTGGCTGTTCATCCCCACCAACAACGCTTAGGAATCGCTACAGCGCTTGTTCAGCAGCTTGAAAAGCGCCTTATCGCTCGCGGCTGCCCAAAACTTCAATTATTGGTGCGTAAAGACAATCTAAATGTGCTGAACTTTTACGAACAGCTCGGTTATGACGAAGTAGAAGCCGTATGTTTAGGAAAACGACTCATTAATGATAGTCCTCACGACTAAAGACAAATTTCAGTTGAGCCATTTCTAGAAAGTTCAAACATTGTTGGGGATAACTGAGTTTGCTTGTGGATAAAATGAGATTTATACACAAGTAAAGTCTTAATATTTTTTATTAAATAAATAGGCATGAAAAAAGCCCCATACTTTAAAGTATGGGGCTTTTTTGAATATGGTGGCGAGACCCAGGATCGAACTGGGGACACACGGATTTTCAATCCGTTGCTCTACCTACTGAGCTATCACGCCGATGGCCTGTATTAAGCCGCATCTCAGAACAATAGTCAACAATTATCCTGAGTTTCTGATTTAAATGAGTATTTTTTATACTTAAAAAAAATCCCTGATGGGATCAGGGATTGAAAACACAAATAATGGTGGCGAGACCCAGGATCGAACTGGGGACACACGGATTTTCAATCCGTTGCTCTACCTACTGAGCTATCACGCCGAAGTGGGGGTATTAAACAATGTTTATAAGAAGACGTCAAGCAACTTCCGTATTTTTTGTAACAAGTGTTTAATTTTAAATCACAAGTACAGTAAAAATAGGATTTTAGCTATGTAATTTACCAATATGCGCTAAGCAGCGATGAATGGCACCACAGCCTGGCTCAAAAATTTTAACGCCTTTTGATTCTTCTATACGACAAGCTTCTTCTACCAAGCGCTCAGCTACCCCACGACCACGGTTAGCAGGATGCACCACAATATATTCAAGTACCTTGCTTTCACCTTGTCCTGAACACCAGATTGCACCTATAATTTTGGTGTTAAATTCGGCAGTGTATAGCGTGGTATACTGCTGTAAATCTTGTTCAAGTTGTTCAATCGCATCGTGCCCGTCACCAAACTCCGGACTTGTGTCATACAGTCGCTCAAGCTGATCGCGGATCTCTGAATTATCTAGAGAACTATAAGCATGTACGGTAATAGGCATTGATTAACCCTCCTGAGCAAACTATGATGCTGTCACGAATTCGTCACAGCGAAATTGTCGTTAACATCCAATCATTTTTGACGTTTTTTGAGGAACGTGTCCATGACGCAACGTATCAGTGAAGTGGTTAGAAATACCAATGAAACCAAAATTCGAGTTCGTTTAAATCTCGATGGTACTGGTCAAGGCACACTAAACACCGGAGTTCCATTTTTAGACCATATGATTGATCAAATCAAGCGACATGGCTTATTTGATATCGATATTCATTGTGATGGAGACTTAGAGATTGACGATCATCATACCGTAGAAGACTGCGGTATCACGCTTGGACAGGCTTTTGCACAAGCTTTAGGCGATAAAAAAGGGTTACGCCGTTATGGTCATTTTTATGCACCATTAGATGAAGCTTTATCTCGTGTCGTTGTAGATTTATCTGGTCGTCCGGGTTTATTTATGGATATTCCATTTACTCGCGCACGTATCGGTACATTTGATGTGGATTTATTTTCCGAGTTTTTCCAAGGTTTCGTAAACCACGCCCTTATGACCTTACATATTGATAACTTGAAAGGTAAAAATAGCCACCATCAAATCGAGAGTGTATTTAAAGCACTAGCGCGTGCTTTGCGTATGGCATGTGAAATTGATTCACGTGCTGAAAACACGATTGCATCGACAAAAGGTAGCCTCTAATGACACGTATCGCGTTACTTGATTATGGCATGGGCAATCTACACTCAGCTGCTAAAGCACTTGAGCATGTAGGTGCTACAGTCGATGTAACTAACGACCCAAAATTAATTGCACAAGCCGACAAAATTGTTTTCCCGGGTGTTGGGGCAATGCGTGATTGTATGCAAGGCATGCGTGAAGCAGGTATTGATGAAGTCGTACGCAACGCTGCTTTTAATAAGCCAGTTCTTGCAATCTGTGTAGGCATGCAAGCGCTTCTACAAAGCTCTGAAGAAAATGGCGGTGTAGATGCCTTAGGTATTTTTGAAGGTGTTGTTAAACACTTTCCTCAAATGGAAGGCTTAAAAGTCCCACACATGGGCTGGAACCAAGTTCACCAAATGGACCCAAGCCATCCAATGTGGAACAACATTGATCAAGATGCTCGCTTCTACTTTGTACACAGCTATTATGTTGAACCTAAAGATGAAAATCTTGTAGCTGCAACATGTGAATACGGCGTGAACTTCTGTACGGCAATTCACAAAGATAATTTATTTGCGACTCAATTCCACCCAGAGAAAAGTCACACTGCAGGTTTACAGTTACTTAAAAACTTTGTGGAATGGAATATTTAATTTCACAAAAGTTTTAAACAGATCAGGTCTAGATGGCCTGATCTTTTTTTTTATTTATAATAACAAGCAATCATTTATAGAATGATATTTTATTCAACAAAATATTGAATATTCATACTTTTAAATAAAACCAAATGATTAGGATAAACACAATGAATTCACCTTTTGAAAATCAGCCACTTCAGCAAGATTCGCCCTTTAAGGCAAATGGACGTTTTGGACGACTCTCTTATGCTGCTTGGACCTTCCTATTTACGTTAACCCTCGCTGCTGTTGTTCTACTTATTATTTTTACTTTCGGTCTTACACAAAATGAGGGCACCCCAGGTTTTACTGCGCCGGGCATCATCGCTATTGCCATTCTATATATCGTCGGTATTTATATTAGCTTCGTATTTACTATTCGCCGTTTGCATGACCGTAATAATACAGGTTGGTTATCTTTACTCATGCTCGTACCAATCGTGAACATTGGCCTTGCCGTTTATTTATTTTGTGCAAAAGGAACTGAAGGCCCTAATGATTATGGACCGAAGCGTCCAACGCCAAGCTGGGAATGTGTTTTAGGTTGGATTTATATTGCGCTTATTCCACTTGCAGTCATTTTTGCTATTGTTGCCACAATCATGGCTCCTACCTATGAAGGCTATGTTGAAAAAAGCGAAAGCGTTATCATTGGGTCCCCATCTCAGTCTCAATAATTTTTTAAAGTTTCCTAAAGCCTAGTTCTCTAGGCTTTATTCATATATAAAGGGAATAGCTCAATTTATTTGTACGCTGTTAAATATGTCCGAAGCCCCGTCCCTCCTTGATAAAGCCTCTATTCAGCAGCTTCCACCTTTTAAAAATCTTAACCACCAAAATATTGTGGTGATTGAAAATATTGAGCAATGCAAAACTATTGAAGAAGAATTAAAAGCAGCGATCTTTTTAGGATTTGATTCCGAATCTAAACCGACATTTCGGGTAGGTGAGGTCTCGACGGGTCCACATCTGATTCAGCTTGCCACAGAACATAAAGCCTATTTATTTCATGTCAATTCATCGACTTTAAAATTTTTGCAGCCTATTTTGTCCAATCCAAAACAACTTAAAGTCGGCTTTGGTCTTAAGAATGATAAGCACATTTTTCATAAAAAAGACATAGAGCTTGAAAGCTGCATTGACCTTGCTAAAGGTTTTAGTCACTTTGGTTTTACCCAGCAAATGGGTGTACAAAAAGCCGTAGCACTGTTATTTGGACAATATCTTTCAAAGTCAAAGAAAGTCGGAACATCAAATTGGGCGCAAAAGCCACTTACACCACAGCAAATCAGTTATGCCGCCGCTGATGCTTATGCTGCCTTACTAGTATTTTTAGAGCTTCGTAAACAAAACTTATTACCGGCTCACATTTCACAAACGATTCAAACCGCACTTCATGCGTAAAGTTATAAAAGTCTTTTCTAAGGCTTAGCGATTGATCAATACTTTGCTAAGATGTGCACAATTTCATAAACATGATGAAGCAAGGAGCGAAAGCATGCTAATCATTCCAGCAATTGACCTGAAAGATGGTAAATGTGTGCGTTTAAAACAAGGGCGTATGGAAGACGATACCGTTTTCTCTGACGATCCGGTTGCAACTGCCCAACATTGGGTAAATGAAGGCGCACGTCGTTTGCATTTGGTCGATTTGAATGGTGCTTTCGCAGGTACGCCTATCCATAAACCTGTTGTTGAAGCAATTGCTAAAGCTCAGCCAGAGTTACCAATTCAAATTGGTGGTGGTATTCGCTCATTAGAAACAATTGAACACTACTTAGAAGCTGGCGTGACTTTTGTCATTATCGGGACTAAAGCCGTTCAAGAACCTGAATTTGTAGAAGAAGCTTGTAAGCGTTTTGCAGGCCACATCATTGTTGGTATTGATGCCATGAATGGTATGGTTGCAACTGACGGTTGGGCAAATGTTACTGACGTTAAAGCAACTGATCTAGCAAAACGTTTTGCAGATGCTGGCGTATCTAGCATTGTTTATACCGATATTGCGCGTGACGGCATGATGCAAGGTGTAAACGTTGAGCAAACTGTCAACTTGGCTCAATACTCAGGTTTACCAGTGATTGCTTCAGGTGGGGTAACGAACCTTGATGATGTTCGTAACTTAAAAGGCAAGCCAGGCATTTTAGGTGCGATTACAGGCCGCGCAATTTATGAAGGTACTTTAAATCTTCGTGAAGCTCAGCTTTTATTAGATGAAAATCGTCTTTAATTTTTAAGATGTAAAAAAGAGCCGCTTTAGGCTCTTTTTTATTTATTGATATGAAAATATATTCCGAATCAATACACCACATTACGAATAAATTTAAGCACTTGATTACCACTATTAATATAAGTGTAAGTTACTGAACTGGCATATATAATTGAAGAACCAGCAGCTATAGTTTTTGTGCTATCTGCAAATTGTATGGTTAGCTCACCTTCTAATACATAAATAAGTTCTTGCCACCCTTCTGGGTCTGCTTCAGCAATATAAGACTCCCCTACTGCCAAAGACCATGTCCAAAGCTCAACTTGAGAACGGGAAGGAACTGAAGCCAGTAAAGTAGCTTTGCTTTCTTCTTTTTCGCCTTGCCAAGCAAGTACATTAACCAACGCATGTTCTTTATGCTCTGGTGCACTTACAATCGTTCTAAAGTTTACGCCCAACACTATCGCAATCGCATCGAGCTTAGCTAGGCTGATATTGACTTGTCCTGTCTCTAAAGCAGCAATAGTACGTCTACTTACACCCGCCTGGTCTGCTAATTCCTGTTGGCTTAAACCACGCTCATCTCTTAATGAACGAATATTTGTGCCTACGTGCTGTAAAACGGTACTCGAATGGCTCATAGAATAGGTAGTACAGAAAATTTGAGCAATATATTGCACAAAACAGAAGAATAGCGCAATATGTGCAGTATATTGCACAATTCATTCTAATTTTGAGTATGTCACCAATTTCTTTGAGTTCAAGCAAAGCCCCACAGTTAGCACTCGTTTTGATTACTATGATTTGGGGCGGAACATTTCTTACAGTGCAATATGTACTGAATTTTACATCGCCTATGTTTTTTGTAGGCTGCCGCTTTGCTGTAGCAGCGCTAACGTTATTGCTTATTTCATTCAAAAGCATGAAAGGCGTTACGTTAAAAGACTTAGGTGCTGGTAGTGTGATTGGTCTAGTCATTGTGGGCGGCTATGGAACTCAAACAATTGGCCTACAAACCATTCCGAGTAGTGAATCGGCTTTTTTAACGGCACTTTATGTTCCGCTTGTTCCTATTTTAATGTGGCTCATCTTTAGAAAGACACCACATGCCATGACTTGGGTGGGAGCAGCTCTAGCTTTTACTGGTCTTGTTTTATTGACAGGGAATGGTTTTGAGCAAATTTCATTAAGTTTTGGGCAGCTTTTAACAGTACTTGGCTCAGTTGCGATTGCTTTAGAAATTCTTTTTATTAGTTATTTTGCTGGAAAGGTAAATTTGCGCCGTGTGACCATTATTCAACTTGCTGTCGCATCTCTACTTTCGTTTGCCGTTATGCCTGTGGTGGGCGAGCAAACGATTCCAGCATTTTCATGGCCGCTTGTACTTACAGCTGTTACATTAGGTTTAGCAAGTGCACTGATTCAATTTGTGATGAACTGGGCTCAGCGTATGGTCGATCCTTCACGTGCTGCGATTATTTATGCAGGAGAACCTGTTTGGGCTGGGGTTATTGGCCGAATCGCAGGTGAGCGTTTACCACTGATTGCCCTTTTTGGCGGTGCTTTAGTGGTGTTAGGTGTTTTAGTCAGTGAGTTAAAACTTAAGTTACCCATTAAAAAAACTAAAAGAATTCGAGAATAAAAAAGAGAGCTTAACGCTCTCTTTTTTATTTATTAAGGTTGGTACATCGGTCGGTTATCATTTAACGCAATCAAGCCGCGAATGGCACGATATACAATCCAGATCCATGCCGCGGCAATGACACCTACACAGAATACGGTTGAAGAGATCGCAACGCCTGCAAATAAATCGGTATTTTCGCCTGTAAAGAACAAGAAAATAAACGGCAAAAAGGCAATAATATTCCAAGCCAAATACCACCAGAATGTTCTGATTTGCCATGTAAAGTGGCTCGCAAAAATTGAACCTTGTACATCAGAACGTTTTACGTAGTTAATAATTAAAGCAATAATCGCAAGTAAGCCGCCTGTAAAAATGGCAACAATATAAAGTACATACAAAATAAGTGTTAAAGTACGATTTGGATCTTGGTCGATAGAACTATTCATTTTTATACCTCTCAAGTGTAATAAAACAATTTACTTTTATGATCCCCGCAAAACGTTTAAAGGAGAAATTAGCCACAAAATCAAAAGTAAATGAAAGAATATGGTACAAAAATAAATCTTACGAAATGGTTGTTTTTGTGTTTTATGTCTCAGTTTTTGTTGTGCCCACCACGCAGCTGGCCAGCCTCCTAAAAAACTTACAATGTGCAAAGTCTGTTCAGGAACACGGCGATTGCCTAATTGTGCAGCCTCTTTATCTTGTGAATATAGCCAATAACTTAAGACATTCATCATTAAGATAAACAATAAAGTATAAGCTGGCAGAACATGGATAAAGCTCATAATGCCCATTAAAACAAAATAAAATACGATCCCCATTTGCATAGCAGACCATGGTTTTGCTTGAAATGAAGATTCTGTTTTTGTTGATTTTAAAGCTTTACGAGTTTGAGATGCTTTTAAATAGGTGACTTGCTGGGCACGAAAACGGCCTCGTTCATCCAAAATGACCAAATATTCTAGTGCACAGCCAATAATTGGCCGAGGACCGGGGCGTGCAAAATCTTTGATATGCAAAAAGACTCGCTCTTTTTCAGCATCGTCCGGCTGAATAAAGCCATAACCTTTTTCGTCGAACCATTCGACTAAACGCCCCTGATCTCGCATCTTTATTCCTTTTATGCTTTTACATGACTTAAACGGTCTTGCATCATTGCTCGCATTTCTTGCGGATCTTTTTGCAAAATGTCGTCGCCTGTACGTCCTTCTTCTTTATTTTTTTGAGCAACTTGTAAACGCATTGACCAGAAACGGCATGCTGCCATTGCCAAGAATACATCTAAACATTCAAGTTCATCTGAAGTAAGCACACGAACTTTTTGATACGCCGCTAAGTAAGCTGCCACTTTGTCTGAGTTTAAATGTGCTGCTGGATATTCGGTACAAAAATCATTGATGGTAATCGCAATATCAAACAGTAATTCATCTTGATTTAACTCGTAAAAATCTAAGATACCTTGTAATTGATCACCTTCAAACAATGTATTGTCGCGGAATAAGTCTGAATGAATAAAACCTGTTGGTCGGTTCGAATACTGTGCTGTTTTCGCATTGAAAGCTTGATAAACCTGCTCAAGTAAAGCTTGGTCATCTTGAGACATATTTGGCTTAAGCTGCTCTGCAACGCCTGTCCAGTATTGATGATCGCGTCGATATTCACGCTCAAGCGGAAAATCTTGTAAAGCCACATGCAGTTTCGCTTGTGCATCTGCAATTGCCGCAACTTGGGCTACTGTGGTTTGCATGGGATGGTGACCCATGAGACGTGGTGCAATCTGTGCAGGCTTTTCTGCAATAACGTGAACCGCTTGTCCGCTATGCTTCAACGGTACAGCAACGGGTACATCATGAGTGCCTAATTGTTCAAGTACAGGAATAAGTTCACCTGCACCTTTGGCATCTAACTCTTCAAATACGGTGAGTACATATTGTTTGCGGTTTACATCAACCAAAAAATAATTGGTGTTTTGAATACCTCCCTGAATTGGGTTCAGCTCCAACACCTCTAATCCATAAGGTGCAGCAAAGGTGCGAACTTCATCTAAACTCAACGGGGTATAAACCGACATGGAAAACCTGCAAAAAACATCTGTGAAGTTTGATAGAATACCTCTTCCCTCCATGAAGGTGTAGCGCCTGTGTAGGAACTTTCACCAACGGCGATTATTTTTGGAAAAAGCTATGCTTGCTAAACGTATTATTCCTTGCCTAGACGTTGATAACGGACGCGTAGTTAAAGGCGTTCAATTCCTCGATATTCGTGATGCGGGCGACCCAGTTGAAGTGGCACGTCGCTATAACGAACAAGGTGCAGACGAAATTACTTTCTTAGACATTACCGCTACACATCATGGCCGCGATACCACTTACCGTACTGTTGAACGTATGGCCGAGACTGTATTTGTGCCTTTAACTGTCGGTGGTGGAGTACGTAAGGTTGAAGATATTCGTGCGTTATTAAATGCAGGTGCAGACAAAGTGAGTATTAACTCGGCTGCCGTATTTAACCCTGAATTTGTTCAAGAAGCTTCTCAGCATTTTGGCGCACAATGTATTGTGGTTGCGATCGATGCCAAAAAAACTGGCGACAACAAATGGGAAATCTTTACTCACGGTGGCCGTAAACCAACGGGTATTGATGCGATTGAATGGGCTGTAAAAATGGCTGACTACGGTGCGGGTGAGTTACTCATTACCAGTATGGACGCCGACGGCACTAAAGCAGGTTACGATATTGCTTTAATGCGTGCGATTAATGACCGCGTGACTATTCCAACGATTGCCTCAGGCGGTGTAGGTAACTTACAACACCTTGCAGACGGTATTTTACAAGGTGGTGCCGATGCAGTATTGGCAGCAAGTATTTTCCACTTTGGCCAATATACGATTCCAGAAGCTAAACAATATTTAGCTGAACAAGGCATCGAAATGCGCTTGTAAGCTTATTTATATTTAAAGGGGCAATATGCCCCTTTATTTTTTTATGCAGCGCCATCGACCATATTGATGTCACTGACGAGTTGAGGCTTTTCTTTTTTCTCCACCCATTTTGCAGGGAAAATTTTTTCTACAGCTTGAGAGAGTGGTCTAGCAAGCATAGTAGGTAACCTTATCCCCAAAGGGTTTTGTTCTTTTAGGTCTGCCGAAGATACCACGCGTGTTCCCATCACATAATCAAACCAAGGTTTGGTCACGCACCAATTGGCGTCTTGGTTCGAGTTCATATGGTGGTCGTAATGCCACGGAATTTTACGCTTTGCCCAGTCAGGCTCTAAATGTGCACGGCGATGAATATAGTAATAATTTCCTGCACTATACCAAGCTGCAAGCGCCATACCTTTTGAAAATGGGTAAAACATTGCACTTGAAACGGTTGCCACCACAGCAAGTGAAATTAACTCATTTTTTAGTACGCCAGTTACTAACACCTTCAACATAGCAATCATCATGAAATTGTTGTTTACGGACTTCACGATGGTGTGCCCAATGGGACTCCATGCTTCTTGGTACTGGGCTATAACGCGGTTGTCCAGCACGGTGTACACCATGCAAAATATATTTATGCGCCACCCATTCAAATGCATTCGCAACTGCAATTCCTGCAATAAACCCTTTTAGCATCGCCTTACTCCTTTTTCTTTTTATTTAGAATATAAAATTCGCTATGCTAGGTATTGACCAGAATTTATGGTTTCATTGACAAATCACGACAAGAAAGAGGTGGTCAAGGATGCCACAACTAAAAAATTATACCGGCTCGGTATATGGAGGACTAGGACATCTATTAAAAGCTTATTGCGAAGCTAATGGCTTAGCTATTCCTGAACAATTAGAACAAATACAAAATCTGGAACGCTTTGACTATGTAGTTTGGCGTGATCTATTAGAAGTCATTTATAAACTCGACCCGAAGCCGGGTTTAGGGCTAGAAATTGCTAAATATGTTCAGCCCAAACACTTAGGAATAATTGCCTACCTTGCTCTATCTTGCGATAACTTAGGTGAAGCTTTAATTCGCTATCATGACTTTCACCGCCTAATTTATGACGGAAGTCCTTTAGTAGTCGAGTTACAAGGTCAATATGGCTCTATTCGCTGGGAAGCGACTGAGTTACACCCGACTCAACTTACCGATGAAATCGCGATTGCACTGGTGATTCAATTCTTACGTCTTTTTATGTCTCATGAAGATGTACATTTACATGAAGTACGTTTCTTAAATGCTGCCCCTAAAAATATCAGGGTTTACGAGCAGTACTTTCAATGCCCTGTTCGTTTTAGCCAGCCCCGTACAGAGTTACTTATTCCAATTACCGAAATTCATAAACCGCTTAGCAGCGCTGACCACACTCTACAGCAGCTATTGGTCCAGCAAGCACAAGCACTTTTAGAACAGTTACCCAATTCAACTCAACTTGATCAACGTTTACAGCATTCAATTTTGACTGGCTTACAAAAAAATCAGTACCAAATTGAATATATTGCCAATCAATTAGGCTTGTCTGTTCGGCAACTTCAACGGCATTTACAACAGCAGAACACCACCTTTCAGGAACGTGTTCAACAAGTACGCTTTATGCTCGCAACCGAGTATTTAAAAGATCCGCATTTAAGCCTACAAGAGATTGCACTTTTGCTGTGTTATTCAGAACAAAGCGCATTTCAAAGAGCATTTAAACATTGGACCAATCAAACACCCCAACAATGGAGAGATCAATTTTTAGACAAAGAATAACCAACCAAAACTTACAAATCTTTTCTTGATTAAAACAACACTGAAAACAAAAATTTCATATAGTCACATGCTTAATTTTTTGTGACATATTTCACATTAATTAAAAAATAGATCAATAGATGAGTAATCACAATGAATAAATATTTTGCTGAATTCCTAGGTACGTTTTGGCTAGTCTTTGGTGGTTGTGGTAGCGCAGTGTTAGCCGCAGCTTTCCCTGAACTTGGTATTGGCTTTGCAGGTGTAGCCCTTGCCTTTGGTTTAACCGTACTCACTGGTGCTTATGCTCTAGGGCATATCTCTGGTGGACATTTTAACCCCGCGGTCAGTGTCGGTCTTTGGGTCGGTGGTCGCTTCGATGTTAAAGATTTAATTCCATATATTGTTGCGCAAGTGGTTGGTGCGACTGCTGCTGCATTTGTTCTTTATATTATCGCTCAAGGTCAAGCTGGCTTTACTGGTGTGGGCGGTTTTGCAACCAATGGTTTTGGTGATTTATCGCCAAATAAATTTGGTTTAGGTTCTGCTTTTATTATTGAAGTGGTACTTACTGCGTTCTTCTTGATTGTTATTTTAGGATCAACACATGGTCGTGCGCCTGCTGGTTTTGCACCTATTGCGATTGGTCTTGCATTAACGCTTATTCACTTAATCAGTATTCCGGTTACAAACACTTCTGTGAACCCTGCACGTAGTACAGGTGTTGCATTCTTTGCTCAAACTGGTGCTTTAAGTCAGCTGTGGTTGTTCTGGGTAGCGCCGATTTTAGGTGCTGTGATTGGTGCAATTATTTATAAGGTAGTTGCTGGAGATAAGGATTAATTCTTCATATCTATAGCCTTAATATGCTATCGCGGTGGGGTGACATGGATGTCACCTGTTGAGCAGGGGTACACGGAAGTACCCTCTGATCAACAAAGACTTTTGCTTACTTTTGGTCTTTCAAAAGTAAGAAATGGCTATACAAACTCAATAAGACCTAACGTGGTACTAAAGACTGTATGGCAACATGACTATGCTAAACATCACACATAAAATGTATAAATTATAAAAACGGATTATTTACTTCTTGTTCAGCTGGACGTTCAATTTTCTCAGGCAATTCTTCTTTTTCCAAAGCTGCAACCACATCATTTAAAAAGCTCTGTAGTGCTTTTGCCTGCTCTAACCCAACTTTGTCTTTAGTAATTTGCAAATTGCCATAAATGCTCACGCAATCGACATCATTTTCTAATGTTAAATCTTCAATTGAAGAAGACTCTGTACCCTTTTCAAATGGCTTAAACATAAGTGTGGTCTCGTTGTTATATGTTGATAGTGTAATACGACCAATCTATAAAAAATCAATCAAAATTAAAAGTGCCGATAAAATTAAAAAAGCACCCATTAAGATATTAAAATATTTCAAACGGTTGCCTTGGTTTAGCACCACTGAAAATTTATCACCACAGAATCCCCAAAAGAACAAACATATATAGCAGGTGAAAAAATAAATCACGATAAAAATCGGCAAAGCCTTTGGATGTTCAATGCTAGTAAACATGGTAATGCCCGACACACAAGCCAACCATGCTTTAGGGTTCAGCCACTGTAACAAGAAGCCATCTTTAAAATTGGGAATGATCATCTGTTCTAGTGAAACACTAGAAATAGAAATATTTGCTGCAGAAAGAATAATTTTTATTCCGATATAACAAACAAATAGCGTTCCACAAATGGCAAGAATTTTTAAGACAACAGGAAATTGGGTTAATACACTTTGCAGCCCAAACGCCATAAATATTAAAAGCAAGGTAAAACCAATCGTGGCACCTGAAATATAGGGAAGTGATCTTTTTAAACCATGATTTAAGCTGGTTGATAAAATAACGGTATTGACAGGACCTGGGGTAATCGACAATGCCTGCAAACGATTTATTTGATGATTTGCAAGAAATAGTTCACCAAAGCTTCTACTAGCTGTTTCACAATGGCTTTTCTGGTTTCTTCATCAATACTTGGAACTTTAGATTCCATAGGCTCAGAAGATGTGCTTTTCTGCTTTTTAAACTGGTCTTGTAATGCGTGGATCTGATCTGCACTTAAGTCTTGTTCACACTGGCTTTCTCCATCCCAGTGTAAATAATCTAACTTCTGGTTTGGCTTAACTTGACTCGATGTTAACGGCAGACGATAAACATTACGTTTTTGTTGTTCAGTTAACTGAGGAAACAGGTTAATTCCTAACTTTTCCTCTAAATAACAAACACTCACAACCTTAACCTGTTGCGAGTTGTTATTTGGTGCATAGTAAGCGCCAATTGCACCTGTTTTAGGATAGTACACAGCCTTATACACTGCGCTTGGAACAATAACACCACGTCCAATCGTTTTGAGTCGTTGACCTTCAAAGATTGGTCCTGTCACAACATATGCATCTTGTTTTTGCTTAGTAACCACTGCACGAGTAGCATCTTCAAGCTTACGCCAAACTTCCTGATTATTTTTGGGTGCCTGTGGAACCATGTTACTCAGCGAAAAACTATCGAACTGCGAGTCCTTAGTCGGCATATCGCCATTTGGTGACATATGTCCACGGTCATAGCCTGACCCACGATAATCGCTTAAAAGTGAACGGTGGCGCTCAGGCACACGTGTTTCTTCGTGGAAATTATCTTCGCGTTTAATTTTAGTGCTTAAACGTTCAGGACTAAGATATTCAGCTGACCATAACGGCGTTTTAGACATCCCCGAGTACAAAACATTGAAGCCATTAAAGCACAGCGGATAACTGTCTTTTTTTAAACTTTCTTTGTTTAAAGCAGGAGGAATTTCGCGATAAAACTGATTGAGACAAGTCGAGTTGGTACTTAAGGGCGAAAACCACTGTGAAATCTTTTCACTTCCAAAAGCAATTGCAAAACTACCAGCAGCAACACAAGCAAGAATAATCTTGCCAAAATGCTGACTTAGAGAGAATGAATTTGTACCTGTACTACGTTTTTTACTTGCCATGTTTCTATCAATACCACTGTCCATATGCAGCTTAACAATCCTGCTTTTTTAAGTATATCGCTTAACTTTCAAATGGTTAAAACATGGTCATCTTTTTTGTAACTCTATTTCTTGTTCGGTAACAGTTTGTTGGCCTTGTGAGGAACTTTCACTATTGAATTGGGTTAATTGCGTATCTTTCATTGAAAACGACCAATCGCTTATGACATGGTTAGCTCCACAAATTTGGATAAAAATATAAACGGAGTCCATTTAATGATCCATTCAAAGATTATTGGTATTGGCGTAATTGCTGGACTGTGCAGTATGGCAGCCTTAGCTGAACCTGCGGTCCAACCCGGTGAGACTTTAGAAAGTTTATCTAAAGTAAAAGTGACTACAACCGTCAATGGCCAACCTGGCTCTATTAGTGATTTAGTTAAAAGTGGTCAAGTACAACCTGTTTCTGTTGCCCCAACAGGTGCTGCTCCTACAGGTGCTCCTATTCCAGCCGATGTACCGCCGGCTCCTCCTGCAGATGTCCCACCAGCACCTCCTGCTGGCGCTGAAATGGCTGCTCCGGCACCACAAGACCCAAATACACCGCCACCACCGGCTAACCCTAACCAGTCAGCAGACCCAATGGCAAAAGATGGTGCATTGCCAGCAGATGCACCTATGCCACAAGCTCAATAATCAGAGCCATAAAAAAACCAAGACTTATGTCTTGGTTTTTTATTACATCAAATTTCTATATTTCGATTTGACTACCTAACTCCACCACACGGTTGGTTGGAATTTGATAGAAGTCACTCACCGGACTGGTATTACGCTGCATCGAAATAAATAGTTTTTCTCTCCACGGCGACATACCATCACCCACCGAGTGAACAATACGATCGCGCGAAATAAAGAAGCTGATATGCATTAAGTCATATTCAAGACCTAACTGCTCATAAGCTTGCATAAGTGCTTTCGGTACATTCATTTCATCTTTAAAGCCGTAGAAAATTTTAATACGGTAGAAATGTTCAGCTAAAGCTTCTGTTGTAATACGCTCTTCTGGTGCAACAAAAGGTACATCTTCAATCACCACAGTGACCAAGATATTACGCTGATGCAGTACTTTGTTGTGCTTAATGTTATGTAGCATGGCATGCGGTACAACGTTTGGCGTACCTGTCATAAACACGGCATCACCCGGTACCCAGTGCACGCTATTACCAATACTTTTTACAAACAAATCGAGCGACAAAGTATCGTGTTCAAGCTTAGCAAAAGTAAGCTCACGGCCACGTTTCCATGTCATTAAGATAGTGACTGCAATACCACCAATGAGTAATGGCACCCAACCGCCTGACAACACTTTAAGTGAAGTTGCTGCGACTAAAACCGACTCTAAAATAAAGAATGGAATAATCAGTAACACCACTTTTGGCCAGCTCCATTTCCACGCTGAGTAGATAAAGATGGAAACCAAAATCGTGTCACACAGCATGGTTAAGGTCACTGCTAAACCATAAGCACTTGCCAAGTTTGAGCTGGTTTTGAAAATCAGAATTAAGATAATAATTGCGATTAAAAGTAACCAGTTTAAGAACGGCACATAGATCTGACCTTCTTCAGACTCAGAAGTATGTTTAATACTTAAACGCGGTAAATAACCCAATTGAATCGCTTGACGAGCAAGAGAGAACACCCCAGAAATTACAGCTTGAGAGGCAATCACTGTTGCCATGGTCGCCATAATAATCATTGGGTAAAGTGCCCACTGTGGCACCAGTAAATAGAACGGGTTTTCAATTGCCGCAGGGTCACGAAGTAACAATGCGCCTTGTCCTGCATAGTTTAAAACCAAGCATGGCAACACCACAAAGAACCACGCAAGACGAATCGGAACAGGTCCAAAATGCCCCATGTCGGCATAGAGTGCTTCACCACCTGTCACTGTTAACACCACAGCACCCATCACAAAAAACGTCATGACTGGATGATGGTAGATAAACTGAATTGCCCAATGTGGACTAAACATGCCGAGTACAATCGGTGTTTGAATGACGCTATGAAGGCCTAATGCACCTAAAGAGATAAACCACACAAGCGTAATTGGACCAAAGAACTTACCTACAAAGGCCGTACCATGTTTTTGAACTAAAAACAGCGTCACAATAATGGCAATTGCAATTGGCATAATGAACGGGTCAAAAACGTTGGTTGCAATAGACAACCCTTCGACCGCAGACAATACCGAAATGGCTGGGGTAATAATACCGTCACCAAAGAACAGTGATGCCCCAATAAAACCAATCGCAATCATGTAGATTTTTTTGTTGTCGGCAATTTTTGCTTTACGCAAATTCAATGCAAGTAAGGCCATGATACCGCCTTCCCCATTGTTATCTGCACGCATGACAATGGCGACATACTTGATGCTGATAATCAGCATTAAGCACCAAAAAATAATGGATAAAATTCCTAATACGTTTTCAGGCTGAATTCCCAAACCATGGGCAGCATGGAAGGACTCTTTCAAGGCATAGAGCGGACTTGTTCCGATGTCTCCAAAGACCACCCCAAGAGCTGCCAAAGCCGTGGCAGGCAAGGTCGCTTTTTTGGCCGTATTTTGCATTGTGTAATTAAACCAATATGATTTTTAGCGCAATCTTATCACCTCTATTATTTTTTTTCTGTAATGCTCGTCTTAAATCTTGGCAGAACCTAATTTTTTAGTTACTATCGCACGCCTTGGTGAGGTGTCCGAGTGGCTGAAGGAGCACGCCTGGAAAGTGTGTATACGTTTGCGCGTATCGAGGGTTCGAATCCCTCTCTCACCGCCAAGTTTACTTTCTATGATATCTCATAGAGTCCTAAAAGCTTAAATCTAAAGGGTTTAGGCTTTTTTATTGCCTTATGTTTTCCAATTGACCCTATTGAATCCTGATATAGTTGGGGGTATAACTGGGGGTATAATAAATTACCCTCATTTTTTTACCCCCAAATTTCTATGAAAAATGCCACACGACTTACAGATGCTCAACTCAGAAAGATCAAACCCTCTGAAAAAAAAGTAAAATATCCTGATGGAAAAGGCATGTATTTAGAAGTTACCCCTTCAGGTGGCATGCATTGGCGTATGAAATTTCGCTTCAATGGGAAAGAAAATATTTTCAGCATTGGCACATATCCCGACACCACACTTGCCCAAGCAAGAAGAATCCGTGATGAAGCACGCTTAAACTTAAAAGATGGAATTAATCCAAACGAAGCGAAGAAACAAAAAAAATTGCAGGTAGATGAAAGCACACTTTTCAGAGCACTTGCTATGGAATGGATGCAAGATCGTAAAGCAGTTATAAAAGAAGCAACTTACTTACGTGATTTATCCGTATTTGAGAAAGACCTTTTCCCTGCTCTAGGTGATATGCCAATTGATCAAATCAAAGGTAAAGATGTACTCGCTTGTGCCAAAAAAATTGAAGAGCGTGGTGCGCTGGAAATGGCGAAACGCTCAATCCCTTTAGCTGGGCGTATTTTCCGATTTGCGATTCGTAAAGGAATTATTGAGAACGATCCTACCCCTCACTTAGGCGAGGCTCTCAAGCCTCGTAAAGTAAAAAATATGGCTCGTCTGGACATTTCTGAATTTCCTGCCTTTGTTGAACGTATGGATCGCTACCACGGCAACCTGATCATTAGGTCAGCCTTGCAGTTGATGACTCTTACCTTTGTAAGAACAGCAGAACTGAGAATGATGGAGTGGAATGAGATTGATTATGAGAATCATTTATGGAGAATTCCTGCACATAAAATGAAAATGGCTATGCCTCATATAGTGCCTTTATCAAAGCAAGCTTTAGAGATACTAGAAAGGATTCAACCGATTACAGGTATAAAACAGTACGTTTTCTATAATTACAGTACCGCTAAGCCAATTAGCAGCAATGCTCTTTTATGTGCAATTCGAACAATGGGTTATAACGGTAAAATGACTGGTCATGGATTCCGTGGACTTGCATCAACTACCCTACATGAGCAAGGCTATATGCATGATGCCATTGAAATACAATTAGCTCATAGAGTTGGTAATGCTGTATCTCAAGCATATAATCATGCACAGCATCTTGAATATCGAACTCAAATGATGCAAGAATGGTCAGATTTTATTGATGGGTTAAGGGGCAAATAACACTCACTATTCTCAATATTTTTAATAACATAGAATGTAAAACTATCAATTTCTTAATCTATTTTTTTAGTATAGTACTAAGAAGGATTATTCGTCCGATTTAAAATATAAAAAGCACTTTCTTCCGCCATATCACAAAAAAATCGACTTTTCTGCCAAAAAGCAGCTTTATCTGTAGAATTCAATTCACAAAAAAACTTCTGATACCAATATGCCCAAGGTTTTCTCTTGAGAGTTTCATCGCCTACTGGCCTAGCATGTCGTAGAACTTGTACTTGGAAATCATTAAAATCTATAGGATTAATTATATCTAGAATTGTTTCATCTAAACACCGAAACTCACCCTCAACTCTGTTTTTTATTTCATAGATATCATTCCATGTATCCAACTTACTGATTAAATCTGGATCTGATGTATTCCAGTTAAGTTCTATAATAGGTACAGGATCTCGCAAATTAATGATTTTTAGTTCTAAGCAGTTGTAAGCGGATTCTGTATAAGGATAAAAGCTAAATCTTATATTATTATTTTTAAAAAAGAGATTATCGTCTCCTTTTGCTTTTTTATTACAAGTATCACATATAGGAACTAAATTGTCAGGATGGACTGAAAACAATGGGTAATCTGATTTACATAATTGATGATCATAATCCGACCTCCATTGTTTTTCATCAGGAATATTTGCTCTAATATCTGCTAATGTAGACATACCACAGGCCTTACAAACATTTCCATTGATTGAATCTGAGCGAAACTCAAGAAAATGAGTTAAGATGTTTACACCACCAGCTTGATTAATAATAGGCTGCAATTCTTTAGTACTTTCATATAGATGTGTTGCTAGAACTTTAAATGCTTCAAAACTTTCTTGCGATAAAAAGCTGATTAAATTGGGATTAGGCGTTGAAAAAAAATTTTCAAGATTTTGATTATCAATCATTACTTGATACAATTGTTCACGAATTAATTGTTCTTCGCCTTTTAGACATAGAAATAATTTTTTAAATTTATCACGAGTTAAATCATTTTTACCAGTTGGTTTTCTAAAGTTATTCCAACATGCTTTACCAACAGGAGTATAGCTAAATAGACGTCTCCCAAATCTCTGCTGATTAATAGATTTGTTTAAGAAATAAATTAATTCTTCATTTAACAACTCGAAAACTCGAAATTTAGGAGTTTGTGGATGTAATCTAAAAAGCATTAATCACTCAACTTTTTAATCAAATATGCACGTTCAGCTGAAAGACCCAAATTGTCTTCAATCCATTGCTTAGCTTGAGCATCACCGAATTTTAATTGCTCACGTATTTCATCAATGACACTATGAGAAATCAAAGATCTTAGCCCAAAGTACCGTTTAATAATCACATCAAAAGAGGCCCCATAAGTTTCTTCCTCAACAGGTTTTAAATCAATCAAACCATTGTGATTTCTTTCAAAAAAGAAGACATTTTCTTTTTTAAGTGAAGAAATCATAAATGGTGAATGTGTTGATAAAAATATTTGTGAATCTTCAACTCCCTCATCATTTAGATTCAATGCTTTTTCAAGGTAAGTATGGAAGTAAGTTCGCCATGAAGGATTAAGATGTGTTTCTGGTTCATCAAATAAAAAGAGAGACTGCCCAAGACCAAAAATAGTTGAAGCTGCTAACACCTGCATAAGTTGAGCTTCACCATCAGAAAGATCATCAAAACATACTTCCTGATTCTTATTGTTCAGAAATCTCAGCTCAACCATACTTAAAGGTAACTGAGTTTTCAAAGGTGTTTTAACTGTTTCAATAAAGTCATCTTTAGCTAACTTTCTTCTATTAGTAATAGGCCATTTTTTATTCCCTAATTGTTGTAATTTCAACAATCTTAGGAAAAACGATCTAGGATCATGATAATTAGCTTCTCGTAAATTATTCAAAATACTCGAATTACTAAAATCAAGCTCAATTATACCAGCTAGAAAATTTAACTCATATTGATCAAATTGATCATTAGTCGTTCTATTTCCAATAGGAGTTATATTATTTTCCCCAACAGACCGTACGAGCATTTTTATATCACGGATCGCATCTGTATCGATAACCCCCGATCTCAAATCATAATAAATCTTAGCCTTTATAGGATATTTAAAGCCTAACTCCCCTAATATCTGTTCAACTTTTTCTAAAGGTAATAAAACGAGACTCAACAACAAAAGGCTTGTGCTATCGTAATCCAGATATATAAGATTACTTGGCTGTGGGTTAACTTCCCTAAGACTTAAATAGTTCTCTTGATCATAATCTTCAGAATAGAGATTATCGAATATATGAGGATATTTCTTAAGAAATTTTTTATTAATTTCAGAAACTTGCTCTTCATCAACACTCTCAGTTAATAGTTTTTGACGCTGTGCACTTATTCTTTTAATTTCAAAGTACTGTAATGAGTTTTTCATAAAAGCACGCTGAAGATTTTCATTCAATCCAGATGCATAACCCACTATAAAATCAGGTAATGGAGCTCCTAAAAGCAATAGATGTTGTTCGCCATCATTAGTAATCTTATAAGACTTGACCTCATTCTCATTAATATTCACCAAAATCACGTCTTCAGTTTGATTCTGATTTTTTATTGCATACTCCAAACTTACTTCAAATGGTAATGGAGTTCGTACAACAAAATCCTCACGCTGCCAACGCTCAAGATAAGCAAAGGTTTCTGCGATTAACTCAAGAAGCTGAGACTTACCAGAGCCATTCAAGCCTATCAAAGCATGAATATTTCCCTTAGTATTTCGAAAATCAAAATATTGATTTTTTAAGCCCTTATATTGCCCAATTAGCTCTAAAGACAATAAACGCATTATGCTTTACCTCGACCAGGCTTTGTAACAGATTTAGCTGATCGCTCTGCTTTAATCCTTTCCAATAATGCTTCAGCACTGTTTTCACCACTGATTAACTCTGGATTAGCCTCACGCCATTCAGCAGTGAGCTCTCCCCGAAATGCTTTAGATAGGATAGATTGAGTAAGGTTATTTACACGATCTAAAGCAGACAGCACTTGCTGCTCTATGCTCTCACTAGTGCTAAATAACTGATCCACTCGATTTATAATTTCCAATTGCTCCTCCAAAGGAGGAATTGGAACTGTAATTTTAATCAACCTAGTTAAACCTAGATCCTGATTACCCACCCCATGAGTATATCTCTGAGACAATTGGTAGCAATGACTCGAATTCATAGCCTTCGCTAGATAATTCCCGTCAATCACGTTTGTTATTTTTAAGACAGCAACATGAACCCATACATTAAAATCCCTACTTTCCTGATTAAAGTAGGCAATTCCTGTAGTGCCCCCTTTCGTGTAAAGAATATCACCTATTTCAGGCTTGCATCTTTTAGATAATTCTTCATGGAGCTCATTACTAATAAACTTACATTGAGTAAAATTAATTCCTTTTTCAGTAATATTCCCACCAGATATAAATGGGACACCTTCCTGTGTATATTTCGGGCTGAAGTGTGGTCCATCTTTAACACTCCAAGCTAACTCCCCGAGATTAGTCCACAACCAGCCTGCAGGTAGTGCAAAGCAATCTTCATCCAGAACAGATTCTGGATCTTTATATTTTGCCCTCCATTTTTCATTAGTTGGAACCTTATCTTGTCTACAAAGTCTCTGATACTCCGCATGCTCCCAATGTGATTTCCTAGCCTCTAAAATATCCTTTCGAGTTATAGGTGAACTGCCTAATTGTTTCCCTCTCCACTCCTCCGTCAACTTCCCACTCACAGCAGCAGCAAGCACAGACTGACGGAATTGTTTAAGAATCTCAGGGATCCGCTCTAAACGAGCTTTAATGCTCTCTACTTGAGCCAGTAGGGTATCAAGCTTATCTGCAATGACTTTTTGTTCGGCTAGTGGTGGGAGTTGAATCTCCATATTCTCAATAGCTTTTCCCGAAATATTAGGCTGTGCCCCACCATAAGCCTCTTTAAGAATATTCTCGCTTAATGAAGCAATAAGATAGTTCCTAAATCTCGTACTGCCTAACTTATCTGAGCGTAATTTTAAATTACCAACTCGCTGATTCTGGAACGCTGGCTCTTTGCCTTTATATACTCCAATTTTTCCGGTTGTTGCCCCAGACATTGCTATCAGCAAATCGCCTTTACAGACTTCGAACCCAACCACAGGGTCCGAAACGTGTATCGCATCCGCATCTGATGCATACATGCCATCAATATCAGAAATGCGAATAACAGGATATGTCACATCATTAGGTTGAACATAACTATTACTTTTAAAAGCAAACCCATTCTTCAAAAATAAATAATCACCGACCTTCGCTATCACCCATCCATTAGGCAACCATTCTTTCTGACTCATCAATTAACCCCTAAAGCAGCTAATAACGAATCTAGCTCAGCCAATGCAGCTACCAGTTCCTCTTTAGCCTCACTCGCTAAAACTTCAGGCTCAGGTAAATTTGCAGCATCTACACTATCTTTATCTTTTAGCCAGCTAATATCTAATGAATCATCCTTGTTCTTAGCAATCCACTCACGGCTAAAACAGCGCCAACGGCTATGAGCTAACTCTTTATCTACATTTCGGTTTGCATCGTCATTTGCTAACTCTATTGATAAAGCATCAAAACTATATTCACCTTCTTGTCTTGGGCTAGTACCTTTAGGGTCATCACCATATACCACTTCAAATGGCTTTAAATGTTGCTCTGTAAACGGTGTTCGTTTACCAAAACTTGGCATATTTGTGCGCAAATCATAGACCCAAACCTGCTTGGTACAATTTTCTTCTTGGTATTTTTCTTCAACACTGCCTTTCGTAAAAAACAAGACATTCGTTTTCACACCTTGTGCATAAAAAATCCCTGTCGGTAGACGCAAAATCGTATGCAGATTACACTTATTCATCAAATCCCGACGAATTTCTGTACCTGTACCTGATTCAAACAAAACGTTATCAGGTAATACAACAGCTGCTCGCCCACCCGGTTTTAAACCACGATAAATATGTTGTAAGAATGCTAATTGTTTATTACTGGTTGGATAAGTTAAATCATCACGAGTAATACTAGCTTCTCCACCTTTTGATGTACCAAATGGAGGGTTTGCTAAAATTACATCCACTTTCGGCAAGTTTGCCCCGATTTGCCCTAAAGAGTTCCCAAGGTGAATCACACCTTCATCATCGCCTTCCATACCATGCAGTAAACAGTTCATTAAGGCTAAACGACGCGTACTAGGAACAAGCTCAACACCAACAAAAGCTTTATTCTTTTGAAATTTTTGTTGATCACTCGTTAAATCATACAGATCATCTGTTTGTTCTTTAATATATTGGTCAGCAGCAATTAAAAATCCAGCAGTACCCGCAGCAGGGTCTTGAATTGTTTCTCCAGCTTGCGGTTTTAAACAACGTACCATACTATTAATTAAGGGACGTGGTGTAAAATATTGGCCTGCACCAGATTTTGTTTCAGAGGCATTCTTTTCTAATAAACCTTCGTATAAATCACCTAAACCATCTTTCGTGGCACTAAACCAATCAATCTGATCTAGGGTCTTAATCATTTGTTCTAAATGGCGCGGCTCTCGCAAACGTGTCTGCGCATCTGCATAGATAGCAGAAATTAGAGGGTCTTCATGAATCTGCTTTCCATCGTGGTCTTTACCTGTTGATAGGCTCAATAATATGCGCTTGTAATCATTAAGTAGATTTAGACCAGATTTTCCTTTTAAATCTTCCCAACGGCATCCTTCAGGTAAAGGATGACTCTTTAAAGTGCCAGCTTCAGTGTTTTCATGAACCATTTTAATAAATAATAATAAAACCAGTTCAGTCACATAATCTGAGTAATTAATGCCGTCATCGCGCAATACATCACACAGATTCCAGAGTTTTTGAACAATATCATTATTTGTCATGGTCAATCCAAATTAAAAATTACGCACTTTGCGAAAGCCAAATAGCTTCGCTCAATTGATCTAAAACAGTATCGAGCTGATTGCCTAACACTTTATCCATTTGCTTAGCACCGCCCTGATCACTAAAGCGGTTATTAACAAACTCACGGTCAATAATGACTTCATGTACAAGCTGCTTTGCTAAACGTTCCAACCATTTACGTTGGGCTAATGTCCATGGATGCATAGCATAAATTCGTTGCATCCCTTGCATGACACGTTGTTCAAATGGAATTAATGCTTCACCTAAAGCTGCCCGACGTATATGCCCAACAATACTCGCGGCAATGTCTTGATTGGTTTGCTGGAGAACTGCACTCCGCAAATTGGCTTCATTATACCCGTTGCCATCCAACAACAACTTAACTTCTTTTAACTGCTCTCGAGTTAAATCTTTAGGTCTATTTACCACTACACCTAAAGCAACAGACAAGTTCAACTGTTCTTTAATAAAGTGATTAAATTGATCTAGGTAATCTTCAGGCTTTTGATTTGCACCATAAGTCTGTTCTCGATTGACCAACTCATCCTGATGCTCTGAAATAATAGGCTTCCTATCAGAACCAAGAAGTTCATCAACTTTAGCTAACTGATTGACTAAGCCTGAATGCTGTATCATAAATTCAGCAGCCTTTTTAGGGCCTAGATCATGTAAATGCTTATGAAGTGTCTTAGGCTCAACACCCCACTGTTCCTGCAATTCATTTAACTTTTGTTTTAATAACGGCTTATTTTCTGCTTTTTTCTCAGCTTTACGCAAAACTCTCATTAATTTTTGGCTTAGCTGACTCAGGACAACATGCGCATGTGTTTCCCCTAATTGCTCACCAGGGCAGTTTAATGCTCTGTTCAACATTTCAGGATCTGTTAACTCTTCAACGAGTTGTTCTAGAGTTACATTCGGGTCTTTTACTAACGGCTTCATGGTATTTACATCTTGCAAAGCAGCATAAATATCCACAGGGTCATAGATACGAAAAACAGTTTTGCCAATCTCATCACAACGACGGGTCGCACGACCAATCATCTGTTCATATAAAATACGAGACTTCACTCGGCGCATGAACACAAGATTACAAATCTTAGGAACATCAATCCCTGTAGTAAGTAAGTCAACAGTAACTGCAATACTCGGGTATCTCTCATTTTTGTATTGACGAATTAGTTGATCAACCTTGTCACTTTTACCTGTAATCTTGGCGACCGCAGATTGATTATACCCACCATTGTAAATATCTTTAAAAGCATCCCCTAAAAGACGTACCACCATATCAGCATGAGCATCGGTCGCACAGAAGATCATGGTCTTCTCATCACCAAATGGATCAATTTCTTGAGCTAATTGTTCACAGATCACTCTATTAAAGTCTTTAGTAATTACTTGACGGTTAAAAGCATCAACTTCGAAATTAAGCTCATCATCGAGTTCAGCACTTTCGATTGAGCCTGTTTGTGTATTGATCGCATTAACATTTTCCCCTTTGGAAAATTTAATCCCATTTTGAGAAAGTAAAGTTTCATAACGAATCGGTGGCTCATGATCTATAAGCCAATCATCTGCGACTGCTTCTCGGTAAGAATAGGTATAGACGGGTTTACCAAATATGTCACTCGTATGTTTTGCAGGAGTTGCTGTTAAACCTACTTTGACTGCGTCAAAATAGTCCAACACTCTTCTATAGCTAGATAGATATTGAGCGGCATCACGAGTTGCGATTTCGCCTTCAGTCATTTCCTGATCTAGGGCATACCCCCGATGGGCTTCATCCACAATAATACAATCGAATTGGTCAACTGGAGGTGGGTTATCACTCTTAAATATGCGATTGACCATTGCCTGCACCGTTGCCACTTGCACACGTGTCTCTGCTTCAGCAGTCATATCACCCAGCTCAGCTACATTATAAATTTTAGATAACGTATAGTTTTGCTCTAATGGAGCTTCGTTGAACGCATCAAGCGCTTGCTGACCTAAAGCAGTACGATCTACTAAAAATAAGATACGTTTAAATCTTTCTGTTTTTAAAAAACGGTACATCAAACCAATAATTGTTCTTGTTTTACCAGTCCCTGTTGCCATTGCTAACAGCGCTGAACGAACACCTTGAGATAAAGCATTTTCAACTGCAATAATTGCTTTTTGTTGATAATCACGAACTTTTAAATATCCAAAAGGCTCATCTTTTAATTTTTGTTGCGCCTCTTCTTTACTTCGTTTAAGGATATCTAATAAACCGTCTGGACTATGAAAGGATTGTAATGGACGTCTAGTGTTACTCACACTGCGTACATCTCTAAACCAAGTTCCAGACTGTTCTGCCGATTGTTTGAAATACTCGCGACCATTACAAGAATAAGCGAAAGGAATATGATAGAAGCTATCAACACCATCAGACCAAGGTTGTGATAATCCTTCTAGCAGCCAAGCACCTTGTAGTGGAGCTTCGATCGTTATTCCATGACTGTACCGTTCAGCTTGAGTGATAGCGCCAGCCACATTCAGATTTTCTTTTTTTGCCTCAACTACAGCAATTGGCGTTAATCCTGAAAACAGCACATAATCAGCACGTTCACCTTTAATATTTCCTCGCATAGGCCATTCAGCAATTGCAATATTTCGCCCTTTCTCAGGTCGAGCACCTTTACGATAATCTAGTTCTTGTGTATCGGCATCCCAACCAGCCTCTTGCAACTGCTGATCAATTAAAATACGAGTCAATTTTTCATCTAATACAATAGATTGACTTGCTGTTCTTGCATTACGACCAATCTGTTGACGTTTGACAGAAACTTCTTTTTCATTCTTACTTAAAAGTTGTTGCTGTAACTCTTTAACCTTTTCTTCATATTCTCGTTGCTGCTTTGCAAGCGCATCTTCATGGGCTTTAGCTTGGATAGCAAATTTCTGAGCAGCCTCATCCATTGCTGAAGCTAATGCTTTAAACTCTGCTTTTTCTTTAGCAATTAATTCATTCAACTGCTGACTAGAATCCACTTGAACATTAGTGGCTTGTAAGTCATTTTTTAATTTAGATATTTCAGCCTGCAACTCTCGCAATTGTAAACTAGGATCAGCAGGAGGAACAAAAGGTGTTGGTTTGAAATCTGGTCCAGCCTTACCAAAAGATCGATGAAACCAAATTGCTAAATTACGCGCTACAACTAAACCACTAATAGCTTCTTTATGTTTGGTCTTAAATTGGTGAGTTGCTTTGTTACCCTCAATCCGTAAAGTATGAAATAAATCACGTACAACTTTATCTAATTTTAGCTCACCGTTTAACTTATAAATTAAGTCTGCCTGAGTGGTTTGCTCACTAAATTCAATACCAAGTGTTACCGCCATATGTTGTGCAATAGCTTCCCCTAGCTGACGAAGCTTAATTAAAGTTGTATTAGGATCGCTATAGAAAGCTCTCTCAGCTGCCCCAGCCAATTCAACGAATAAAGGGTCGTACTCAACCAAAAAAGCAAAATTTGTCGATTCAAGTGTCACGCTAAATCTCTCAGTCTTATTTTTTATCAAAGGTAATAACTAGATAATCAAACTATAATGACATCAGGTTACAAGTTTACGCCAAATAAATATCTTTTATATTAGCCGAACAATGACTTATATAGATCAAAAGATCTATATATATTTCCTAGGAGAATAGATCTGATTTCATTTAGAACTTAGGTAGGCAAATCAATTGCTAAGAACTAAATTAGTTGTTAAATTCTATTTTATTTTTATACAAAGAATATGAATTCACATTCTAATACTAATCAATATTTATTGTTTGAAGAAGAATACTCAACCAAAGACTATCTTTTTGTTTCTAAAGAAAAAAATAAGATAGGCAGTATATCTCGTTTAGCTTTACCTCAAAAAGAAAATATTTTTTTTATTCAAAAAAAAGAAAATTGTACTTATACACTAATTCATAAAGAATCTGGTCTACAATTTGAAGCTGAACTCACAAAGTATAAAAATAGCTATAAAATAAAGAATAATCTTTTATTTCCAAAATTTGAGTACGAGAAGAGTTTAACCGAAGTACAGCTTTTACCTCAGCATGCAACAGAAAAGAGCCTTCGTCCCGCACAAATTGGAGCCATACACTCTCTCTTATCACATTGGTCTTTAGAAAATGGGGTAGCCACAGTTGTGCTCCCTACAGGGACAGGCAAAACCGAAACAATGCTCCTAACAAGTATTGTAACGCAAGCTATTAAAACGTTAGTTATTGTTCCAACTATAGATTTAAAAGAACAAATTTTTGAAAAATTTCAAAACTGGGGGATGCTTAGAGAACTTGGGGTAATCCCTTACAATTTTAAAAACCCCAAGATTATCGCACTCGAAAAAACAATAACAACTGATGAAGATATAGATGTAATAAATTCGGCCGAAGTTGTTATTACAACACCTGCATTATTGGCTCGTAGTCCAATTAAACTACATAATAAACTTCAAAAACTTTTTAGTAATGTTTATTTTGATGAAGCTCATCATGTCAAAGCACGTGAATGGGATCTGCTAAAAAAATTGTTTAAAACATCTAAAATTGTTCAATTCACAGCTACACCTTACAGACATGATAGACAGCCTATAGAGGGTAAGGTAGTTTTCAATTACCCACTTTCTCAAGCTTTAAAAGATAAATGCTTTTCAAAAATTTCACTTATCGCAGTGGATGAAAGACATCCAAAAAAGAAAGATTTAGCTATCGCCCAAGCCGCTGTACAAAAGTTAATAGCAGATCGAAAACAAGGCTGGAAAAATCATAGAATTATGGTTCGAGCTAATAGATTAGAAAAAGCTACCGAGCTTTTAGCGCTATATCAAAGCTGTTTTCCAGATGAGAGAATTACACTTGTTCACTCTGACTCCCCCCAAAGAAAAAGAATTATTGAAGATATAAAAAGGGATATGTATGACATTGTAATTTGTGTAGATATGCTTAAAGAAGGTTTTGATTATCCTAATTTTAAAATTGCTGCTGTTCACGGTATGCATAAATCCATCTCTGTCTTACTACAGTTTATTGGTCGTTTTACCAGAACACAGGAGGGACTTGGAGATGCCTCGTTCATTGTAAATTATGCTGAAGAAAATATGTATCTAGAATTGGAGAACTTATTTCAAGAAGGCACTGGATGGGAACATGTTATTAGCCAAATTGCAGATGCTAGAAAAGCTCAAGCAGAATCTCTCCTTTCATTTTTACAAGGATGTCAACCATATGCTGGCTTTGACTCTCCCGATATCACATTAAATCCCAAGTTAGTATACCCGGCTTTAAGCTGCGTTTGTTTTCATGCGGATAAAGTAGATTGGCTTAAATTTAAAGATGCATTTAACATAAATAGATATGCTATTTCCCAACCCTATTTTAATCAATTAGAAAATGTTTTTTATTTCACCACACAAAGTCGGGACAAAGTAAAATGGGCTCGTTCAGATAAAATTAGGGATCAAACTTGGGGGCTTATTGTTTTACATTACGACATTTCAACTAAACTTCTTTATTTAGGATACTCAGATAAACTACTTGATATTGAAAATTTAATTAAAAAAATTAGTCTAGATACGGCAGTTCAAATTAAAGATGATAATGTTTTTAAAGCTTTTCACAATATAAAAAGATTAAGTATTGTCCATGCAGGTATCTTCAAACCAGCTAATCATCTACATCGCTACTCTCGACTGAGTGGGGCTGATGTAACAGCTGAGTTAAGCAAATGGAAAGAAGGAAATAGATGCAAGAAATCAGATTTTGTTGGTATCGGTTTTAAAGAAGGTAAACCTATCAGCATAGGAGCATCGATTAAAGGTAAAGTCTGGAGCCCTTCTAAAGCTGCTGATCTAAAAGAGTGGAAAGAATGGTGTATTAATATTGGAAAAGTAATTACAGATCCCAACATTGATGCGAATCAAATTCTAGAGGACTCAGCTGAAAAAATTCAGCTAGAAGAATATCCTGACAATATGGTTGTTTTAGGTACAGATTGGGCAGAAGATCTTTATGAAAAAATACATAAGCTAACTTTAGAGGTAGATGGAATTTCTTATCTACTCTCTGAAGCAAAAATTAATTTTATTAATTTTACTACCCAGACAGCTCATTTCAAGATATCTATTTATGAAACTGAAATCTTATTTTCACTTACGTTAGGCGGAGAAAAAGGGTTCCAAATTGAAAGATTAGAAGATAAAAAAATATATATTTCAGGTATAAAAAAAGATGAAATACTATTAAAAAAATTCTTAGAAGACTACCCACCAACACTTTTTTTAATTAATAGTGATACTATCGCAGGATGTATCCATACAAAATTTAGTGATAAACCAGAATATCGAATTCCAAAAGAGAGAATGGAAGCTTTGGAATGGAATGATGTAAATTTTAAGATTGAATCTATCTATAAAGATGGAGGAATGCGTACAAATTCCATTCAAGAATTTATGATGAAAAAGTTTATTTCTGACGGGGCCAATATTGTCTTTAATGATGATAATTCTGGAGAGGCCGCAGATATTATTGCAATATTCAAAGAGGAAAATCTTATTCGTTTTGAACTTGCTCACTGTAAATATTCTAAAGAAAAGGCTGGAGCAAGGCTATCCGATCTATATGAAGTATGTGGACAAGCAATAATATCTTTACGTTATAAATGGAGACCTGAAGAATTAATACGACATTTATTACGCCGCAATCAAACAGGCGTTCTTGCTGGAAAGAGATTTTACTATGGTGAGCAAGATGAGCTAAACGAGATCAATAAAGCACTAAAGTACACAAATGTTGAGTTTGTTTTCTCAATAGCTCAACCAGGAGTAAACATTTCTTTAATTACTACAGATATGTATGATTTCTTGAGTTCCATCTATTCTACTGTTATTGATATGACTGAGACTAAACTTAAATGTTATTTCAATAAGTAATTCTTCGTGTATAAAAATCAAAAAAGGTTAAATAATATACATTTTTATAAAAAATTAATCTATGAAAAATTATATTCCATTCGATGCTACTGTATTACCATTCACACGACTTACCAGCGAGCAATTTGAACAATATTGCGAATGGTTACTTATTAAAGATAAAAATTTAAACAATGTTCACCGTATTAAAGGTAATGGACACTATCAGGGTGGGCTTGATATTTGCGCCAATTTTGTAAAATCCCCTAGAATGCTAGCTGTTTATGAATGCAAATGCTGGGGAAATTTATCAATTCAAGAACTAGAGAAAACTATAAAAAAGTTCAAACAAAACGACTTACTCCCTAACATAAATAAATATGTCATTATCCTTGCACAAGAAGAAGTACCTAGAAATATTTCGAAGAAATGGCATGAGATACACCAAGAACTACATGCTTTAGGAATTGAGTCCGAGTTATGGACAGCCGTAACTTTAACCACAATGTCACAATCCTATCCTGACATTGTTAGCAAGTTCTTTCCAATGGCTCCTGAAAGTCAGTTTTACAATGAATGGATGCTTAGAACTCACTTTATTGAGACATTACATAAAGCGTTAATTGATCCTGATGAAAATAATCGAGAAGCGGCTAAAGAATTTCTTGATTTCTCTTCATTAAATTATTCAGATTTTGATGAATCCTTTTTTGAGGATGGCAATTGGAAAATTAAAAAAAAGTGGATTGAAATTTCGGCTTTATTACCAACACAAAACCATGTCGGCTCTGCCACTATTACGGTTAAAACTCATGATGCTCATGGGGCAAGTGTTATTCTAGAAAACAAATGGATGTTAGAAAATTTCTTAGGGAACTCAGGACAACCTATCCATTCTCGCTATAGACCATTTTATATTGGTACTCCATCAAATCAATCTGAGGTTATAGACTTACAAAACTGTCGCTTTAATCTACCAATTGAAGTTATTCAACAAATTACAGAAGTTGCAGACAATCTTACTTCTGCCTATCTCGGAGCAATACAAAAAATTGAAGACATATGGAAAGCTTATAACTTTCCTTTTATTTCATGGAATGGTCGAACATACGTTGCTTTATGTACATTGTCCAAGAAAATTTGGGACCTAATGATTAAATTTACGCACGTTCATGATGTAGATAATGGAGACACTGAATGGCATATATTTTCAGCATCTCGAAATTTCATACAACTATATACAGGAGAAAAATATAAACCTGTAGAGGATGTTTATCATGGTATGTTTTGGGCAGAAAACATTGAAGATATCAATGACAAAGATGAACTCACCTTGTTATGGGAACCGCCCCTTAGCAAAATCCCTGTATCAGAAAAACAATGGTGGTCTTGTCAAACTTCATTTGAATGGATAACAGAGAGATTTATTCCTGAAGTTATTAGCTGGGATAAAAAGAAAAGCATTTTTACTTATTTTTCCCCCTTAAAAAGAATTAAAGGTTTCAAGGATTTAGAAGACTTTGGTTATATCAGAGACATTCGTGAGTTTGCTTTGCTAAAAGATCACTTCTATCGGACTTTAGGTATATTGAAAACCATTGAGTTACTTCAAGCATTTTACATCTCCCATCACAGCAATCGAGCCTATTTCACAACTAATGAAATTTCACAGCTCTATCTTTGTCTCATTCCTTTAGTTGAAAATGCAAAAGGCTTTTTTTCTTATATTTCTTCAAAGCTCGATTTCTATAATGAAGAATTTGCAAATTTTGAGGAACTTCTTAATGCACTCATAAGTAGAGTAGAAGAAGAGATTTTTTTAATGAATAATCATGAAATTGAACTTATTTTCAGAGCCATGTGTGAATGTATCTATGGTGATGAATCATGGATAGACATCAATCTACAAGAGAAAATTTATTTAGCTCTTAAACCTTTTATAGAATTCCATGACCATCAACTACTTATAGATAGATACTCTAAATTTATGTAAACGAATAGGGCTTATTTGTCCACAATAAATATCCATTATCCTTTGCCTGTCGATATGCCCAACTAGCAACACTATGTGACCGTCCAATATCTGTCAGAAAACCAAACTTCGACAATTCATCCGTAATTAAACTATCAAAGTTTTGGTTTCGCTCTTGCCATTGAAATAAAAACTCTTCTGACGCCAAGAAATCACTTTTAGCTGAATTACATTTTTCATCTGCAAGCACAAAATTATGACCTGTATCTGCTGGGTACATTGCCCAAGGTATGAAATGGTCTACAGCCCATTTATTTTGCTTAATTGGCTTTTGGCAGTAAAAACACTTACATGCCTGTAGGTCAACTAGAAATGCCCCTACTTGTCGAAGCTGACTTCGACTTGGCTCAAACATGAATGTTGCCAAATCAGGCAAGCCATCTAGAACCAATAAATTACCTTTATTTAACCTGACAAAATCAACCCACTTTTTTTGACATAACTCTTCAATAATTTCACTGAATTGACGTAAGCAATACATGACATTTGGCAAAAGTATGAGTTGTTTTCGAGACTCTTCTAAACGATATAAAAACTCAATATTTTGACCTTTCAAATTTTGTAGGTAAGTTACAGGCATCTTCTTTACGATATCTGCCACTTTCTTTTTCAATTGCAGCCAGTACACATGGTCTCGTCTGGCTAAAGCAAGGGATTTATACCGTTGTTGGGCTGTATGAATTAAGCTAATAATTCCTGCTTGCTTACCATTATTCTGTTGTAACAGGAATGGTTCATTTTCATTAAAATGAAATGGGAAAGTCTGCTTCCAGTATAAATCTATAAATTTTTCTGCAATATCCAGATAGTCTAAAGTTAAGTTTTCTCCAGTATCACACCCTTGTTCAATTGCCAAGCGGGAAAGACTCATCAATAAAGCAAATTTATAAGTCGAAGAAAAACTTCCTGAATGCAAAATTTGCTGAATCTGTTTCAGAAACTTAAGTTGCTGCTGTGGTGTTGGTACAGATACTGACATTATTTATTCAATTTTGTTTTTGAAATACGATATTCAGCCAATCTTCATTATGATCGGAACGTTTATCAATGGTAATCCATTGTTGTAACAATAAAATATTAGCAAATTTTTTTAACAAACTCTGTGCTTGTAATTCATCCATATCTGTAAATTGTCGTCCATCCTTGTAACGATCTCCCGCGCCATATTTAAATGACATATAGCAGATACCATTCACTTTTAATGCTTTTAGTATTTTTCCCAACACATCAGGTAAGTATTTTCTTTCACAATGTAATAGTGAAGCACATGCCCAAATACCATCATATTGATTTAGCTCAGCCAACTCATAGAAGCTTTCAAAACGCACATCAATTCCAGTCACTTGACTTGCCTTATCAACCAGTTCTTTTGAATAATCAGTTGCTGCCACCTGATAACCTTTATTCTTAAAAGCCAAGGTATCCCTACCTGAACCACAACCTAAATCAAGTATAAAGGCATGGTCTGGTAGATAGCGTAAAAATGGTTGATATAGGCTCTCCATATCTACTTTGAATGTAGACTCGAAGAACCCTAATGCATTTATATCGTAATAATCTAAAGTTTGTTTCATTTATAACATAAGTAATTTTTTTCGATTCTACCAAAAAAATAAGGGAGCAAAAGCTCCCCCATCCACTTGCTTAGTTTCCCAACTTAGCTTCAACATCAATCTTATGTTTGTACTTTTTTTCAATAGCTCTACTAGAACACGGTGGTCTGAGATCAATCCAAAACGCTGACAACTGTTCTATATCTTGTATATCCTGAAATCTTGCTAAAAGATCATCTTGTCTTGGCTGACCAAATGCCATTCTATAAAGGCTTAAATCTGATTTTAATCGGGTCAGCTTTTTCTCTTCTTTACTATACGGCAGCCATGGAACATAGCGTTGAATCGTGGTTGTTCCTTTCTCTGAAATCCAAAACGGAATCATGTCATTTTTAGATGTACATTTCTCTAAATAGGCTTTGTCAAAAAGTATTTTCCATGGATCTTGACCTGTATGGTATACAGGCTTCAAAGTATGAAAGTTATGAAATTCTGCAATATTCTTCCGAACTGCATAGCCTTTATAACGATGTACACGACCTTCTCTCTGCTCCAAATCAATTGGATTTGAGGGCAAATTCCAATGCATAACTGCATGGCACCATAAATGAAAATCTAAACCTTCCTGACCAATAGATGTTGATGCTAGTACAAATGGTCTAAAAGGTGAATTAAAAGCATCTCTTACTTTCTCAATTCGAATTTCTTGTCCTGCTTCATTTTTCCCGCTACCGAATCTTAAAGCGAATTTACAACGTACATCAAAAGCATCATCAACCACTTGATTATTTCTTACTTTGAATTGATGTACCCGTACATGGCTTGTACGTAGCGTTAATACTGAATAAAGAGACTCTGAAATTTCGTTTATACGTGCACACGCAGATCGATTAGTTAAACCTAAAGACTCTATCAGTACATGGATATGTTCATCCAATAATGCTTGTAAATTACCTTGTAAACTATATTGGAGTACCTTTCGCCAATAGGATTTACCACTAAGAGATTTAATCAATCCAACATTTTCAGGAACATTAAACAAACTTTGGAAACCTGCTGTAATGCGTAATGCGCCTAAAAATAATTCATGTGCATCGTTCTTAACCTCCTTCTCAGTTAGGACACGTTTTAATGCCCGATATGCACATAATGCAGGTGATGCTAGAACAATATCAGCTAAGACCTCAAAAAAATCTTCTGGTAATCCGCCTAACCTCCTCCCACCTAAAAGTTCCTTGACTATTGATTTAATTGCATCCACAAAACCTAAAATGGTCTTATTTTCTAATGTCTCAGTGTCATCATCTAGTTTTTGGGAGAAATGACTTGCCCATGTATCAAACCTCAATTCCCAATCCAAATCATCCTCAAGCACAATATCTAATAAAATAGGTGCCAACCAATACCAATTAGTATCAAAATCAGATATATCAGGATCTTTAAAACTATCTAGAACAACACATTGTTTTTTTAGTTGATCAATTACTAGAGATTTAATTGAAGTAATATTGACTTCAATTAAATCGATTTCACTCAAAATCAAATCCAAAGGATCTAGCTTAGCTAAGGTGATAGAAGGATATAAGAGGCTGAGAAAATGAAAAGATTTTGTCTTAATATCTAGAGGTCTCGAAGGTGTATTTTTTTTAAAATAAGTCAAGTCTTGTGTTTTACCATACATTAACCTTTCTGCCTCGTAAGAGGTAAATGCTGCAATCGCATTTGGAACAGCATTCCATGCAGAGAAGATCAGTTGTTTCGTCAAATGATTTTTCCCCTTATAAACGCCATAAGGTTCCCAATAAACTAAAGATGGTGGCATCCATAATAATTTTGCCATCCCTTGATCAAGGGTCTCTCTAATCAATAAACGAAGTTTAGAATTATTCAATGGGATAGGCTTATATTTTTGAATATGCTCTTTTTTTAGGCTATATTTATTGGCTTCTCTCAGTCCATTTTTAAATTTTTCTGAAAATTCAGATTCATGAGATAGTTTAGTATTTTCAATTTTCCGACCCAAATCATAATCTTTAATAAAGTTAAGCGTATAAGGTATGGACTTCCAATATTCAGTCACATTGCTCACATTGAGTGAATCTAACAAATTTCTCATTGAGGCTGCGTACTTCAAATCTTCCACATCTAGTACCGAACTTTCATTATGTTCTGAAAGCATGGAATTATTATCATGACTCAATGATACTCTTTCTGTGCGGCACATTACTTCAAGTAAGTTATTCTCTACTTTACGCTTCAAATCATCAATTTTTTCTCTATTCGTAAAGCCTAAAGCAAGTTCCCTTCTGTACTCCAACATTAGTTTTTTTAGAAATTCTAACTTAGACTCATTATTAAAAAGAAAACCGAGGATTTGCATCAATTCAGCATAATGATCTGTTTCATCTTCCCCTTGTACGCTATACATTTTATAAGGTGTCGCTGAAAGCATAAGAATTTTACTTTGATCATCTGAGAAAATCTTTTCAGCAATCATCTGTGCTTCATTATCAATACTTTGACCATCTGTTGCTTGTTGAATTAACAAGTTTTTAAAACGTTGAAACTCATCTAAAATAATTAAACTAGGTTTCAATGCTGACAAACTAACAGAGGCTAAAATTGATCTAAGCTTTGCTATTAACCTATCTCTCAACTGTATGACATAGATATCAGATTCAGCCGAATCACTATAATGAATACTTGTTTCTTCAATCTGCTTCATTAGCTTTAGATCTTTTTGAAGCTCTTGTCTAAATGAATTCACAATAGTTTGATCATAAACTTCCTTGCCTTGATTTAAACATTCATCTATTCGTTCATCCCAACGATTAAGCCCGACCTTACATCTGAGCAATTCTTTTAGCGCTGTTTTGACTTGGGTTGATGCAAATAATGGTTCTAGAAGATAGTAAAGTATTGCTCTTTCATCGGCCTGCCCGCCTTTACTTCGGGTATGATCCAATGCAGTACTCGGTGTCAGACTGATAAAATTAACCTGACTTTGCTTCAATAAAGAAGTTTCTCTTACTAGATAGGTTAAACGTGTCACTCTAACCACTTCATCTTTATTGGTCACATTCAATCTACGGATGTTCTGAGTAGCAATGCTAGCATTTGAACAAATATAAAGAATGTCAATTCGCTCTTGATGGGTACTTAAATGTTCGATCGTTTTAGCAATTACACCTCTAGCAACCAAGGTTTTACCTAAGCCAACCTCATCAGCTACTAAAAATCTCGCATTATGTTCACGCTCAAAAAGTTTAGAGAACACCCAATGAACTGTATTACGTTGAAAATCTTTTAAATTATGTAAAACTGAGTCAGATGAAAATGTTGCTTTATTCAATTTATTTTTTTCCTTTTATTGCTTGCTCAAATGCATGCCACAATTGAATAAACTCTTTCGGAATATGAGCACTACCTTCCCCGCCCAAATCCTGAACTAACTTTTGAATATCTTGTAATCGTTCAGGTTCTTTCATATAGATAACAAACAAATCTTCAAACAATGTCGTTTCATCTTCAAGTAACCTATTTAACCAATTGAAGTCAGCTTCACTATTTTTCGTACCTATTTTGTCGGTAGCGTAAACGTACCCGAGCAATATTCTTAAGTACTGAAGAAATCCTTCTTTATTATTTATTAATGTTCTGAGTATCTCCGCATCACGGTCAGAAGGTAAGTCTGATACTGTTATTTTCAATACAAACCTTACTTGTTCTTGTTGAAGTTTATGTTTGATTTCAAATGCAATTAAGCTTGAAATCGCCGTACTAGTTAAGTTGGAGAAAACAATATTTTCATTTGTCTTGCTGATATTCCAAGACTGTGCACGTTTTTCATCTAAAGTAATAGGCCAAACCTTGATCTCATAATCTTGATAATTATTCTGAGTATTCATTCCCTCTGCATTTAGCACATAATTCCAATAATTCGAAGTTTCGTCGAATGTGCAATAACCTCTAATTGTGGTACTACATATCCATTTTCGAATTTCCTCTAGAAGTTTATTATCTTCACTCAGACTTGAATCACCAATTGCGGAGAGATCATCATATTGCGTCAAGTAACCATTAGCCTTCATGCTTGAAAGAAAGTGATCAACATTAATCAATTCACTATCCTCACTCACCAGTTCAACCAATATTTCATCATTTTTTTGACACGTCAAAGCTGCATCCGTCGCATTCGCAGAACCTACTACCACATGTGTCTTAGATTTACCATCTTCTAAAACATCATAGATATATGCTTTTGCATGTAATCCTTTAGTTAAAATCTGATCTGTCTTAACTTGGAAATTATTGCTTTGATCGTCATTTGTATAATCATCATCAACCAAACCATCAGCTAACGTATAAATTTCTTGGTCAAAAGCTTTAAGTGTTGCAGGTTTTAAAGCTAAGAGTTCCTCTTCTCTTGTCAGAAGAAAACAGGTTTTACTCGAACTAGCTAATTTTTTTAATACAGCATCGGAACAAAAAGGCGAAATAATTAGTAATTTCTCATTCTTTTGAATGTTCCATGGATAGGAACCCTGATCTAAAATGTAGAAAGAAATATCATTAAAACCTTCAGGCAAACACCATTGAACTTTGATTAAATCCTGTGTCATTTTATTCATTTGTTGAGCCTTTTTATATTTTAGCTCACTATCTTGAAAACGACTTAAGGTGTTTGAAAGGAAATAAATTATTGGATTATTTTTCGGATTTCGCTTCTTACCCACATGTCCATCTAACTGTAAGGCAATGTCCCACGAATTATCTTTAGTTAAGTTTCTAGAAAGTACAACCAGTCTATATACAATATCTTTTCCATTGACGAAACGTAATAACCATATCTTTGGATGAAAAACACCACCTCTAGGAGATTCACTTTCTATGATCATATCTTCCAAATAACTAAAAACAGGATTTGGCTTTCTGTCTTTTGGAACCTGAATAAGTCCTTTTTGTGAAAATATAGTTATTCGTTCTTTCAACTTTTTGATTGATGCCAAAATTGAATAAGGATCGATTGGCTTACTATCAGTTGCTAACAATGAAAGATAGACTGGAATCTCTAATACAACAGACGGATCTAGGGAATAAGTTGTCAGTATTGCTTCATCAAATATCATCCCTACAGGAGGCACTAAGAAAGACGTATTTAAGCTTCTATGCGATGGGTTCAACATGACCTAAATTCCCTCAACAACAGATAAATCTTTCAAAAATTGTTTTGCCGTCGGCCAACGATATCTCAACTCATTTACACCCGCGGCTCCGCCCCACTGCTCTAACGCTTTTTTATTGGTAAACCTTGATCTAGCACCTTTTAAATGCTTCTCACGCTCTATGATTAATTTTTTCACTTTATTCAACTTATAAAATTTAGGATCTTTTAACTGAAGAATACTTACCCATGATTCAATAAAGATTTTAGTCGTACGATTGATTGATATAGGCTCAGCATAAGAATTTTTTCTTTTTTCAATTGTTATCCAGAAATCGTCTATGAACCAATTATCAAGGTGAAATACCTTAGAATCCCTGCTGTATAATTTCTGATACCACTCATGTAATTTATTTTTATACTCCTGATAAACTTTTTTATTCTCGCTAAGATCAGCAAGTAATAGGTTATAAAGTAAATAGGCGCCGTGAATAATGACAGAAAAGAACTCTGCATGTTTAAGGAGTTTCTGAGTCTCCACATCAAAATTCTCAAATTGTGGATGCTCCCATGGTACTGTTACGTCTTGGCTATAGTGACTATTTAAAGCAAGATAAGCCAAAAGGCTCTCACCACAATGACAACGAAGCTGTTCTTTTATAAATCCAGCTTCTTCATCCGTAACTTTTAAATTCACACTGTTGGGAAAATCTTTAGGTGGCTTGGGAAGGCTGAAATGCCATATAGAAGATTTATTTTTTTCAATTTGGAATTCTGAATAATCATCATTACGCTTTTGTAGATGTGCTATTTCTTTCTCTAATTGAGCTCTTTTGTTCTCTAATTTCTTAGCATAAAAGAAATATTCAGTTTGCAAACAATTTTTACTCTTAATTCCCCATTTTTCTAAGCCTGACCAATATACTGAACTTGGTAATCGTTTCAAAGTGATGCCAGAAGTCTTACCAAACACGCCATCTAAATCATCAGACTGCATCAAGCTAGTAATCAAATTCCGCTCAAGCTGATCAATAATTTTGAGTGATTCATTATCATTTAAATGTTTTTTTTCAGCTTCCTGATAAAGCCAAGGTATAAAGAAAAAATAACGAAGCCTCGTTTGAATGGTACTCGTACCTGGAAATAAGAGATCTGATATACGATCCCTAATACTACCAATCCCTAGCTCATCCCTGCTGTCCTTTTCATTGAAATGAGATAAAAGCTCTAATACTTTTCCTCTAGACTCTTTATCATTATCTATCCATGAAAGTGATGATTTAAGTGTAATGGTCATATAACTTTTCTATTTAGGTAATGAATTCAATTTATCAATTTTCCAATATCAGAATACAATAATTCTGCTTTTAATTAACTCCCATTTATTTCCACTAGCGATTGTTAATGATGGTTCAGTTATGAGTATCCTACAGAAAGCCTTTCTATGCTCAGTAAAACAATTTAAGCCTTACTAAGAGAGTGAGAAGTGGTAATCAAGATTATGTCTTGCTAATAACGCTCAAAACACACAAAAAAAAGGGAGCAAAAGCTCCCATTACTCTCGTTCTTCCATCTTAGCCTCAATCCACTGGTGAATTTCCCAAGCTGACCAACCGATACGCATTTCGGTCAAGCGCACAGGTTGAGGAAATGTCGGATCGTAATACTTTGATTTCTTATTGATCATCTCATAGATTTTTGATTTGCTCAGAGCAGTAAATTCAACGACATGCTTGATATTAATGATTTGATTCATCTGAAAAGTTTGACCTGTGAACGCATTCATGATGTTTTTCTCCCAATCAATGATGCGAGCGCAATTTCGCTCAAATAATAGAGCCCGCTGTAAGAAAAAACGTCCTGCTTCCACCTAATCAATTCAAAGCCTGAACCGATTGCTGCAAGCCTTTCTGAATATCCTGAACATGGGTTAGGTCATGCGTTTGTTGAGACTGTTCTGGTCTTGATTCATCACTATAAAACTCCTCAACAATATCCAGCCCCTCCTCACCTCCCACCTCAAAGCTAGCATTGCCATAGCCCTGCCGTGCCACATGATCTAAAGCTTCCTGATAAAACCCTGCTGCCTTACTTGTTTCATCAATCTGTTTGGCTGACGTAATTGCCTCCTGTAAATTGATTCCATCACGTAAAGTTAAATCCACGTAATAGATCGGAGTACGATAACTTTGCGTGGTGCTTTTACCTCGTAAAGTCAATTGCAATGGCAGGCATGAAAGTAAATCACCTGAAGCAGCATGGTAATAACGTAATCGTGCAGCCAAGGTACGAATGCTATTAAAGCCTGTGGTTCTAAAGATGAAAGTGCCAAACTCATCCGATTCATCTAAATTCACATACAGCCGCCCATAAGGTTTACACAACCCACCCTGTGCCAATGGACAAAGATCAGGTGATGGACATGGATGCTGTTCAATACCATTTTGTCCCAGTCGCTGACAGGTTTCTCCATTACCTGAGCAGATTAAGCGTCCAGTTTGGCGGTCAAATAGGCTGTACTCTGCCCGTAGATTCAGTTCAGGATCGTTAAAGATCATGCGTACTGGAATGGTTCTGAGTTTCTGGTTTTGTGCTTTAGCACGTAACTGTTCATCCAGTGGATGTTTCACCCAGCCATCTTTTCCTTGAATTTGACTGGTAATGGTAAATTGGTCATCCTTTTCAGGGAGTCGTTTACCATTCTTTTCGATGATTTTGCCGATACTAATACGTCCTAATACTGGCGGTGTAATTGCTAAACCTTTAATCATGGTGATGTCCTCTATATAGATGTATAAATAAAAATTGGGCATAAAAAATCCCATACCTGTTCGGGTCTGGGATCGGTTGGTTTTGGGTATTGGTTGATTTGATACGTTTGTTGAAGAAATAAATGCTGGATCTGCGTTGCTGCCTTATCCACCATTCGGGTAAATCTGAAATCGCCGTGTACCTGCTTTGGTTTGAGGAAACTGCTGTAGATATTCAGGGTGTTGTTTCAGTAAGGATTTGCTGTCTAGGCTGATCGAGTCTTGTGATTTCTTCCACGTCACTGAACCACCCGTAAACACTGCTCGTTCAGCATCTTTCATCATCATTTGCAGTTGATGTTTGAGTTCATCAAAATACTGTTGGTGCTGCTCAACCTTATGTCGCTCTTCAAGCAATTGGTTAAATAGGTAGTTGGCTTGTTCATTTTGAGTCAGATCTTCCACTGTTAGTGGTATCTGCTCAGGGTAAAGCTGCTGCAAGGCTTTGGCTGCTGAGTCAGAAGCATCGACACTCGGTGGAATATCCGATTCCACACATTGCCAGAAGTGACGTTCCGCATTAATGATATGCTGAATCACGGTTTCATTACGGGTCACTTTAAAGATTTTACTTTCATGTCCACAGATCAAGGTACAGATATGCGCTGCCTGTTTACCTGTCACTGCCAGTTGATGTTGCACTTGGCAGAGGACATATAAAGGCACACCATCTCGCCATAACTTAGAACCATATTCCCCTACAGTTTTACATTCCAAGATTTGAACTTCATCATTGCCCACCACGGCATAGTCAAGGTTCGCCAACATAAAGTGTTTGTCTTCATCAGGATGCTGTAACACTGCATTGACTCGACGCACCTTATTATTGGTGTGCATGCTGTAGTATTCAGCCACCAAGGGTTCTAACTGCTTGCCCCAGTACAACGGTGCATAACCAGCACTTTCATCCTCGATATTTTGTTGCATCCGTCCTGTCTTGATCATCCACAGTTCCAGCATCGACATATAGGGATTTAAACCACATGCTGTAGCGGCATCACTACTGCCAATGCCCTGCTTTCGGACTTCTAGCCATTGTTGGTAATTGAGCTGTTTGGTGTTGGCAAGGCGTTTAGCTGTGGGTGCTTTGGTTTTTCGTGGCTGCGTATTCGGTCGGTCTCGTTTGGTTCGAGTTCCGACTTCAACCTGTTGAGTCGATGAGTTTTGAGTGGTTGGATTCAGGTTTGGTGAATATGGCTGTAACGGTGGATGATTTAAGGCATTTTGAATTTGAGTATGACTATTCATTGTAACTATTCCTGTATGGGTAAAATCGTAAAAGCTGAATTTTGGGCATAAAAAAGCCGCATCTGAGGGTGCGGCTAAAGGTGTTGCTGTGCTTGTACGGTGTTACCGTAAGCTTAGGCTAAATAGATGAACTTAATTGAAACTGAATGAATGGTATGGCTTTTATTAACCCACCATTCTTAAGGCCTGTTCCAGACCTCGTTGTTTAATCACTGCACCTGCACCAAACCATGCTGAATCAAGTCGGTGATCCGTACTCATGGCACGACGTTCATGATCACAGAATTCGGTTATGGCACACAGTAAACCATAGGCGGTGTCCTTGGCTGAACTCAGTTCCGCCCCTCGCCCATGTCCGTTAAACATAGTCATGACTTTTGACATAGCACGTCCATTCGGTTCAGTTTTATTGTCTGAGCGAGATGAAGCGCTTTGATTCGGCATGGCTGCATTTCGATAAAACTGAATAATGCTTTCATCCTGTTCAGCAGTGCTGAGATTGGTATTGTTAAATACCGCATCAAAATAGGCTGCCGCTTCCTGTTGGGTTACTTTACGCTGACTGAGTTGCTTCATTTCATACATATGTTCATCCCATGCACGAACTGAAATCCCCAGTTGCTGTTTGACTTTCTCTGCATCGAACTTGGTACTGTGCGGCACTTTAACTACACCTGCACTGGTGTTTTGCCCTTTAAGGGCAATGGCTAAAGTGTTATTACACACCACGCGGATCGAAGTGAATTGGGCTGTGGTAGCTAATGTACCATCACAGGCTGTCGCTAAAAGAATATAGCCATTACTCACATCTTTGCCCTTAAGTGTTGTGCTTTGTCCTGTTTTCGCCAATGCCCAGAATTTCTTACCGCCTTTGAGTACCCCCGCTGTTTCCAGTTCAAAGCCTGATTGTTCGGTTAGGTCTTTATAAAAATGCAGGATTTCCATCGGCTGGACTTCCTGAAAGCGCTGACTCACCACCGATAACGGTGCATGGGTATCTGAGCGATACAGTACCCGTTGTTCCTCAAAAGGCATAATGATGCTTTGGCCTTTTTCATTTTGAGCCATGTAACTGACATCGGAGGATTCGATGCGCCAGTCCATGCCTGCCTGTTGTGCCCAAACCTCGATGGGTTGGTTTGGGGTAAGTTCATTACCTAAACCATGCCAAGGAGTTTGTCCAACGAATGCCATGGTTTCAACTAAATGTGCCATAAGAATAATTCCTGTATTAATTTTAAAATGGGTATAAGGTTCGATTTGTGAATTTTGTTGAATGCTTAATTGCGTAAATTTGGGCTAAAGCTGCGGTCACAGTTGTTGCAGTAATACTGTCTGCGATAAGTTGGGAGTAGCGGTTGTTGCAGTTCATCTTCAGTGATCAACATCCAGATACCACCGATCAGTACCCCAACGATTGCGCCTGCTATCGGAGGCATATTTAGACTTTTAGAAACGCTAACACCCAAAGTAGCAAGTGCCATAGGTGACATCACGCTATTGGCAATAGGGTTATTGGTTGAGGTACTGGGTAAATGTTGGGTTGATTCAAGCAGTACCGTCTCTCTAGACTGGCAATAAGGACATGGCAAACTCATTGTGGTATTTCCTGTAAATGAATAAAAAAAGCCTGCTGGGGAAGCAGGCAAAATGATTGCGATGTAGCTGAAGCATGTATTGGTGCTATCTCGAATCGAGAAACACCGTTCTCATTTAGATGCTATGTATTTGTATTTTTTTAGAATGCGTTTTTTACCATCAGTTTTGGGTGATTTTTGAATGATGCTTAAATAGATCAATTGACCTGTTTTTTAGCAACGATTATGATGCAAGGGCTGACCTACATTGTCAGTCGGTTTTGACAGACCGTTTACAAAAGGCGCACAACAAACGCGATATAGGTTTTTGTGCGTTCTCTTAAGTCACGCCTTTATGGTGAGGCTAGGAGGGGCACGCTTGCGTGCGCTGATTTCCTTTTGTATCAGTCTGTCAACCCTTCTAGTCTTGCCACCATTATTTGACAGTAATTTGGTAAGACTACTTCTCATCACAAAAGGAATAGTCAACCATGACGCAATTTACTGTGCTTTATTCCCCTGCACTTTCTAAGCCTCTCAAGCATTTCATTCCGATTCATTTATCGCACGCTTTCGCTGTGTCCTGATTAATTCAAGGCATCAATTAACTGCTGCATCTATTTTGGTCAGTGGTGTTTTGTGCTGGATAACAATCATCGAATTCATCACACAGCTTATTTGAGTTGTCATTTTTGTACTCAGTAAAAGTATAGCTAGAGCCTGTGACAGCCAACCAGAATGTATTTGAAATTACAGTCAATTTCATAATTCATTTTTAAAAACTTTAAAAAAATTGGATGGGGAAATAATAGGATGAAATACGTTTCAATTGCACTGCTCACCAGCCTTGCGTTGGTCGGCTGCTCAAAACCACAACATGATGATGTACAGAAAGAAGAGCTATCTCAAAAGATTGAAACAATGTCATTGAATGATGAAGCCCCTGCACAGACTACTTCTTCTCCTTTGATTATTGCTCGAAATAAAGTTACCCCTCCGCTCACCAAAACAGGCGAAAGCTTTCAGGAGCTCATTAAAGACGAAGGATATTTTTCCTTTTATCCACCGTATAAAACTATCTCTGGATTGCAGATGTTTGCTGAAAATTCAGATGTGGCTGACTATTGTGCAAACTGTGTGCATTTCCAATCTATTCTGAATGATTTAAGAAATGTGCTGGCTTTAAAAAACAATCAAGTTTTAGTAATTGGAAATACAGGTCAACAATTTCCTGCATTCACCTTTGCTTTAGGTGATAACTATTCTTTGCGTGCAGCGCATGATACAGCCATCAATTATATAAGATCGACAATGCAGGTGACTCCACCACAAAAAGATCAATTTGAAAGTACTGAACAATATCAACAACGTATTCAAACACTTCAAAAAGAATTAGATAGTAAAAATGCCCATCTAAATTATGACTTAAAACTTTTAGAGCTCAGTTTAAATGCTACGTCTGCACAAAGCCAGTTCATGCCGAGCAGCTATACACCCAATGATCGACCGAAGGGTCCGATTGATAATTTTGTTTATTACGATGCTGACTCGAAACAATTACATTTTGAGAACATGAATTTCGCATCTGATCTTATTGTGAATTTCACAGCTCCATCCACGTCAGAGTTAGCACAAAATATCATTACGGCTGGTGGACAAAAATATGTCGGTTATATTTTTAACTTCAATAACCATAAATTGGAATTAGATAGCTTAGTCATTTATCAAACCAACATTACTCAAGCTGATTCTGCAAATGAGCCAATCGCAATCCTTGAACCAAGTACCATGTCCTTTCAACGCAAACATTTCAACGGCATAGAAAATGCGCCATTAAAGAAATTTGATGTGCCACTGAAAAAGCCAATTCCTTTTGATTTTAGCTTGGAAAACTACACGCCGATCGAGAAGGTATTTAAAAAGATCAGTGAATGACTCCCATTTTTATAAAAAGCAAAAAATTGATTTATCTAAAAATTAAATAAACAGAGTTGGGCTTTCGCCCAACCCTGTAGATCACAACATTCAATTAAATATAGGCATGTGTAATGAATTTTATTCCATCTGTTGTTTTATCCAGTGTGTTGCTGCTGACTTTAAGCGCATGTAATTCGGGCAACGATGTACCAAAATCCAAAGATGTCCAAACTCAAACAAGTGAGAATAGCACTGCTGATACGACTGAAACTCCCCCTCAATCCGAAGATGATTTTCCACCCGTAGATAAATCCTTTTTAGAAGATGAAACATACAATGCTGAGGAAGGGACTGAACCCACTGTACAAGAACAGTTTGAAGTCCGTGTTCGTCGTGAAGAATCACAATACTCCATGACAGGCTATAGCGATTTGTTAAACATCATGTCCTTGAACGATGCTCCAACCACCATCACAGGTGTTTTAATCAATCGTGGCAATTGTAGAAGCAAAGGCACTTACGATTATCAAAATATGCGTTATGGTTCGGTAGCAAAAGTTTACTTAGGCTGTTCGGCTGAATATGTCCGTGAAGTGACCATCACGACCAGCAGTGGCTTGACCTATACCTATAATTTCTAGGCATTCGTCCATTCATGCTTCAGTGGATTAGTGGTCTAAGCGCATTGTTTTCCTTAGACCACTATTCGACAACAACTCCATTAATTTTACTGAACAAAACTAATTCAGCTTTAAAGGGATGCGTTCACAGTCAAAAGTTTTGCGACGAGTTCGCATCACCCTTAAATAATGATTTTTACTATTCGCATTAAAATCACTCTTGAGCAATTGCAGGATACGCTGAATCTGCCTGTCATCTTGGCAATTCACTGACCAGCCTTTCTTGGCTTGTTCTTCAATATGGGCTTCACCATAACCATTACTGAGTTCTTCCCACTTCGCTGCCAATTTATTGGCATGGTCAGATAAAGTCGTGTCCTGTGCTTGTCCTGCATAAATGAAGTAGATCTGGAGGTAGTAACCACGATCAGGATAATGTTTCATTTTCCAGATCACCGAATGGATGCAACGGAATAAATTGATCTCTCTTGCCCTAACCTCTCTCAACAAGGCATAGACATAACATTCAAATTCGTTAAATGCTAATGACGATACATCTGCCCTGATACCCAACCGCATTGGAAAGATGATTAAGCAGTCCTTGTTTTGTATCAAATCCAATAAGAAGCGTTCAACCTTTTTCATTTCAGCTTTATTCTGCTTCTGATCGTATTGATGACCATGCTGTATCAATTCAGATTTTGACTGAATATCGGCAATCATCGACTCAATCACATGATCGGGCAGGTCTTTAATATTTTCATACAATCCATATTTATTGGCTTGAAACAAGGCTCTTTCAATCTGCTTAAAAATAATGATGGAATCAACATAGTCATAACCCTGAATAAAAAAGCGTCAAGACTTGATGATTAAAGGAACAATTTGTTGCTTGAATTGTTCACAACTGATTTGGTCATCCACCACATCCTTGATAAATTTTTCAATTTCACAAAAGGTTTGAGCTTCGTTGTAGGTCGTCATGAGAAAACACATCCTAGGTTATTGGTTCATATCACTAGGAGTGCCGTAGTTTTTTAATTGTTGTTTGACTTAAAATCCACATATCTGCAAGGTTTGAGCAACACCTCTACGCCAATGCACTTCAAATTGACCTGTACCAAAGCTACGCATATACGGTATCTTTGCTCGTAAATGCTGTGCATACTTTTCAGGATTGACCAAATACATGCCCGCATTCAAGGCATTCGTTACTTCCACGAGATTATCGCATCGAATAGGTCCTACCCCTAAACGATCATTCTGCATAAACTTCTGCTTATGTTCCGTAGTATTACAATTAAAGTGTATGCCGATATTACCCGTAATACTGTTCCACATTTGCCAAACCTGATCAGCAAGATACCAGTCATTTTGCCGTTTCGATGGATCATAAATCAGCAATAAGTGGCAATGGTAGCCTTTATCTACGCCCTGCTCTAATGCCCATGCATAGCCCTGTAATCCCATGAAACATCCATCTTGATTTGCTATACGATTTCTTAAAATACTCATATGCTGTTGAACATTCTCGATACCAATATAAACCTGTTGTTCTTTGAGATAACCCAAATCGACACGTACAAATAACAGTTCAGAATAATGTGTCATGAGTTTAGTCAGATACTGATACAGTGACCTTCGATTCTGCTCTTCTTGCTGAATAAAGCGAGCATGCTCATTCCAATAATCATATTTATATTGGCTGAGTACACAGCATAGGGTTTGAACCTGTTGAATATTAAAATTCAAGATATGTGATACAGATTGACCATTCAGAAAATGATCAATCCAATACTTGCACTGAATAAAATACTGGATGGATTCAGCGTAGTGAAGCTGTGCTGAATAGAAATATTGAAAGGCTTCATATAATGTACTCAATATTTGTTTGAATTGTTGTTCATCCATCTGTTCAAAACAGACATCGTAAACAAAGTCTTCAATAGCAGTACAAACACTGGATTCATTCCAAATAACTGTAGTCAAATTCATGTCGTGATACTCATCATGTTAGGATTCATATCACTTACTATTCTGTAAAAAATTAATAGTCATAAATTAGCTTATAAAATATAGCCTATACATATGAATCAAAATATATAGAAGTAATTAATAATATTAATAACCAGCTAAGCTGGATAGCTACTTGCCTCTAAGAACACCTTACAATCCGACACTTCACTAGCCTAAACTTGGTCAACATGAACAAGCTAAAGTTAGTTTTAAGCAACAATTTGTGATCCATCATTTGACTTTGATCCTTCTTCATGAGTATGAACTAAAAATTTACGTCGACTTAATTTTTAGAAAATTGATATTTGGCTATATGATTTTTACTTTTTCATACCTATAAAAGGGCTATTTTTAGCAAAAAAGGGGGCTATAACTACATAAAACACCATATATGTATCACTAAAAACTCATAAAAAAATTATGAATATCCCACTAGTAATCTACAAAAAATATTATTAATATTTTATAAATAATTCTACATAGTGATAAAAATATGACTATTACTCGTGACAATGGTCAAGTCATCATATCCAACAAAACTCAGCAACATTTGGAGGGGCTAGGTCGATTTGAAGAAAGAGAAATTAGGTGGTCATGGAATTTCTTACAAATGTTTAATTTATATTTTTTAGGGCCCAACTCATCGATCACACAAAAAAAAGAAATTATTATTAACCATATAAATAACTTACAAGATAAAGAAGTCCACATAAGAAATTTAAAAATAAATATTGAAAATCATCTAATACCATTGGAATACTTAGAGTGGATAGAAAAAAATGATAATAGGAAAATAATATGGTTAATACATAAAATTCAAAGTGAATTTAATCTAACACCAACAATTGTAATCAATGGAGATCCATTTAAAGATTTTATATATCACCTAGATATAATTCCCTTAGATGTGAATCATAAAATTTTTTTCATACAAAATAAGAAAATAGAATGGTTAAATATAAAAACACCAGACAAAGAAATAAAATGGTTGGATGAAACAAATAACAATCAACTAACATGGGCATGGGAGTATTTAATAAAATTTTATAAAAATATAAATATTTTCTATCCACCTCAAAATAATATGGATCTTTATAATGCAATTCTAATTTCATTAGACAATATGTCTTATGGAGTTCCATCTGATAAGAAATTATTTTTAGATCGTATGAAAAAGACATGGAGTCAAAAGAAATTTAGAGATTCAGGAAAGGCGAAAAAACCTTATCATCTCCCTTTAACAAAAAACACTCAAAAGCAACTTGAGAAATTAGCTGAGCTAAAAAACTGCCGAAGAGAACAAGTTATTGAGCAACTGATCGAAAAAGAGTTTGTGTTACTAAACTTGGATGAAAATGGTAAACCTAAATACAAATAGTATTACCCACTCCTTGATATTGGATAGTGACTAAGATTAATTACTTACTCACTATCTTTAAAGCAACTAGTTCATACTTTCTAACTCTATTATTTTATAGACTCTAACCACAACTATTTAAAATGATTAAATCCCTAAAACTATCTGATAAGGTTTAAATCCATCCAATACAACTTCACCAATCAGATTGATGAATGGTTCTGTCTTACCATAAGCCATCCATTGATCTAGAGCCTCATAGTAGGTCAAGCGATTTTCTACAGTAATCACACTAGGTGGATAGCCAGCTTTTAATAGTTCCAGATTCATCAATAAACGTGATGTTCGACCATTGCCATCAACAAAAGGATGAATACCAACGAAATCTGCATGGACTTTGGCTGCTCGTTCAACTGGATGTAATGCATGAGCTTCCGTGTTATACCAATCTATAAACTGAGCCATTTTGTCATTAAGCAAAGTATAGTCTGGCGGATTAGTTGTAGCACCTGAAATTAATACATTTTGCTGGCGATATCGTCCAGCATTTTCATCATCAATGTTTTTTAATATTAGTTGATGAATATTCCGAATTTGCCATTCAGAAAATGGTTCTTCTTTTTTTATAATATCTTCGACATACAAGATTGCATCACGATGATTGATCGCTTCAAAATGCTCTCTTAATGCCTTACCACCTACCGTAATCCCTTCTAGAACAACTTTGGTTTCCAATAAGGTTAAAGTATTACCCTCAATCGCATTGGAATGGTAAGTCCAGCGCAGGATCAAGTCTTCATGTAGATTTTTAACAATCGCAGGTGAAAGAGGTCGATGCTGATCTAATTTAGCTTTTAAATCATCAATGATCTCAAACATGCTTATCTCTGTACGTACGTAAGTATCAAATGATCATACATTAAAAAATGATGGCAATGAAATCCATCAGGTTAATCCAATGCGTCCATGCTATAGTAAAAACAGTAGTTGAGTAGATACGGAAGTACCCTTATACGGTTGGGGGTATAACTGGGGGTAAAATATAAAATAAGATTTTTAAGTTTCATTATTTATCATACGCTTAAATTAATAAGTTTATTCCCTCTCTCACCGCCAGAATTCAAAAAGACCTAAAACGTTTTGATTTAGGTCTTTTTTTATTTTTAATAAAAATTAAAAGTTTAGTTATTAGCTAAATGTTTAGAAACATCCTTAGCGACTTGTACAGCAATATCATCCCACGCTTTATCTAATAAAGCTGTTTGTGAAGTACCACCAATTTTTGGATCCTTTAACTTAGAGTTAAATGTATTCGTCCATTTCTGACCTTTATATTCAAAGGTAGCCACTAAAGTTACATTTGCCACATCAATTGCAGGAGTAATATTGAACATACCAGCTGAGTATTCAAAGCCAGATTTAGCCTTTTCAACCGTAATCGTTAATGGGCTTCCATTTGGTGATAATTTTGCTATCTGAGCAATCGCTTCTTCTATACGACTCGATAGAGCTACGCCTGTAGGAATACGTGTTCTAGAAGCACTTCCTACAAAACCGTCTGCCCCTTGAATATCAATACGTTGAGGGAAAGTATCTGGATTCCATTTGATATGCACAGTATCTTGCACTTTTGGCAGAGCTGATAATTCTGAAACAGACGTATAGTTTAGACGGTTATTAAAAGGTAAATTGATCGCGCACCCTGTTAATGTAGTTGCTAATACTAATGCACTTAAACTGAGTAGTTTTTTCATACTTTGAATCTCATGAGTTTTAAAAAATAAAAATTGGTTATCTCGAATTAACTTAATCCAAATCGAACACTTCTAATGACTCTACATAAGGCAAAATAAGATATTCATGATGAGATAAATGTTGTTCTAGCGAGTGATGCGTTGTTTGATTGAATTGATAAAAGCTGCTCAACTCATTAAGTAATTGAGGCGTTTTATTTGCATCAAATTTTGGTGTTTTCATAAAAAATAATAAGCTTGCCCCTAAACCCACATACTCTAAGCCATAGTTTTGATTTAAATGCTCAATCAAGCTAAAAGATTCAAAAGGGTTCAAATCACAACTAAAATATCCATTGAGGCATGCTGCAAATTTTTGAGTTTCAGTTTGACTATTGACTAACTTTACTTGAATAACGGCATCTAAAATTTTGTCGGGTTCAGCATTAATCTGTAGCAGAGTTACTTGATCTTCATCGCTATACTTAAGTTTTTTAGGCAAGTTATTAAAGTCTATATAATTTTCTGGCTTTAATAATTGTTCTATATGATATTGAAGCTCTAAAGGTCGAGTATTTTCCCAACTTACTTCACTGTCATCTTCAACGAGTTCTGTGGTATCAAAATAAAGTCCATCTCCCATTGAAGCATGCATAGAGGTGTATTGGCACTGTCCTATATCTTCTAAAAGTAATAATACTTTTTTAGGTAAATGCTTCTGCTTAATTTCTGAATATAAGTTAGTAACATCCTTCCATGAGCTTATTTCACTGATTGTTGCGTAGCATATTAATTCATGAGCATCGTCAGTTATAAGGGAATTTTCTTTTTCTTTAATATCAAGAATAGTCATAAATTTTTAAATTTAATCTATATTTAGCGGACATTTATATCATAAATAAATTGTATATTTAACTTAAAACCTTAATGTAATTTTTTAAAAATCCTCTATATAAGAAGCCCAAACTCTCACGTTTAGGCCTCCCTACCTTAAAACTTACTCAGACAACGCTAATAACTTCTGAACGTACTCAATCGCATTATTTGCTACGTCTTGATGAGTAGGAACATCGTCATCTTCTGAAGGGTTTGTGTCTAAACCATAAAATGCATGAAGTGGTTGATAGTCCGCCCCAACATATAAAGCAGTGAGCTGAAAAGAACTAAAAACTTGGTCCAACGTAAGTTTATATTCACCCTGCTCTGAATAAATATGTTCTTGGCCACCCGCAGACACAGCCAGCATAAACTTCTTATTTTTAACTTTGTCACCTGTTGAACCGTAAGCCCATCCATATGTTAAAACTTCATCAAGCCATTGTTTCAAAAGCGGTGGGCAGTTAAACCAATACACTGGAAATTGAAAAACTAAATTTTCGTGTTCTTCTACAAGCGCTTGTTCTTTGGCAACGTCAATTACGCCATCTGGGTAGGCCTGATAAATCTGGTGAACCGTAAATTGGTCTGGGTATTTTTCTAATTCCTCTACCCATCTTTTATTTACGACTGATTGGTCTATGTGAGGATGGGTAACAATGACTAATGTCTTTTTCATTATAAAAACACTCTTATCGGAAAGTTGATAAATCGATTATAGAAGTGTGCTTTCCTAAATATAAGTACGGTAATTTATGTTATATACTATACTAAAAGATAGTGTAGATTTTTAAAATGACCGAGTGCGTTCCATCAAACACGCCATTAGAAGAAACGGGATTTGGATATACCCTTTCTTTGATTAATGGCAAATATAAAATGATTATTATGTATTGGCTGTATGAAAAAAATGTCATGCGTTTTAATGAGATGCAACGCTGCATTGGCAATATTTCATTTAGAACACTCAGCAATACACTCAAAGAGTTAGAAAGAGACGAACTTATTATTCGTAAAGAATATCCTCAAATTCCGCCAAAAGTTGAATATCGGCTTTCTGAGAGAGGACAATCTTTAATTCCTTTGTTAGATATGATGTGCCAATGGGGCGAGCGGAATAAGCCGTCTTAGTTTTATAGACTTGAAGTGATACTCAATATGAGAAATGAATTAAGAGAAATTTTTATTAAGGGATGCGAAGATAAAATTGAAAAGAAGGGAGACAATGTTGGTCTGTCTTTTTATGCTTTTTTTAAAAATAAGAATGATAAACCTGAGTTACTAATGGAAGCAGCGCATTGGTGGATTATGGAGCATAAGCTAGATCACTTCGAGAAAGCTGTGAAGATTAAAAAATTGGTTTTGAGTGAACAGTAAAGGCTTAAGACTGTCACGAAGCATGAAGAAAGTTGTTTGTAATTATTTATTAGATATGATTTATGAACGAGACAAGCGAAATACAACTTTTTAATTTCATATATTAAAAAGTCTATAGAGTTCCTATGTATTCTAACTAAATTTCTTACAGCTATATTGACATTAGAGTACTTTATTCTATAAAGTAACTCTAACGACGCCCGTAATGGAGATCATGATTATTTTGTGATATACATTACGGGCTTTTCTATTTTTATGATTTATATGAATACTTTACAAGAATATAGCAAACCTTATATTACACCTCAAAAATTGGTTACAGATTATTTAGTAGCTAAAAAAGGTTTATCAATTCAAGGGGATGAAATTGATTTTGCTGGGAAAGTCTTATCTCAAATTAATTGGTATCATTTAAAAATATATTTTTACCCCTTCATTCAGGATTTAAATGCACCAGAGGAAAAATATAAGCCTCAAACTAAATTTAGTGATGGTTGGAATATCTATTTATTGGATGATGATTTAAGAAAAATCATTATTAAATACACGTTAAAAATCGAAATAATTTCAAAAAGCTATATAGATCAAGCAATTACAGAATTCACTAATGATCCTTTTTGGTATGTAAATGATGACTATTTCATAAAAAATCAGCAGCCTTATTATGAAAGAAGCCAAATATTAAGTAAGATGGCCAAATCTGATGCCGACTTTGTAAAACATTTTAAGAAAAATTATAAAAGCCCCTATATTTCATACAGATTATTGCCTCCATTCTGGATAGCTATGGAACTTATTACTTTTGATCAGTTTTTAAAAATTATAGAGAAGTTAAACCCACAAACATTTGAAAAAAAGGGTGAGAATGTATTAGATAAATGTGCCAAAAAGCTTGGCGCAGAAAATTTTAAGCAACTAAAAAGTTGGCTAGAAGTTATCAAATATATTAGAAATCAAGCTTGTCACAATAGTCGACTATGGAATTCTAAACACATGATCCCAAAAGGATTAGAAGGATATTCAAAACCAACCGAAGAAAACATAAATCCTCACAGAATATATTTAATTATTTTATCTATATATTTAATGACTAAAGACTCAATTACTATCGACAAAAATATAAAAGAAGAAATGCAAAAATTATTCGCAGATTATAAAGATAAAATTATAAATTTAGAGAAACAGATGGGTTTTCCACAAAATTGGAATACAGAAACTATATGGAATTAGTTAGTCCAGAATCTCTCCCACATTTCACTTATCGATTAGGATATGAGCGTTTGTGCTTACACACATCTTCCCATACACCTAAGCGATAACGACGATATGCTCGAACATTGACTAATTTCTTAGACATTGTCTATCTCCTTATCTAATTACGTTAGTTTTGGGAACTAACACCCATTTTTAGCCTAACTTTGCTTATACAATGGGTAAGAATTGGAGAGATTCCTTATAGGGAATTATATCTAACTATTTATTCTTGTAAATAATTTTTTATTATGACCCAATTTTTTTTAAATCATCTTTAATTACTTTCAAATCTTTAATCTTTTGAAGTCTTTCCTTTCTTTCATTAGCAGCTATATACCATTCATCAAATAACATCTCTAACAGACTTATTAATAATTGTGCTTCATCCGGCTCAACATCAACAATAATATTGATATCTTTCTCCATATGAGCCCCAATATTTCCGAGTGATCGAATAGAATCAATAGCTTCCCATACTTCTGGTTCTATCTTATCTTGTATGGCTTTTATTTCTTCAAATAAATTCTTTTCTTTCACCTTCCAGAAATCTCGTATCATTCCTTGAAGACATCTTCTAGCTAACGTTGCAGAAGCTTTAGGACTTAAATCTTTAATTAAGCATGCTTCTTCATAATCATTAAGGATGACTTCAGGGATGATAGTTGTTGAGTACGTTTTCGAACTACTTTGAGGCAATAAACTCCATTCCTTTTCTGGAAGGGGTTCAGGTGAATACAAGTTTGGACTTTGACTTTTAAAAAGTGATGCTTTAACACATATTTCCTCACATTCAGGGTTTGGACAAACAATTACCAATGTATCTAAACCTAATGCAACTTTATATTTATTTTTTAAATTAAATGTGTGTGTCTTATTACTAATATTATAATTAGTTATTGTACATGTATGATTGCAATATGGGCATCTCCAACCAAAAGACATATTCTTTCCTCAATTTTAATATAAGTGCAAAAACAAAATTTTATATTTCCTATATAACATAAAAACTTTACTCAATAACTATTTAAAAAATAACTCAAGGCAACAATATAATTAAAATACTTAAAGTTTTAAAAAGGCCTAAATCTAGGCCTTCTCCCCTCAAACCCGACTTAAAAAATAATCAATCAGATATTCCCTTTCATCGGTTTGATTTGATCCTAAAAGCTGCACCATCGCGCCATCGACCACAAATAAAAACATATGCGCATCTTCAACTGTAGCGGCAGGTTTTACAGTTAAAAGCAGTTTATGAATTTCCTGAATAAGCCAGTTTCGATAATCAACCACCACTTTATAAGCCGACGGATAATGCTTTTCTATTTCAAAAATTGCCTTAAAGGGCAAACGATAAAAACCTTCTGAGTCAGCATGTAAAAAGAAAATTTTCTTGAGTTTATCGAATACCATCAGTTCGCTGTACGAATAGATCGTGGAAAATACCTCTTCTTTTAAAGCGTCTATTTGAAAAGTTAAACTCATCTGAATGAGTCGTTCTTTGGAGCGAAAGTAGTTGTAAAAGGTGCCTTTGTTGATTTGGGAGTCGGCAATAATTCGGTCTACCCCGACTTTGTGAAACCCATATTGGTTAAATAAATCTTTTGCCGTGTGGAGCACTCGCAATGCTCTAAATGAAGCTTCTAAATTTTTCATGTATATCGCTTAAAATAATTTTTTGTTGTAAATAAAAGAGATAGAAATGCCGTCACTCTTAAATTGAGCGCTAAAAAACAGGCATGCAGAAGCCGCACAAAAATGGTGTGCTCGCCTATCTCGGGTTTTATTGTTGCTATGATTTTTTAGTCGTAATGACCTATGGCTTAAAACCTAGAGTCGGTTAACCCGTTTTAAAGACCAGTGGGATGTAGATGTAAAGATTTTGGCGAAGGTTGCCAATGAGAGAGATGAAATAGTACGCATATGACGGATTCCTGTACAAATAAGGATTCTGCCTATCTCTGCTAAAAGATGGTGGCAGAACGAAAGGGGGTTAGCAGACTGGGTACAGAACCAGCACACCCGAAGGTGTCCCCCTCTCGCCCTACCGCAACGTGAGGGAGACGGGTTGAATACATGCAGATCTCTCCCTCAGAAGGAATAAATCTGATGTAATCTGTACGACGGTCTGCTAAAACCGACTGGCAATGTAGGCCAGCAGGCAAAGGATAATCCGCACGTTTTGGAGTGTCAATGTAAGGTTGAATAGAAATTGGTTAAATAATTATTGTTGTTTATTCAATTAGATATTTAAGCTAAAAAGACCTTCAACTTAAATTTAACGATGTCATGATAATAAAAATGTAGGATAGTGAATTATGATTGAGTTCATCATTTGAATGAGTAATTAATAATGATAATAAAGGGACCTCCTACTAGTTCAGAAGAATATCAAATTATCTTTCAATGGCTTGAAGAGCGGTTTTATTATTCTATTGGGGCGATGGCTTTCCTTGCTCAAACACAAGCTACCAATGCCGAGTGGCAACTCTTACGTTTGTATGACTCACGAAATGCCAAGCAACTGCTAGGAGTCGCGGTCATTCTTGCTGGCGGCACCTGTTTTTGGGTTCCATCAGAGGCATCATCTGGATCATTACTCTGTACATCCATTTTAGAGCTTAAGCCGCGTCGGATTGTAACCACCGCAATCGGGCGAGACTTATTACATACCGAGATAAAGCAAAAAGGACGTATTTTGCGAGAGTATGATCAATGGATCATGGTTTGCTCACGCCAATTTTCTGAAGCTCAAGGCCGCTTGGCTGAAATTTCGGATATTGCCCGCCTTAACGAATATCAACATCAATACAATAATGAGCGCTCAGTAAATGAAACACCTGACTGGGTATCTCTAATTCAACAACAAAAAATTATTGTGCTTGAAGCAGATCAACAAATCGTTTCGATTGTGCGTTTAGGCATAGAAACAGATCGACTCGTTTCTATTGGCGGCACATATACCTTCCCTGCTTATCGCCGAAAAGGTTTTGCCGAACGCATCTTAAAATTTGCAGTAAATCGGATTGTTGCAACTGGACGAGTTGCCCACTTAATTGTCGACGTTGATAACACTCCAGCGGTTACCCTTTATCGGCAAATGGGCTTCGAATGTGTAGAGTCTTCTTACATTGCCTACCCAGAGTATTTATAAAAATCATTCATTTTCAAACCTGTTTAAATGAACAGATTGATCGCGCTATAAATAAAAGCTACAGTAAATAAAGTTTGAATTTTATAACTTTAAATAAATTAATAACGCACGCAGGCAAAGACATGGAAACCATACATGATTTTTATCGCCGCTTTTCTTTAACCAGAGATAGCGATTACTCGGTTCCATCGACTTCGTTTGGACATTTTAACGTGTTCCAACGCGACGCCTGCTCATTTCTGACACCTTATAGCCGCCGCGATTATTATAAAATTTCACTAGTTTTAGGCACAGGTGAACTTCACTATGCTAACCGCTGGATACGAGTCGACCGCCCTGCTTTACTGTTTTCAAACCCAATGGTGCCCTATGCATGGGAAATTAATTCGCCTGAACAGGCAGGCTGGTTTTGTCTATTTACCGAAGAGTTTGTAAACCAAGAATCGCGACAAAGCTTTTTACAAGACTCACCACTGTTTAAAGTCGACGGCGACCCGCTGTATTTTTTAAATGACCAGCAGGTTGAGGAAATTTCATTTATTTTCAAAAAGATGATGAATGAAATAAATTCAGACTATATTCATAAATACAATGTTTTAAGAAATTATTTGCACCTAATTGTGCATGAAGCCATGAAAATGCAACCGACCCAACAGTTTGAAAAACATAGTAATGCTGCGGTTCGTATTTGCCATTTATTCTTTGAGTTATTAGAGCGTCAGTTCCCCATCGACTCGCCACATTTTCAGCTTAAACTAAAAACGGCAAATGACTTTGCCTATGGCTTGTCGGTACATGTGAACCATTTAAACCGCGCTGTAAAAGAAGCCACAGGCAAAACCACGTCTGAGCATATTAGCTCGCGTATTACGCAAGAAGCCAAAGCACTGCTACAACACACCAGTTGGAATATTTCCGAAATTGCCTATAGCTTAGGCTTTGAATATTCAGCGTATTTCACCAACTTCTTTAAGAAAAATACCGGCTTTTCGCCTAAAAAGTTCCGCGAAGACTGTGTAGCCTAAAATCAGATTGTTTGAATTTTATAATTATTGGTTTGAATGTTATACGTCAGTTTGAGCCAAAGCATTTTATAGTTTTTCTACTCAAGTGATTTTGCAAAAAGAGTGTGAAAAATGAAATATAGAACTTTAGGACAAACAGGCGAAAAAGTATCAGCACTTGGTTTAGGTTGCATGGGAATGAGCTTTGCCTATGGTGCCTCAGACGACACACAAAGCATTGCCACTCTAGAAAAGGCATTAGACCTCGGCATTAACTTTTGGGACACCGCCGACATGTACGGCAACGGCGCAAACGAAGTTTTGCTCTCAAAAGTTTTAGAAAAAAACCGCGACAAAGTGTTCTTGGCGACCAAATTTGGCTTCCGTTATAAAGAAGACAACCTTAACCCACAAAACTCTTTAGAGTCTTATATTGACGGTTCTCCAGAGTGGATTAAAGTTGCGGTCGAAAATAGCTTAAAACGCTTAAATACAGACGTGATTGATTTGTATTATGCGCACCGCATAGACCCAAATGTTCCAGTTGAAGACACCATTGGCGCAATGGCTGACTTGGTGCAACAAGGTAAAGTTCGTTATTTAGGACTCAGTGAAGCGTCGGCGGAAACTATTCGTAAAGCGCATGCGATACACCCGATTGCAGCGGTTCAACATGAATACTCGCTACTTACTCGTGAGTTCGAGCAAACCCATTTGCAAACCATTCGTGAGTTAGGTATTAGCCTTGTGCCGTATTCACCACTTTCGCGTGGTTTAATCACCAATACGCTTGATGTGGGCAACCTAGACGAAAATGATTTCCGTCGTCAGTTGCCACGCTATCAAGGCGATAACTGGAAAAATAACCAAAGCTTGGCACAAGCATTTAGTGACTTTGCCCAAAGCAAAAATGCGACAGCGGCTCAACTGGCTTTGGCTTGGATTTTGGCGCAAGGTGACGACATTATTCCAATTCCGGGTACGCGTAAAATCGAGCGTCTTGTAGAAAATGCGGGTGCTGTAGACCTTCATTTATCAGCGGCAGATTTGGCAGAAATCGAAGCGATTATTGCGAGATACCCAAATATGGGCGCACGCTATAACGCTCAGCAACTTGCTGCAGTGAACCACTAATATATAAGCCATAAAAAAAGTCCGACTCAGTGTCGGACTTTTTTAGTTTAGTCTTTGCTATATGTGCCTTGTTGGCGTCCACCCTGCCAGACTGCATCTAAGGATTTATCCGAAATCGTTAGGCTTTCGGGAAAAATACTTAAATCCTTTTTAAATTTGGCTTCTGGTTTTAAACCAATACAGTCACCGTTTTTCCACCATGTGCCTTCGGCATATTGGTCTAACGCGCCCACTGCAAGCATCCATTTAAACTTACCATCTGGTTGAAGTAAAAGTTCCGAACCGACTTCCATCACACCATGTAAATAATAGTGCCCACTCCACGCTTCATCGGCTTTTTGGAATTTCACTTCTTTACATGAGCTATTTGCCACCTCTGCATACACCTGAACAGAGAAAATAACTGTCGAAAGAAGTAGTAAATGTACAAATATGTTTTTCATTATTTAGTTCCTAGAGTTTTTAAGATTATTTTCCAGACTCAACTTTTAAATACGTTCCATCCGCATAAACGTTATGTCCAAAGCCACAACCCGACTCACCTTCGCTTTGTTTGACCTGAATATAATTTCCTAATTTCGCGTTAGTTTTAAAGTCGAGTTGAATGCGACAGTCTTGATCTTTATAAATGGTTTGTTTGGCATTGGTCGGCATTGTAGTGCCAAACTCACCCATATTTGGGCCATAAATTAAACTTCTTATGCCCATATAAACACCCGAATAGCCAATGGCATATTGGCCCTGTTTACGACTTACCGTGATGTGATCCCACTCACCAAAACCTGAGTAACGTACATACTCACCCGACAGGTCATTTGAGGTTTTAGGTGCAGGCAATTGCTGAAGGTTAAACTGGCTAGATTTTGATTTTTCATCGAGCATAAACCATGCTCTTGCCCAAAGTGGCTGACCCAATTTGGCATAGGCCAAACCTACGTTATTGTTAGCAACTTCAATATCACGGTCGGTAAATTTAACTGTGGTTTCATCTTCATTGGCTTTACAAAAAGCAGTCCAAGAGGCTTGGTTATGAAAGTTTTCGAGCGCTTTTTTATATTGTTTTTGGTCGTAGTTTTTCTTACCTAAGCTTGCGTATTGCTTCACTTTATTACAGCCTTGTTGTAATTCTTGTTCATAAGAAAACTCAGCATGAGTTACCGTTAAAGCTGAAAGTGTAAGAACCGCGCAACCTGTAATAATCGATTTAATCATTTTTAAAATTCTTTAATAATTAACTAATTATATAATATGAGCTGGCACTATAAATCACAATTCTTTGAAACAAAAGTCTATTAGAAGCGTTTAGTTTTTTATAAAAATAGTTAAATTCACACAGAATAAACTACTGTAAATATTCAACCTTAACTGGTTATTTTAATTGAATATTCATCCAAAAAATCATGTAGACTGCATGCGTAAAATTTAGGAAGAATTATAAAAGTGAATAATTTAATTATCGGAACCCTATTTGCACTGTGTGCAGCGGCTTTAAATGCATCGATTGGTGTCATTAGTAAATTACTCATGCACAGTGGTTTAAACCCACAAGACATTGCCTTTTTAAAAACCATTATCGCCTTTTTCTTTTTAAGTGTTTTTTTATTTAAAGTGCCTGTCAGCCAAAAGATTGCATTTATTAGCAGCATGCCAAGTAAACTCAGCGTTTTTACTCAAATTGCTATATGCGCTTTTTTAGGGATTTTCTCTTTATTCTTTTTTGAAACCATTGCCTATAACCACGGTGCTGCCGCTAATGTAGTCGTGGTACTCATGGCTTCGGCTGCTATTTCTGCCCTATTTTTTGGTCGGTTCATTTTAAAAGAAAGCATCTATATTCACTCTCTTGTTGGAACATTATTGGCGGTTGCGGGTATTAGCATCATTTCGTGGAAAGGTGAAAATAGCCTTTTAATGCTGATTAATGCCTCAATTGCCGGTACGGGTTATGGCTTATTTTCAGTATTAATTAAAAAATTTAGGCTAAATGGCGGGCTGTTTCTGACTAAGTATTTATTGCTATTTGGTAGCGTTTATCTTGCAGTTCCGTTTTTAATAAATTTACACAGCATAAACTTTAATACCGACATCATTTTAGGTTTGATTGGTTTAGCTGTTCTACCAACCATACTCGGGTTTTTCTGCACCACCAAAGCGTTGTCTTATATGAGTGCCGCAAAGGTGCAAGTGACCGAGCTTTCCGAACCTATTTTTGCAGCGCTCATGGCTTGGGTTTTCATTCATGAACAGCCGACTTTATCGTTTTTATATGGTGCGATTTTTATTATTTCAGGCATCTTTTTAATGAATAAAGCGCCGAAATCAAACTAGCCAATTTCATCAATTTCGTTGGCGTGGTGGCAAGCCACTTGCACCACACTGGCAAAGTTAATCGCCATTTGTGAAGGGGCATGTTTTTTATAGGCAAGCCCTAAACCTACCGTAGGGATAGGTGCTTTCAAAGAGCGATAAGCCACACCCTGTATTTGCAATTGTTTAGTCGACTCGGGAACTAACGACACGCCTAAGTTTGCAGACACTAACGATAAAATTGACACAATTTGCGGGGCGTTTTGTCCAATTTTTGGTTCAAAGCCGCGCTCATGACAGGCTTGTTTTATCGCATCAAAAAGCCCTGCGCTAATTGAAGGTGGGGAGACAATAAAATCAAGCTCTCGCAGTGTGGTTAAATCAATTTCTTGTGTTGAATCGTCCAGTTTAAAAGACTCGGAAGGTAAAGCCGCAATGAGTGGCTCTGCTAATAATTCTTGCAAAATGAGGCTATCTGGAATATTGCGTGGTGAGCGAATAATTGCGACATCTAAACGGTCTTCAAGTAATAAATCGATGAGCAGTAAGGTATTGGCTTCTTCAAGCTTTAAATTTACTTTCGGGTATTGCTGCTGGAAATAGCGAACGCATTTAGGAATTAAAGGATTCAACATTGAAGTCCCTGTAAAGCCTAATCGCAATTGGCCAACCTCGCCATTTGCTACCTGTTTAACAAGGTTTGCTGCATCTTCTACACGCTGCTGTACTGGCTGTATCGCATTTAAAAAGGCAAGCCCCGCTTCGGTCAGCTCCACCCCATGAGGCGAACGGATAAATAAATCTGCACCTAGTTCTTCTTCTAAGTCCCGTATTTGCATGCTTAAAGGCGGCTGGCTCATGTTTAAGCGCTGCGCAGCTTTGGTAAAGTTTTTTTCTTCTGCTACTGCCAAAAAGTAGCGTATATGCCTAAGTTCCATTGTTATATATAAAACATATCATGACCTATTGTTAAATATATTAGAAAAATACCCTCTAAATTGCTAATTTTAATTCATCGAATTTTCTCGATGCAGCATGCCTTTAGGCACTGCTCTTTTTTCTGTCATGGTCATGATATGAACTCTTCATCTACACCCAGTACCTTAAACCCTGAGGCAACGTCTGCTCTTTCCCGCGAGTGGATTCACAAAGGGACTCAAGCCTATAAACACGCAGGATTTGCTTTATTCCTCGTAGGTTTTGCCAGTTTCTCTCTCATTTATTGTGTACAGCCACTGTTACCTGCATTTAGCCAAAGCTTCCAGATTAGCCCTGCGAGTAGCTCTTTGGCACTGTCATTAACGACTGCTTTTTTAGCAATTTCGATTGTGCTATCGAGTGCCTTTTCACAAGCGATTGGCCGTCGCGGTGTGATCTTTACATCCATGCTGTGTGCAGCAATTTTAAATATTGTCTCGATGTTTACCCCAAACTGGCACAGTTTGCTGATGGCACGTGCGTTAGAAGGTTTATTGCTTGGTGGTGTACCCGCAGTGACAATGGCTTGGATTGCCGAAGAAATTGCACCTGAGCACCTCGGTAAAACCATGGGGTTATATATTGCAGGTACGGCCTTTGGTGGCATGATGGGCCGTGTCGGTATGGGTATTTTGGTTGAATATTTTTCATGGCGCACCGCTTTAGGTTTACTTGGCGCAATCTGTTTTATTTGCTCAATTGCCTTTTTAAACTTACTGCCTGCTTCGCGTAATTTTGTGCAGAAAAAAGGGCTGAATTTAGGCTTTCACATGCAAATGTGGCGCGCTCATTTAAGCAATACTAAATTATTACGCCTGTTTGCGATTGGTTTCTTGCTCACCAGTGTGTTTGTGACTCTGTTTAACTATGCGACCTTCCGCTTAAGCGGTGCACCTTATTCACTGAGCCAAACACAAATTAGTCTTATCTTTTTGTCATATAGCTTCGGTATGGTGTCTTCATCGTTGGCAGGTAGCTTAGCCGATCGCTTCGGCAAAAAAACCATGATGATGAGTGGCTTTGCGCTCATGATTGTGGGTAGCCTCATGACCCTACTCAGCTCGCTTTTTGGCATTATTATTGGGATTGCCTTTATTACCACAGGCTTCTTTATTACCCACTCGCTTACGAGTAGTTCTGTGGGTGCTGAAAGCAAACAAGCCAAAGCCCATGCGAGTTCTCTGTATTTACTTTTTTACTATATGGGTTCAAGTATTGTCGGTTCGGCAGGTGGTTGGTTCTGGCTACACGGCGGCTGGAGTGCGATTGTGGGCTTAACCGTTGTATTGTCGTTACTTGGGATATTTTTAGCGGTTTATACCTCTCACGCAAAAGCAAATTAATGTATTAAAACCCTAAATTTTTGAGGCAAAATCCGATGAGTATTTAAAAATGATATGAAAAAATTTAAATGCTCATTTTTTGGCTTGTATTTTTTTTAAGAAACTGTAAAATTCACTCCACATCGCCGGCATAGCTCAGTTGGTAGAGCAACTGACTTGTAATCAGTAGGTCCACAGTTCGAATCCGTGTGCCGGCACCATCATTAAACCTCATGAATATTTGATTTATGGGGTTTTTTGTTGTCTGTAGGTTTTGAAATATAGCTTTTAGCTGTGTTGCCTTAGACGAAAAAGAGATTCATTAATAAGAAATGAAAAAAGCCCAACTTCCTGTTGGGCTTTTTTCGTATTTCGTTACTAGGTATACATCCTGTAGTACCTCACGTCCTGATGCCTAAACTTATTATTGTTGTTTTACGTTTTGGAACTTCCTGTTCCTGATGAGTTCATCATAGGCAATTCGTGAGGTCATAGAAAGACGTCAATTTCCTGAATGGATGTAGGAAAAAGCGTACGAGCTTGTCAGAACAGCTACCCTTCTTTCTTCTTCTCTATCATTTTTTCAAAATGTTTAAGGTTTGGGTTCAACATGTCCCAAGCATAGGCCTGACTCACAAAAACTTCCGCTTTAGGGTGATAGAGACTTGGGTCATCCAAAGTACCTGCGCGTATTGAAATCATTTCAGGAACAAGTTCAGGTAAACCAAAAAGCTGAGAACCACAAGTCGGGCAAAAAGCTCTTTTAATAGGACGGCCAGAAGAACCGACGGTCTCAAAATATTTAAGTTCGCCAGTTATTTTCAATTCAGATTGATGAAAAAAAGCGATGGGCGCATAGGCCGAACCTGTGGCTTTTTGGCAATCTCGACAATGGCAATTAAAACTATAACGTGGCTCTGCATCGCTTTGATAGCTTACAGCTCCACATAAACATGATCCTTGATATTTAACTGACATGGCACATCCTATTTTTTTATTGCTGTTATTTGAATATAACGGACATATCTATATTGATAGAGTTGTTGGCACAACTTTGCAGTCATTTGAATTTTAAACTTTGCCAACCCTCGACTATGGCTTTGTCCTTGTTGATTTCGAATATATTGTGAAAAACCTAATAATACCTGTTCTGATAAATCTTCAATTTTAATATCTGTAAAACCTTGTTGTTCCAAGGTAGTTCTCAGTATCTCTTCCGTGAGTAAGGCATCCCAAGTGACATCGGCTGCTTTAAGTAAATAACAGTGCTTTTGTTCTTGTAGCATGGTCATGTTCTGACATGAATCGGCACGCATTAAGTAATGAAAACCTAATCGTCCTTTTGAATTTAAAACTGGAGTGACCGAATCCAGAAATGAATTTAAATGACTGTGATAAGCTGCATCGATACATAAAATGACATCGAAGCATTGTTTAAATTCAAATTGTTTTAAATTTAAAAATGAACCGCAGAAAATCTGGCTTATTTCAGGAATAAGTTTTTGAATTTTATTAACACATGAAGCTTGTAGTTCAACTGCACTGAGGCTTTTGGGGTGATAGTACTGTAACCAGTGCAACAAACTTGCGCCCTGCCCACAGCCTAAATCAAGTAAATGATCTTTTGAATTTAAATTGACAGCTTGAGCCAAATGGTCGGCCAGTTGGCGACAAGCTTCACGGTAGGTTTGGGTACTTTTCCAAAAACCCAAATTTGTCCAAGCAAGCTCTTCACTATCCCCCAAACTTGATGCATCAATTGCATATTTATGAGGGATAAGTCGAGAAAGAGCTGCTCGAACTTTTGCTTTCACAATTTTAGTAACCGAGTTCAGGGGCAACTTCGACCTTAGGCTTTAATCCTACAAATGGTAAAGGTGCACCTAAAATTTCCGCAATATGCATTGCTGAAGTCACGGCTGATTCTAAAATTGGCAAACCATCACATGACCATGAACCACAGTAGAATACTTTACGGTTTGGTTCTAAGTGACGTTGCTGTAGCTCTTTGTTTAAAGCAATGGTTTGTGAGTCTACAACTGCACGCGTTAAGGTCACTTTTGAAATGATTTTTTTAGGGTCAATATCAGTCACTGGACGCCAAGTCTGGAATACAGGATTTTTACCCACAAGCGATGGCTCTACCGCGTTCATCCAAACCGTAAACTGCTGACGAGTAAACTTACGGTCCATCATATAGCTCAGCACTGACCAGTCTTTACGGCGTGGCGGCATCACTGTTGCGTCTGTATGAATAACCAAGTCACCTTGTTCGAAACGGAACTGTTTAAGCAGATTCATATCTTCTGCAAACTGTTCAGGATTTAAGAACTCTTCAAGTTTAGATGTTGGTGTCGCCACAATAACGCGGTCAAATGTACCTTGGTCACCTTTCTCATTTTCGACCAGAACCTTTTCACCTTGTAGCTCAACCTTTTTAATTGCCGAACCGCTATGGATATCAATGCCTTTAATTAAGCTGTCTACAAACGCAGGTGTACCACCTTTCATACGCAACAACATGTCGCCATCGGTTAAATGACGCAAAAACTCAAGAAGGTTTTTCGCAGGCCAGTCACCAATTGTTTTTGGGTTACATGTACAAATGGTATAAAGCACCGGCATTACTACACCATGCCAGAATACTTCTTCAATATCGTTCTGATTAATAAATTCAGCGAGAGTAATATCTTGATTTTTAGATTTAAAGAACTGGTGAATCGCAGTTTTTAATTGCAACATCCCTTTAACAAGACGCCAGCCATATTGCTGGATGCCTTTACGGTTATTGATAATTGGGAAATTACCAATACGACTACGAGATGTGGTTAACCATGTTTCCGTACGATCTTCGAATAACCAGCTACAAGACATATAGGTACGTACTGGAAAAGTTTTAATACCTAAGTGTGCAGCAAGGCTAAGTGTATTTTTCCATAGATGCGGGTTCATAACACGCAATGGTGCATCAATAATCCCACCATCGAACTCAATGCTATGACTGTCCATTCCCCGGCCAGGAAGTGCTTCAAATATCGTGATTGTATGTCCTGCATCTTTCAGGATTCTTGCTGCTGCAAGTCCTGCCATTCCACTGCCAATAATTGCGATATCCAAAATGATGTCCCATTTTTCGAGAATTTTTTTGATTATCACTCATACCCTAAAAAAACACCGTATTAAAAACTACCAGATTTTTATTTTTTGCATCAATTTATATAGAAGAATTTAAACGAATTAGAGAAGCTGTCGTTCATAAAATTTTACAAAAGAAGATGAGTGTATAAAAACCTATATTTTTTAAAAATTTAAAAAAATTCTTTTAAATAAAATGAGATAATTTAACTATATTTATATCATTCGTTTTACAAGCAATCCTTTTTGCGATATCATGGCATCATAATAATGAGAACTAAATCACACAAAACAATGCCGACACAATAATGATATCCATCATAAAAATAGAAACTTTACAGCGAAAAAGCCCGCTATTCACACTTGATAGCGGGCTTTTTATTACTTTGCTTTTAAAGATTTTTAAGAACAGCTTAGCAATTTATGCTTCTTGCATGATTGAACCGAATTTTCCACGATTAAAATCATCAATCGCTTCCATAATCTCGGTTTTGGTATTCATCACAAATGGTCCATAGCCTTCGATAGGTTCATTGAGTGGTTGACCAGTTAGCACTAAGAATTTAGTGTCTTCTTCAGCATTTAAGCTAAACTCAACTCCCTCACGAGATAAAATCGCAACGGTTTTACCTTCAAGACGGTTTGTATCATTAATGACAACCGCACCCTCTAATATCACCACAAGTGTGGTATGCCCTTCAGGCACATAAAGGGTATGTTTTTGGCCTTTGACCAATTTACCATCCCATACGTTTAATGGACTAAACGTCGTTGCTGCACCTTTTGCCTCTGCATATTCACCTGCAATCACACGCAAATGGCTACCGTGCTCATCTAGCGTAATGTCTGGAATATCTTTGGCTTCAATCGCTTGATATTTTCCAGGGGTCATTTTTGAATGTGAAGGTAAATTTACCCACAATTGCACCATTTCAAACAAGCCACCATGCTCTGCAAATTCAGGAGAATGGAACTCTTCGTGTAACACTCCTGCACCCGCAGTCATCCATTGCACGTCACCGGTTTTAATGGTTCCACCACCACCACTTGAGTCTTTATGTGTAACTTCACCTTGGTAGGCAATCGTCACGGTTTCGAAGCCACGATGAGGATGTGACCCTACACCTTGTTGTTCGGTGGTTGGTGAGAAGTTATAAGGCGCTGCATAATCCAGTAACAAAAATGGGCTTAGGGTTTGGCCTAAACGGTCATAAGAGAACAGGTTATATACAGGGAAACCATCACCAACCCAATGCATGTGGTTATTTTGATATGCACCAAGAAATTTCTTCATCTGATCTCTCCTATATATGTAGGATTTTCTTGAACTGAGAGTAATTTTACGCCTCAATAATTGCAGTTTATAGATCAGGATTAGCAACACATTATTTCATATATGAGACAATCATAAAGTTTGCGGTATTCTTTAAAAGATCGTCCTATTTTTAAAATTCTTAATCCTATTTTTTAGACTTAATCACGACAATAAACTCAACTAGCATAATTTTAGGCACGAATGACCTACTTAATAATTTTGATTATTTATTTTGATAACATGAGGATATAAAAATGGCTCAAGATTACGCACGTTTAGACAAGGATAATGCTGCGGTTCTTTTAGTTGACCACCAAGCAGGTTTACTTTCTTTAGTTCGAGATATCGATCCTGATAAATTTAAAAATAATATATTAGCGCTTGCAGATGCAGCAAAATATTTTAACTTACCGACGATTTTAACGACCAGTTTCGAAAATGGTCCAAACGGTCCTTTAGTTCCAGAACTAAAAGAACTTTTTCCAGATGCGCCATTTATTCCACGTCCTGGTCAAATTAATGCATGGGACAATGAAGACTTCGTAAAAGCAGTTAAAGCGACAGGTAAAAAACAGCTAATTATTGCAGGGGTGGTGACCGAAGTTTGTGTGGCATTCCCTGCACTATCTGCACTCGCAGAAGGCTTCGAAGTGTTTGTGATTACTGATGCTTCTGGTACTTTCAATGAATTAACCCGTGATGCTGCTTGGGACCGTATGTCAAAAGCATGTGCTCAGCTGATGACTTGGTTTGGTATGGCATGTGAGTTACACCGTGACTGGCGTAATGATGTAGAAGGCTTAGGTGCTCTCTTCTCAAATCATATTCCTGATTACCGCAACCTAATGACAAGCTATAGCTTTAATACATCGCAAAAATAAGCTGAATTGCTAAGATTAGAGTGCTTAAGCGCTCTAATCTTAAATTTAAATGGATTGATCTGACATTGATAAGCTCTTTTGATGATTTTTATTATTTCTATTTAGTCGTAAAACACGGCGGCTTTAGTGCGGCCAGTGAAGCTGAAAATATTAGTAAGTCCAAACTCAGCCGACGCATTATTGACCTTGAAAATAAATTTAATGTCAGCCTGATTCAAAGAACAACCCGCCATTTTAAAGTGACCGATTTAGGCCAAGAGTTCTACGAAGAATGCTGCAAAGTTATTGCTCAAGTTGAATGTGCAGAAAACGTGTTATTAAGGCAAAAAAGTGAGCCTCAGGGTCTGGTAAAAGTCAGCTGCCCGCCTTTAATGATGCATTTTCAAATTAGAAAAATTTTAAATCAGTTTCTAAAAACTTACCCTAAAGTTGAAATATCTCTTGAGCTAACCAGCCGCCGAGTTGATATCTTGCATGATGACATCGACCTCGCGATTCGGACCAACTTCGAACCAAATGAAGATTCGAATTTAATTGTTCGTGATGTGATTAAAACCGATCACTGTCTAGTGGCTTCGCCTGAATTACTGCAAGGCCGAACTATTGAACATTATTCTGAATTACAAGACTTTCCAAGTATTAGTTTAGGCACTCAAAAGCAAAATTATATTTGGCATTTATGCAATATTCGAAATGGTGAATCGGTTGATGTACCTTATCAACCACGAATCAAAAGTAATGATTTGGCTGGTGTTTATTATTCTGTGATGGATGGTTTAGGTATTGCTGACCTGCCCTTTTTAACCGTTGAATCGGAAATTCGTAAAGGCACACTGGTTCATATTCTTCCTGAATGGAAGTCGAATATTGGCATGTTACAACTGGTTTATGTGTCCCGAAAAGGCCAACGTCTGGTAGTCGAAAAACTCATTGAAACGCTAATTGAAGAACTCAGACGTTTACCTGAAAGCCATGAAGGGTATTTGCCAACTTAAATAAAAAAACCGGTCATGAATGGGCATGACCGGTTTTTGTGAAACATCACATACAGCAGGGACTGTTCTAAATTTTGTGTAAGTACTTAATTTTCATTTATCCTTCAGAGGATAATTACAAAAGGTACTTCACATGGATGAAGCAACAATCAAAAGTATGGCTGCCGAATTGGCTAAAGGTCTAAAAACACCAGAAGACTTAAACCAAATGACAGCAGTCTTTAAAAAATTCATGATTGAAACTGCACTCAATACTGAACTTTCAGACCATCTCGGTTATGAAAAGCATCAGCCCAAGAAAGGCTCAAATAGCCGTAATGGGTTTAGTTCTAAAACCATTACAACTCAAGATGGACAACTGGCTTTAGATATTCCCCGTGATCGAGAAGGTTCATTTGAGCCACAAATTATAAAAAAGCACCAAACACGCATCACCAGTATGGATGACCAAATCCTCTCACTGTATGCAAAAGGAATGACTAATAGGGAAATTGTAGCCTTCTTCAAAGAAATGTACGATGCCGATGTGTCAGCATCTCTCATCAGCAAAGTTACCGATGCTGTGATTGAGCAAGTGACTGAGTGGCAAAATAGAGCCTTAGATAGCCTTTATCCTGTTGTCTATCTTGACTGTATTGTTGTCAAAGTCCGTCAGCACTCCAATGTGATTAACAAGTCCGTATACCTTGCTTTAGGCATCAATATGGATGGGCAAAAAGAATTACTGGGTATGTGGATTGCTCAGACAGAAGGTGCCAAATTCTGGCTGTCAGTCATGACAGAGCTAAAAAATCGAGGAGTACAGGACATTCTTGTTGCCTGTGTAGATGGATTAAAAGGCTTCCCTGACGCGATAGCCTCTGTTTACCCTCATACTGATATTCAACTGTGTATCGTGCATGTTGTACGCAATAGCCTGAGATTTGTAAGCTGGAAAGACTACAAAGCTGTTACGTCGGGTCTGAAAGCGATTTATCAGGCAAGTACAGAGGAAAATGCTTTAAAATCCCTAGACATCTTCTGTGATCAATGGAATCACCAGTATCCCAAAATTGGAGAATCCTGGCGGGCCAATTGGGAAAATATCCGAACGATCTTTAGCTATCCAGCCGAAATACGTCATGCAATTTATACAACAAATGCGATTGAGTCGTTGAATAGCGTAATACGCCATTCAACGAAGAAAAGGAAAATCTTTTCATCTGATGACTCAGTAAAGAAGGTCATTTACTTAGCAACATCAAATGCTGCGAAGAAATGGACGATGCCAATTCAAAATTGGCGTTTAGCAATGAATTGGTTTACGATTCAGTTCGATGATCGATTAAAAGATCATTTATAAAAAATGGAACTTACACAAAATAATTTACAGGCTC
>NZ_JAKTHZ010000021.1:0-8523 GCF_027854645.1 Acinetobacter sp. AOR41_HL | reverse complement strand
ACTGATTAATTTATAATAGTACTATGGATAGATACATACTTACTGATGCCCAATGGGCAAAAATGGAACCTTTTTGCCTAGGTAAAGTGACCGATCGAGGTCGTAGTGGAAAAGATAATCGATTATTTTTAGAAGCAGTCCTTTGGATTGCCCGTACAGGCAGTCCATGGCGTGATCTACCTGCTCATTTTGGTAAATGGAATACCGTCTTTAAAAGATACCGTGATTGGGTGAAAGCTGGTGTATTTGAAACTATTTTTGCATCTGTAAATGAAGATGTTGATTTGGAATACGCCATGATTGATGGAACGATTGTTAAAGTTCATCGACATGGGCAAGGTGCAAAAGGGGGACTTTCAAACAGTCTATAGGTAGATCTCGAGGTGGAATGACCTGTAAAATTCTTGCCTTAGTGGATAGTCTAGGCAACCTCATTAAGTTTCGATTAATGCCTGGTCAATATCACGATTTAGTAGAAACCAAACCTTTAATCGAAGATGTTGATTTTCAGGCATTACTAGCGGATAAAGCATTTGATGCAGATTGGCTCATCCAAGAACTCAATGAACGTAAAGTGAAAGTGGTGATCCCACCTAAATCTAATCGAAAAGTAATGAGAGCATTTGATACGATTATGTATAAATGGCGTCATCTCATTGAAAACTATTTCTGTAAGTTAAAAGAATTTAAACGTATAGCGATGCGTAGTTGTAAAACAGATACGAGTTTTGAAGCCATGATTCAATTGTGCGCGAGTTTAATTAACTCTCGGTAATTCTCAACAGACCCTAAGAAATAAAACTATAAGTTTATGCACCAATATATAGAATCAAGCCACAGAATGCAGAGGCAAAAATCACATACATGACTTTGACTTCAAAATGGAACAAGGCGATGAATGCTGCAATTGCAATGAATGCGGCTTCATAGTTGAAAGAATGGTTGAATCCATTGGGCCATAAAACGTGATAACTGAAGAAGAGTGCTAAATTCAATATTACTCCTACAACAGCAGCAGTAATTGCAGTCAAAGGTGCAGTAAACTTTAATTCATTGTGTGTTGATTCAATCACTGGGGCGCCAGCTAGAATGAAAATGAAAGAAAATAGAAACGTAAACCAAGTAACAATGACAGCACCTAAGGCACCTGCTAAAAATACATGATCACTTCCTAAAAGTGCATGATTAAAGCCACCTAAAAATCCGACAAATGCAACAACCATAATCAGTGGGCCGGGTGTACTTTCACCTAGTGCTAAACCATCGATCATTTGTGTTGGACTCAACCAACCATAAAAATTTACAGCACCTTGATACACGTAAGGTAATACCGCATAAGCTCCACCAAATGTTAGCAGTGCCGCTTTAGTAAAGAACCAAGCCATTTGTGTATAGGCATGCTCCCATCCCAAGGTAAGAGTCAAACCTATAATGGGTGTAAACCATAAAATTGCACCGATAAATAAAATTTTTCCTAAGTGCTTCCAACTAAATATGGCATGTTCTGGGGTTGGAGTATCATCATCAATTAATGCTGGACCATAATCTTTTTTACCTTGCTGATGTGAACTTCCACCAGTAAAAAAGCTTGGATATTTTTTACTTGCCAAGTATCCAATGATTGCAGCGCTTAGAACAATTAAAGGAAACGGAAGGTTAAAGAAAAAGATAGCAACGAATGCAAGTGCAGCAATTGCCCATAAAAACTTATTCTTTAATGATCGGCTGCCAATCCGGTAAGTTGCATGAAAGACAATAGCAACAACAGCTGGTTTGATTCCATAAAAGAGACCAGCAATGATAGGAACATCACCAAACTTTACATAGACCCATGAAAGGGCGATCAGGATAAATAAAGAAGGTAAAACGAATAAGACACCAGCAACAATACCACCTATAGTCCTGTGCATTAACCAACCTATGTAGGTTGCTAATTGTTGAGCTTCAGGTCCGGGTAATAACATGCAGTAGTTGAGAGCGTGTAAGAAACGTTTTTCAGAAATCCAACGTTTTTGTTCAACGAGTTCTTGGTGCATGACAGCGATTTGTCCTGCTGGCCCACCAAAACTAATGAACCCCAATTTCAGCCAGAATAGAAATGCTTGCCAAAATGAAATTGACTATATTTCTTGTTCTGGTTCTATAACAAGTTCTTGTTCCATGATTATTCTCTTGATAGGTTGGCATATAAGCCATCGAAAATGTGATTCGATAATGCAAATAATTGATCATCGTTACTTATCTGACTTCGAATTCCTTGAATAACTTTTTCAATACCGATTGCTTCGGGAGGTTCAATCCCACCTACATCAAGGTAATGAACAATTTCAGCGATTTTCTTTAATGCAGGTGTTTCTAGATCAAAACTATGTAAAAGAACTTCGAAGGTCACCCAATGATTGATATGACTGAAAGTTGCACCATCAAAATCGAATCCTAATGCCTCTTCTGGGCAGTCACTTGGCGTTTCTAACCAAATGAATGTTGGTGAGGTATCAATAAATGTCTTGATTAGCCATGCAGAAGCTAGGCGATCAATCCAAGGTCTTTTACGAGTTGCCCAAATTCTGTTTTGATAACTAGCTTTATCGAGAAGTTGAATATGAGCTTGTATTGCTAGTGGTTCATTCACTTCACCAAGACGTGCAATTGAAAGTTCTAAAGAGGAAAGCTCATTTAGAACCTGTGCTTGAGTTTCATCGGGGTAGTAGTCAATTTCTACAAGCGCATCGATACTTTTTCTTAATTTCCGGATTTGCTTGAGCAGCTCTTTCTTTTCATCTTTGGTCTGCCGATCTCTTAATTCAGACAGTTGTTTATAGAGAGCATCGTATTCTTCTTTCCGACTGAAAAAAGAAGCAAGCTCAAGATTTAAGGGTTGTTCTGCATGAAAGATATAAGCAGCCCCTTGTTCTGAGATAACATCATTAGCAATAGGATCAAACTTTTCACTATGGGAAATAGGGAGCAAATAGACGCCATCTCTTAGAATTGCTGCGCCGCTTGCTTTGAGAGATCGCCAGACTCTCATACGAGTGGTTGTATTCTGTGTAGGTAGCGAGGATATGAGCAAGGATATTTTCATGTAATATACTCAACTTATTTGTTTATTATATTACATTGCTTGTATCGTGGTACAAATATTAAGAACTGATTTCTTATATCAGGATAAATATTAAGACGGGCGGCAGACAAGCTTTGATTGAAGTAAAATTAAAGTTGAAAACTATTCGATGTGTTTACGTTACTGATCTATTGTGTTGAAAAAAGGCTCAGTCGTAGTTAGCTTGTAGAGATGGCAATTTCTATTTTGAAGATTATGTTAGATAGCTTTAAAAAGTTTATGCTTAAGTTGTATATTATTATTTTTAGAAATAATAATATCTTAGTTATTAAGCTATATTCATAGTCGAATTTTTAAAAGCTTAAAATAAATAATTGGGGATAATAATGCGCATTGAAAAAATTAAAGTAGAAGGTTTTAGGCTTCTTGAGAATGTCGAATTCGGATTGGAAGAGAATTCAACTGTAATTGTTGGACGTAATAATAGTGGAAAGACATCTTTTACCAGTATTTTTGATTGTTTTTGTGGTGAATCTGGAACAAGATTTCGGCTAGAGGATTTTTCAGTTTTATCACGAGAAAAATTTTTAAAAGCTAAAGAATTAAGAGAGGCGGGGGAAAGTTCAGAAGTAATATTCGAAACACTTCCTCGAATTTCTCTTATACTTACATTTCAATATAATAAACTTTCTCCTGATTTAGGTTCTCTATCCCCTTTTATTATTGATTTAGATGAAGACTCTACAACGGCTATTGCGCGAGTTGAGTATCGGCCTATTTTGAAAAATATGCATTTGCTTTTTGACCTTACCCCATCTTCCGCAGTGGTTGAACCTCGTACACATTTTTATAAAAATTTGAAGGGTAATTTGTCTAAAGCTTATGGGGTTCATGTAAGTGCAATTGATCCTACTGATAGTACAAATACGAGAGATTTTGAAGGCACATCTGCTTTAACAGCATTATTACAATGTAACTTTGTATTAGCTCAAAGAAATCTTGATAAAACAAAACTAGGGGATGCTGATGTAATAGGTAAATTGCTTAGTGAGCTATTTAAGACAGCTACAGCACCATCTGCTGCTGAGGCAGATCAAAATTTAGCTATAAGATTAAAGCAATCTGTTGAAAATATTGAGCATAATGTCCAACTCGACTTTGATGGCATGCTTAAAGAATTATTACCAGTTATGAACGTAATGGGATTTCCAAGTCTTAATGATACTGAGATAAGACCAGAGACATCATTAAACGTGGAATCATTATTATCAGGGCATACTAAGGTCGTTTATAGCGGAGTTGATGGAGTACATTTACCAGAAGGGTATAATGGTCTAGGAACCCGTAATTTGATTTACATGTTGCTACAGTTAGCAAGCTATCACAAAATCTATAGATCAAAATCAATTAGCCCCGCTACTCATTTAATATTTATTGAAGAGCCAGAAGCTCATTTACATCCTCAAATGCAGGAGGTTTTTATCAATCAATTAAATGTGGCTGTTCAAAAATTATCGGAAAATTATTCTAACAAAGATAAATGGAATATCCAGTTTGTTATCACAACACACTCCCCACATGTTGCGAATGCTGCAAAATTTGATGCTGTTAGATATTTTTATAATGAAATTCATAAGATAGAAAACGTACGTCAGACAAAGGTTAAAGATTTTAAGAAGGGGTTGAGTAGTATTTCTGTTAAAGATCAAAAATTTTTACATCAATATATGACCTTAACGAAATGTGATCTTTACTTTGCTGATAAAGCTATCTTAGTTGAAGGGACAACAGAACGTTTATTAATGCCAAAGTTATGTCAATTAGTTGATGAGTCTCTTGATGAACCACAAAAACTAGCCAGACAATATGTTACTTGTGTTGAGGTTGGTGGAGCACATGCGCATATTTTTTATCCACTCCTTGACTTTCTGGAGTTGAAAACGTTAGTAATCACTGATCTAGATTCAACAAAAAAAGGCAAAATAACTAAGAATGGAAAACAGGAAGATGCATGGGTGAAATGCCCAGTAGTTGATGGTCAGAATACATCTAATGCTGCCATTAAAAACTGGTTTTATCCTAAAGAAGTCGATGATACTGGTAAAGTTAAGAAAAAAGCTAAAAATGAGGATAGTCAAATTTCCCCGTCAGTCTTGATTGCTAAAACTGCTCAAGAGAAACAAATTAAGTTCCGTAGAATTGCATATCAAATACCAGAAGATCCAGAAACTAATATATGCGCTAGAAGTTATGAGGATGCTTTCATATTAGCTAATCTTTCTAAATTTGAATTACCTGAAGGACAAGATATTGCTGTTGCTGCTTGGGAAAAAGCACAAGGGCTTATTAAATCTGATTTCGCCTTAGAATATGCAATTCTAATAGAAGATTGGTCGGCACCAAGATATATCAAGGAAGGTCTAATTTGGTTATCTGAAATGGACACTATAAAAAAATCAAACTATGAATTAACTACAGGCGAATAAGTAGCATGAGTGAGATTCTAGACAATCCAGCAATAATTGCAGCTCAACTAGCTGAAGCAAAAATTAATGCAGCTATAAAAGCAGGACGAAGTTTCCGGCTAGAAGCTGGCGCAGGTGCGGGAAAAACATTTTCTTTAGTTCATGCTCTAAAATCCATTATTAAAGAGCGTGGTAGATCATTAACGCAAACAGGTAAAAAAGTAGCTTGTATTACTTATACGGAAGTTGCAAGAAATGAGATTGCCCAAGAAATTGAAGACCATCCAGCAATTTTAGTCGATACTATACATGGATTCTCATGGGCTTTTATGCGCCAATTTCAAAAAGCCATAAGAGAGATTCTTATTGAAGATGATTCAAGAAAAGAAAAAGTTGAACAAGGTGGTGGCATTGGGTCTAAATCAGTGGAATACGAGTTGGGCTTTTTTGGTGTTAATGATCAGAAAATTACACTGAGTCATGATGATATCCCAACGATGATGGCTAAATTACTAAGTAAAGAAAAGTTTCGGAAAATATTTAGCAATCAGTTTCCGGTAGTTTTTATTGATGAATATCAAGATACCAATCGCCAATTTATGGATGCTATTACAGAGTATTTCTTAAAACCAAAGGTGGGACCACTTTTTGGTCTTTTTGGAGACCATTGGCAGACTATTTATGGTAGTGAATATGAATTGGCAGAGTATCCAATCGAAGAGATTGCAAAGGGATCAAATTTTCGATCAGTTCCAGCAATTGTAGATATATTAAATAATTTAAGACTAGACTTACCACAAGCTGTCAGTTCGCCAGATGCAAAAGGTGAAGCTAGATTTTTTCATACTAATTCTTATAAGGGGACACGAACAGATGAGAGAAGTTCTAAAGATGATTTACCAATAGATATAGCTCGATCTACTCGTACAAGTTTGATACAGAGGCTACAAAATGAGGGGTGGGATATTGAAAAAACTAAGATACTGATGTTAAGCCATAATGTTTTAGCATCTGAACAAGGATACCCTCAATTAATTAAAGTATTTGACGGACGTAATGATCAATTTGCTAAAAAAGAAGACCCTGTAATAAAATTTTTTGCAGAAATAGTTGAACCAATGAGTGTTAGCTATAGCTTATCAAATTATGGTGAGATGTTTAAAATCTTTGGCTCAAGGCCTGCAATAACGAAGCATGAAGATAAATCTTGTTGGCGACGGGATATGGATCAATTATTAAAACTAAGACAAGAGGGGACTATAGGGCAAGTGATAGATCATCTTAAGCAGACAAAACGTCCCTCCCCCCCAGATAGAGTGCTTAGACGAGACGATGAGCTTATTTCTCTAAGAAATTCACCTGACACGGAAATGTCTTCAACACTACTTCGTTATAATAAATTAAGAGAAATTCCATATAAAGAAGTAATCGAAGTTACAAAGTTTATTGAAAAGCAAACTCCATTTGCAACTCAGCACAGTGTTAAGGGGGCAGAGTTTGAGAATGTATTAGTAGTTTTAGGTGGTGGATGGAATAATTATAAATGGCCACAGCTTCTCGAGTTGCTTGAGACTAAAAAGTTGACTAATGCAAACACAAAAGGTTTTTATAGAGCTCGTAATCTTTTCTATGTATCTATTTCTCGCCCAATGACGAGACTGGCTGTGTTAGCTACTCAGACATTATCTGATACAGCACTTGTAACAGTGAATAATCTATTTGGAAGTGAGAATGTAATAGAATTAAGTTTAGATACATAGAGTTGTTTTCAACTTATGTATCTAACTTTTTAAACATATTTTTTGGGAAAAAATCTCTGTACACGACAAATTTCATAGAGCCCTTGTCCTATCAGGCTTTTTCTTTCTTAAAATTGCGAGCACTTTCTTAAATTCTTCTTTTTTTCCAAAACCAATCAAACGTAGAATAGCCATTTGAACATAGTCCAAACCGTAGCGAAATAAACTTACTGAAAGTCGTCCATGCTTCTTTATTTTTATCGCTTTTTTTCGATCATGTTGCCATTCACCTGTTAAATAGCACCAACAGAAACCGATCGCTAGCACTGCTATCAATTTCTTGACTCGTCTAGGGTCTGTTAAACGAGTATTTTCAAGATTGAATCCACGTCCTTTGAGACAACTAAATAAGGTTTCGATTTCCCAGCGTAATGCATAATCACCAATAGCAGAAGCATTAAACATAGGAGAAACAACAAGTAAAAGTTCTCCATCTTCTAATCGTAACGCACTAATATACAGTTTCACTCGACCAACCCAAATACGTCGTTTACGACATTCAGTTTGACCAACTTGAAGATGACGAAATAAATCACTAATTTTATGACTCTTGGCTAAGTGATTGGTCACAATAAAGTTTTTTTAACACGTATACAGAAGTTAATGTCATTTTCAATTAACCATATAAACCATTTCTCACCGATAAATTCTCTGTCTGCAAACACATTCACAATACGATCTTTACCAAAAATGGAGATAAAGCGTTGAATCAAAGCAATACGCTCTTTTGTATCTGAATTTCCACGTTTATTGAGCAATGTCCAAACAATAGGTATCGCTATTCCACGATAGACGATGGCTAACATCAAGATATTGATATCTCGTTTTCCCCATTTCCAATTGGTTCTATCCAAAGTTAATTGGACTTTATCGAATGAAAATATATTGAAAATTAACTGAGAAATTTGACGATAATCGAAATACTGATCTGCAAAGAAGCGTTGTATACGTCGATAAAATGATTGTGGTAAGCACTTGATGGGTAAGGCTTTAGATGCAGAAGAAAGATTACATGTCTGTTTTACAATTAATGCAAGCATAATCAGTGTAAAACATTTTACACGTGACTTGTTCCACTTTAGATATTTGTTTAAGATGAGATGTAACTCATTGAAATGTGTCATCATATTCATCGTCAGAAAACAAGTATTATGCCATTATTTCAATGAGTTGTCTTTTTTTGTCGTGTACAAAG
>NZ_JAKTHZ010000020.1:0-24916 GCF_027854645.1 Acinetobacter sp. AOR41_HL | reverse complement strand
AATCTCAAGTAACTGTTTTTCAACAAGTTTCTATCTGCATCACCGCCGATGGATGTGCATTATAGACCATCCAAATCCCTTTGCAATACCTTTTTTAATATTAGTGCAACGACAGTTCGCTTTTTGATCAAAAATGATAAAAATATTCATTTTTTATATAAACACGGTTGTAAAAGCATCAATTTATCTAGGATTTTCTCATCTTGATTCTTCTCTTGCCATCTTAATGGACGGCAATCGATATATTCACAATATCCACCTTCTCCTTGAAGGCATTGATCATTCCAACTTAGCTGATAACGGAAACTTCCAATATATCCAGCAGCGAATCCAAATTTGTAATCACCACGACTTTCTGCATAGAGTTCGAAAATTACTTTTCCATTTTTTTTACACTGCCAAGAAAACTCTCGAGGTAAATACATTTCACGTCCATGTGGTGTTTCAACCTTTGGATAAACCCGATGGATATGGAAATTAACATCTTCCGTAAATGTGACAGCAGGCTTTCCTAGCTCTTGAATATCTAAACGTGAAAACAGAATAATATTCCATTGATTTCTTATTTGAGAAAGTGTGATTTGTGTTGTTTCATTTAAATTAATAATCTGGCAGGTATAAAAACATAAAGATAAGAAAGGTAAATGCAAGGCCCGAGCATGTTTAAAACGTCCTAATCCATTGACTTCATATTTCTGCCCTTTATATAAAATCTCTCCTTCACAATGACATAAAACAGACCAGTAGTCAGATATTCCCCACTGTAGTGCTGAAGAATTGGAAATATCAGAAGGTGTTTGGACAACTAAGTCACAACTCATTTCAGAATCTGTTCGTCTAAGCTGAACTCTTGGAATTTGCCATTCAATAAGATCTGTTTTATCAAATTGGTAACTATTAGGAGTAAGTTGACATTGTCTTCGGATAGAATAGGTTTTTAAGTGACTTACACTGTGTAGGCTGTTACTCACCAGTACTGTTGCTGTATCAATTGCTGAAGTCACAATACTGTTTGCGTTATAGCAAAGTGGAATTCTAGGCTGCCCGATTAGACTAATATAATTAAAATAACGAAGTGGGGCCGGTAAATTTGGAAGGATTAAGCCTTGATAGACAACTTTAAAGAAGCCTCTAGCGGGTTGATAAACAACACCCTCATTTGAGTTGAGGCTCAGTTGCTGTAATTGATTTATTGGACTCATCAACTTAGGCATACTGAACCTCATCTAATTTATGTTTTGATAGTCTCGTTATTTTTTTTTGCTAAAAGTGTGGTAACAAAACCTGATAGAGCATAGATGATTGAAACAATCAGAATACCCATTGGGATATTATAAGTGATTGCTGCAAAAATCAGTACTACCGGCAACATAACTACAAAAGGAACACGTTTGCGGTCCATTTGCTTAAATGAATAATATTTAATATTGGAAATCATAAGTAAACCAACAACAACCATGATTACCGCATTAATGACCTGAATCGCAATATCACGTAAATCGAAAATAAACGGATAATCACGAGCCACCCATACAAGCGAAATAATGATAATTGCAGCTAATGGACTTGCAATACCAATAAAATAGCGTTTATCAACTACTCCAATTTGAACATTAAAACGCGCCAAACGGAATGCTGCACAAGCCGTATAAACAAAACAGCATGCTAAGCCGATGCGACCTAAATCATGGAGACTCCAGCTATACATCAGCATTGCTGGCGCCACACCAAATGCTAACAAATCAGATAAAGAATCATATTGCTCACCAAAAGCACTTTGAGCACCAATAGCTCGGGCAACACGTCCATCTAATCCATCGAACAAAGCAGCAAGAAAAATGGCATAGATCGCTTGTGTAAATTCGCCATTCATACTTGCAATAATGGAATAGAAACCAGACAACAAAGCGGCTGTCGTGATTAAGTTAGGCCAAAGATAAATACCTCGGCGCTTCACTTTTTGTCCTTCCGGATTATCTTCTTCTTCAACCACTTCGAACGTAATCCCATCAAAAGAATGTTCATTATGAGTTAAATCTTGCTCTGGTTTAGGCGCATTTGTCATTATTTTCTATTCCAAACATGTGCATTGATTTAGATTAATTATTACTCACCCACTAACCAGCGAACAGCAGCGTGACCACCTGTTTCTTGCATACGTAAGTGAGGAAATAACCATTGTAGGGCTTGGTCTGCTTGCTCAGAGAACTGCCAAGGTGGGTTAATTACCAATAAACCACAACCATTCAGACCTACAGGTGTGTCATCTGGCCATACACAAATTTCACAAATTAATTGACGGCGAATTCCAGTTTTGAACATTTTCTTTTCAAAACGTTCAATCATTGCGCGGTCTTTGATTGGATACCAAACTGCAAAGACACCTGTTGGCCATTTCTTATAAGCGCTTTGCAAGAGCTCAACCAATTGTGGAAAGTCTTTACGTTCTAATTCGTAAGGCGGGTCAATCATAACCAGACCGCGCTTTTCTTTCGGTGGAATTACACCGAGCAGACCTTCATATGCATCACGCTCATGTAAACCTGCACGTTTATCGCGAATGTTATGACGTAATTGCTGAAAAACATCGCGCTGCATTTCAAATATAGTCGCTTTGTCGATTTCACGCATACCTTGCAAAGCAAACCAAGGAGAACCCGGATAGCTACCTTTACCTTCTTCAGTACGTAATTCTTCTACGAGTTTTAAGTATTGCTGGATTGCTTCAGGAGCTTGACGCTTTTCCATTTCAGAAAGCTGTACAAGACGATGAATACCCGTTAGGAATTCTCCTGACTTTTGTGCAGGTGCTTGAGATAGATCATATTTTCCTGCACCTCCATGCGTATCGATATAACGATAAGGTTTATCTTTAGCATTTAAACGGTTGAGAAGCTGTAGCAAAAGCACATGCTTCATAACATCTGCAAAGTTGCCCGCATGGAAATGGTGACGGTAATTCATGTTGACTTTAATTCCTCAATTCAACGAATAGTTTAACATGAAAAAAATATTCTTTCGTAAGGTTGTGATCATCTAAAATAAGGCTGCTTGATTTTCTTACGATCGATATGAGGTTATATGCGCTCTCGACCACTTCCTGACAGTTGGAATCTGAACCAGATTTTAGATGACTTAAATGCACATGGTTTTGCAATTGTAAACCATGCCTATTCTACTGAGTATCTTGCTCAAGTTGCCACAGAATGTAGTCATCACTTTGATGAGTTCCGTGAAGCAGGGATTCAAAATGGTGTAGTGAGTACTATTCGAAGCGATCATATTTTATGGATTAATGAGTCACTTCCTATTGCCGAACAACATGTCGAAACCCTAACTTCATTTTGCCAACATCTAAATCAAGCTTTCTTTTTAGGAATTAAAGAGGTTGAAGCGCATTTTGCCTGTTATAACGCAGGTGAATTTTATGCATTACATCGAGATAATCCTCAACAAAAAAATGATCGTATTATTTCTACTGTTTATTATTTACATCCTGAATGGCAGGATGATTGGGGAGGACAATTACGCTTGCAGGACAAAAATGATATTTGGCACATTATTACGCCAGAACCTAATCGCCTAGTTATTTTCCAAAGTAATTTGCTTCATGAAGTTTTAGTTTCTAAACAGCAGCGTTTATCAATTACAGCTTGGCTTCGTAGTGGAAACTCGATTTGGGTTAGATAAGTGCTCTTTAAATTTCTTAAATAAACCCGATATAAGAGCTATTGATTAAAAAGGGCGAAGGCGTATGTCTATTGAAACAAAAATGATTGTGAGCAGAATTGGTGAAACAGACCAACTCTATTTAACTGAGAATACGCCCGAACTTGCTTTGGAACGTGCAGATTTACGTATGCAGCTCGTTGTATTAAGCCGTGTTCGTCAAGAGCAAATTCATTTTTTGCAAGAAGCTATTGTTTTGCTTGAGCAAGCTCGTATGGAATACGATGAAATGCCGATGCGTTTGTATTTGAATTTATCTCTTCATTTAGCTAAAGCGTATATGATTTATTTTGAGCTAAATAAAGAAAAACGCTTTGCGCTCATTGCACAGCAAATTTTAAAGCCCTTAGCTCACCATCACCATAGTGATATATACTTTTTCTTGGCTTATGCTTCGGCAGCGCAGGAAAAACCAGCTCTTACCCGACATTGGCTTACAAAATATTTATCAACTGCTCAATGTGATCTTGAGTTGGTTCATGAACATCCGGTATTTCATCCAATACGCCATGAGCCATGGTATAAAGAATTATTAAAATTCAAAACCCACTAAAGTGTGAATTTTAAAAGGCCTGTTATTTATAAACAGGCCTTTTTATTTGGTTATTTTTTTACACTATCTTCGTGTAGCTGCTCATTAAGTTCATCAATGACGACAATCCACTCATCATCTTTTTCCCAATGGCTTTTTAGGAAATCACTTTGACCTTGGGACCAAAAAGATGCTTCATGTAACTTCTGCTCAGCGGGTAACTGATGCGTTTTTATAAAATTTTCAATACTCGCGTCATCAGCATCCAAACCCAATTGCTCGAATAAAAGTTGTAATGTCGGTTGCTGTTCAAACATTGTTATTCTCCCATGGCTTCTTTTCAATAATCTAGCAACAATAGATGTTAGTTGTATATCTAGGTCTATATTTTCTTGTTGTTTTTTGTGTGTTCTTATTAAATTTCAAATATAAAAAAGCACCCTACAAGAGAGTGCTTTTCCAATTCATTTAACTAATGAATTATTTTAGCATGTCAGCAATTGCTGCACGTTCTTCTTCAAGCTCATTTAGAGTGAAGTTAATACGCTCACGGCTGAATTCATCGATTTCTAAACCTTGAACGATTTTGTATTCACCGTTTTCAGTTGTTACAGGGAAACCGAACATAACGCCTTCAGGAATACCATAAGAACCATCAGATGGAATACCCATAGTTACCCATTTGCCATTTGTACCAAGTGCCCAATCACGCATATGGTCGATTGCAGCATTAGCAGCAGAAGCAGCAGAAGACAAACCACGCGCTTCGATAATCGCAGCACCACGTTTACCAACAGTTGGAAGGAATACGTCTTTGTTCCAAGCTGGATCGTTGATCTTGTCTTTTAAGCTTTCACCATTTGCAGTAGCAAAACGGTAGTCAGCATACATTGTTGGAGAGTGGTTACCCCAAACTGTTAATTTTTCGATGTCAGCAACTGCAACACCAGCTTTTTGAGCAACTTGAGTCAATGCACGGTTGTGGTCAAGACGTAACATTGCTGTGAAGTTTTTCGCTGGAAGATCTGGAGCAGATTTCATTGCGATGTAAGCGTTTGTATTTGCAGGGTTACCTACAACTAATACTTTAACGTCACGGCTAGCAACTTCGTTTAATGCTTGACCTTGGCCAATAAAGATTTCACCGTTAACTTTTAACAAGTCAGCACGTTCCATACCAGGACCACGTGGGCGAGAACCAACTAATAATGCATAGTCAGCATCTTTAAATGCAACTTTAGGATCATCAGTCCCGATCATGCCAGCCAATAAAGGGAAAGCACAGTCATCAAGTTCCATCATTACGCCTTTAAGCGCTTGTTGTGCTTTTTCAACTGGAACTTCAAGCAATTGTAAAATAACAGGTTGATCTTTACCTAACATTTCACCGCTTGCGATACGGAATAATAAGCTGTAACCAATTTGACCTGCAGCGCCAGTCACGGCAACACGAACGGGTTGCTTCATGTAATTGTCTCCAATGAGTGTCCTTAATCGGGCTAAATAGCGATTCTACTTAACCAAATCATCATAAACGGCAAAGATTGTACTCTAAAGAAGTTGCAGATGCATGTAAAAGCGACTCATTTTCACCAAAAGTCTGATAGAAAATACAAATTAACCTTTACAAATAGATTCAATGTATGGTGAGCATTTTTCTGTGAAATGGTAGCTACTCTTAATAGCTACCTTTAATTGTAATTTCACTTGGGCAATTAGAGACTACATGATTTGAACATTGCTTATATTGGCCATTTACTGTGTAGCAAACTTTAACTTCAGTAAGCACAACATCGGAACGTGAAAGTTGACAGGAAAAACGAATGCCATTTTGTGGCAAACTCGGGTTAAGCTTTGTAAATTGTTGACGTAATGTAGATTGTTGCATTTCTACATTACTAGAACTGGTTAAATTGGCAGGTATTTTTAATCGTTCAGCGAAGTTAATAATTGTACGGAAATACTGACTGGCGTTCATAGGTACACAGCCACCAACACTCTTCCAAAGTTGCACACGAGCGTTGTTGTCTGGCATCACTCGAGCAACGACTTTAGCTTGCAAGGGCGAAAGGGTGGCAGAACTTTCAGTTGAACAGTCCGTTCTAGTTGTTTCAGGCATTAAACCCGTAATTGTGAGTGAGTACCCTTCAAGACATTTACGCTGTTTCTGTTTAGAAGGATCTAGCGAACAGACAGCAGGCGTCATCTGAACATGCATGACATAACCTTGCACGTTTACAGGTTCCGCATGTAAAACAGAACTCATCAATCCAATGCTTGCACAGATGAGCCACCATGCAAGTTGCGATATTGGATGAAGTCCTAGATATCTATATTTCATTTAATTAAAACTTGGTTATGCCAATTAAAAGAATGTTCCATCATTCATCATCTAAAATTAAGGTGATGATCGCATTGGAATGACTTTCATACGCTGTATTAGCGACTGAGCGCCTTGCCCCAACACCACTCCATAATGGGTCGCATTTGTCATGACATGCTTGACATAATCTCTAGTCTCAAGCAATGGAATGGTTTCTGTATATTGATCAGCTTCAATCGGTTGGTAATCGGGTTGCCAACGTCTTGCACGATTTGGGCCAGCATTATAGCCTGCTGTCGCTAAAACAGGGTTATTGCTTAACTGCCCTTGAATCATTGATAAATAAAATGTTCCATAACGAATATTGGTATTCATTTCACTTAACGCCGCCGGATTATATGTCTCCCCCATCTGACGAGCAATCAACTTTGCTGTATCAGGCATAATTTGCATAAGGCCACCAGCTCCTACATGAGAACGTGCCGAGGTAACAAACCGACTTTCTTGACGCATTAAACCATAAGCCCACGCAGGATCAATTCCAGCATTGTAACTATGACTTACGACATTAGTCTTATGCGGAGTCACATAACGATACGTATCATTATGTTTATTCGTTGTACGATCTGCTGCGTAAATTGCACGATCATACCATCCCATATCGTGAGCACGTTTTGCCGCAGCCAATAATAATCCATCGTCATGCTGAAGATATGCCTGACGGACTGCCCAGTTCCATTCACGGTTGGTATACGTTGGATTTGCGTTAATACGTCTTAAAGTAAATGCACGATTAAAGTGAATATTTTGATCTAGACGGCGTAAATCGCTTGCAGTCGGCTCGTCGTTATATGGCTGATGGTTATAACGTACACCTAAACGGTCTTTTGCAAGAAGATTGTGATAATCATCCCCACTTTCAGCTAATTTTTTATAAATACGCTGTGCTGTGTTTTTAGAGTTACTATCGCCACGTTGTTCTGTCGCACGGGCTAACCAATATTGCCAGCGATCTTCTTGTTTCTGGGAAACTGACATGCTATCAATCGCACGAATTAAACTTTCCCATGCGCTAAAGCGAATAGCTTGTCGTGCATAAATTTCAGCTTCTTCAGGACTTAGCGGATAACCATAGCTGGCATCAAAATATTGAAGTACTTCACGGTTAAAGTTATTTTTCATCACCGTCGTGCCACCGATATAAGCCACGGTTCGATAGAGATACTTTTGCACGCTCTCTGGAGTACCTTGCGCTACACGCTGTACATTTGCAAAAGCATTACCTAAATCATTATTCGCTAAACGGCCTAATGCGAAAATCAAATAGGCATAATCTACATCGTTGGTCTTTGGAGCGGTCCATAAATAATTAAGAGGATTCGCCTGAATCTGGTTGAGCTGAGCCAAAGAAAGATTCATTCCAAGACTTTGAGCAGTTGCAAGAGCTTGTCCTGATAAGCCTGAACGTAGCTGTACCCACAGACGCTGTTGCTTATCTTGGGTACTCATTAATGGACTGGTAAGCATCATACGGCCTAGCCCAACACAAGAGTCTGGTTGTGACTCAGTGGCTAACCAGACATCTTTATATTCTGCAAACACCAATGCATCACCACTTTTAGCTCGTACCTGTGCCAAAGCACAATTTTCGGCTGGGTCAGGGTTAGAGACATAAGGTAACAATGGCTGTGCAGATACAAAATCAGCTTGTTTAACTTTTTCTTCAACATAATCCGCTGCAAGCTTCTCTGCCATAGCAGATTGTGGATAGCGCTGGGCAAAACTTACAATTGATGCTGGAGATTGAAATCCTAAGTTACTGTTTAACTTCCAGTATTCAGGATAATAGCCCAACACATCATTTTGCATTGCAGCCTGATATTGATCTAATAAAGCAGTATTACCACTATTGGCGGCATTTAATGCATCGTTAAATTGTTCTTCTGCGGCATAAGACAATGAACAACCAAGTAAACACACAGCTCCTAACCAGCTACGATGTGCATATTTATTTTTCATCACACGACTCTTGTTTGATGAGCTCTTTTTACCTGGTCTCATAAATGTGCTAAACCCTGACTATCCACCTTTAGGCATAGTTTAATTATTCTTCGTACATTCTTTTGTTGTGTTATGTAACTATCTGATTCGACATCATTAAAATTTATGTCATTTGTCTTCATAAATCATGTGCAGCTTATGGCAGTTTATTGTTATCTGTCTGGCTCAAATACTGCTATAATCATCGGTTTGACCCGTTTTGGGTCATTTTATTATTTATCTAGATCGATCTGTTAGGAGCCTACATGACGGTTCAAACCTTCATTCCCAATGGTGCCAAAGCTGCCTCAGAAAACACTGTTACCCAGCCAACGCACACCACTGATGTTTCAATAAAGAAATTATATATTGAAACTCAAGGGTGTCAGATGAATGAGTATGACAGTCACCGTATGGCAGACCTTTTAGGGGATTCTCACGGTTATGTTTTAACAACTAACCCTAATGAAGCAGACATTCTGCTCATGAATACGTGTTCTATCCGTGAAAAAGCACAAGAGAAAGTATTTAGTGAATTAGGGCGCTGGCGTAAGTTAAAAGAACAAAATCCTGATCTTGTGATTGGTGTAGGTGGTTGTGTTGCATCTCAAGAAGGTGACAACATTCAAAAACGTGCGCCATATGTCGACATGATTTTTGGCCCACAAACCTTACACCGTTTACCACAAATGCTTGACCAACATCACGCACAAGTGGAAAAGCCGAAAAAAGAAAAAATTAAGCTCGTTGATATTTCATTCCCTGATATTGAAAAGTTCGACTTTTTACCTGAACCACGCGTAGAAGGTTTCAAAGCATTCGTTTCTATTATGGAAGGTTGCTCTAAATACTGCTCTTTCTGTGTGGTTCCATATACTCGTGGTGAAGAGGTTTCTCGTCCACTTGATGATGTGCTTGCAGAAATCGCGGGTCTTGCTGAAAAAGGCGTTCGTGAAATCAGCCTACTTGGTCAAAATGTAAACGGATATCGTGGTGAAACATTCGAAGGTGGCATTTGTACTTTCCCTGAATTGTTACGACTCGTTGCAGAAATTCCTGGAATTGGCCGTTTACGTTATACAACTTCACACCCACTTGAGTTCTCTGATGAACTTATCCAGTGTTATGAAGATTTACCTCAAATGGTTTCACATTTACATTTGCCTGTACAAAGTGGATCTAACGATGTACTTAAAGCAATGAAGCGAAATCACACCATTGATGTATACATCGACAAGATTGCCAAGTTACGTAAAATACGCCCGGATATGCATTTATCGAGCGATTTTATTATTGGTTTCCCAGGAGAAACTGACGAAAACTTTGCAGAAACATTGCAATTTATCAAAGATTTAGACTTCGATCACTCTTATAGCTTTGTTTACTCAAAACGCCCTGGCACACCAGCATCTGACTTACCAGATACAACTCCTGAACATGTTAAAAAAGAACGTTTAGCACAAGTTCAACAAGTCATTAAGCAATCTAGTATTGAAAAAACTGATGCAATGCTTGGCAAAATTGAACGTGTACTTATCGAGAAAGTGTCTGATCAAGACCCTAATATTTTAGTAGGTACAGCAGACAATACTCGCTTAGTAACTTTTGTAGGTGATGCTTCTTGGGTTGGCCGTTTTGCCGAGATCGAGATTACTGAAATTAAAACTTTAAATTTAGTTTACGGTGAACTCTTGAATCTTGAGCCTGACGTGGCGTAATGTAGAGGTATTCTAAAGTCTACTGAAAGGTTTTCTCTTGACTGCAGCGATTCGACGTACCGTAACATTTCCTGAAATTTCAATGGAACGTTTAAAGAGCACCTTGGGTGCCTATAATGGGCACCTTAAGCAAATCGAACAGCGTTTAGATGTCAAAATTACTCATCGTGGAGATGTTTTTCACATAGATGGTGAGATAGATGCTGTTGGGAGAGCCGAAGCATTATTGCAACGACTCTACGAAGAAACTGAAGAGTCTCAGCAAATCAGTGCTGATCTATTACATCTCTTGATTCAATCTTCACAAACTGAACGTAATTTCGAGTTAGTTGGTGAAGAGATGGAAGAGCATGATGCGCCAATGGATGTCTATTTCCAGACTCGAAAAGGTCGCATTAATCCACGTGGTGCCAATCAAAAACGCTATGTACAACGTATTTTACAAAGCGATATTTCTTTTGGTGTAGGCCCTGCTGGTACAGGTAAGACTTATTTAGCAGTTGCCGCCGCAGTCGACATGTTAGAGCGTAATGAAATCCAGCGGATTTTACTTGTTCGCCCTGCAGTAGAAGCAGGAGAAAAGCTCGGTTTCTTACCTGGTGATCTCACCCAGAAAATTGATCCATACCTACGTCCTCTTTACGATGCGCTTTACGAAATGCTTGGCTTTGAAAAAGTTGCCAAGTTAATCGAGCGTCAAGTGATTGAAGTGGCACCTCTTGCTTATATGCGTGGCCGTACACTTAACCATTCATTTGTAATTTTGGATGAAGCGCAAAACACTACGCCTGAACAAATGAAAATGTTCTTGACCCGTTTAGGTTTTGGCTCTCGTGCAGTGATTACAGGTGACATTACTCAAGTAGATTTACCTCGAGGCCAACAATCTGGTTTGGCACACGCCCTTCGTGTACTTGAGAACATTAAAGAAATTCATATTACCCGTTTCCATTCTCGCGACGTTGTACGTCATCAACTTGTTCAAAAAATTGTTGAAGCGTATGAAGGTTGGGATGGTGAACAACAGCGTCTTAATGCTGAAGCACGCGCTGAACGTAAAGCACGCCAAGAAGCATTAGTCGCTGAAAACGATACAGCAGCAGACCTGCAACATCAGGATGCCTAAGGATTCACTTTGAAAATCAGTTTAAGTTTACAACAAGACTTTCAATCCCCTGAGTTAGAGCTCAAACGAGCTCAACTCAAAAAAATTATTGAGACAACTTTACGCCACGTTGGCTACAAAGAAGACTGTGAAATTGGTGTTGCCTGTGTTGATCTGGAAGAAAGCCATCAACTTAACTTGCAATATCGTGAGAAAGATAAACCCACCAATGTTCTCTCGTTTCCAAGCGACATTCCCGAAGAAGTCCTACCAGTGCTTGATGCATTACCACTAGGTGATTTGGTGATTTGTATTCCAGTTGTATTACAGGAAGCTCTGGAACAAAAGAAAACTGCCCAAAATCATTTTGCACATCTTTTAGTACATGGTGTTCTGCACTTACTCGGCTATGACCATGAAATAAGTGATGAAGATGCAGAAGAAATGGAAGGTTTAGAGATCGAAATTTTAGCTAAACTCAATATTGCTAATCCTTATCAGGAATAATCAATTTCTCTCAAACCATTAAGAACGCAAATAGCTTCTTAATTGATTTTAAAATGTGGATATCCTAAAAGTTATCCACATTTTTTCATTAATGAACTTCAAACTCGGCTTCAGCTGGATCAAAACGCCAAGTACGTACAATACGTAGCTCGGAAATATCCTTCATATTTGTATCAAAACGACCAAACGGCGCTCCACGACGTACTGATGCCTTTGCTGCCTCATCTAAAACTGGATGCCCTGAACTTTCAAGTAAACGGATTGCACGAATTCCCCCTTGAGCATTTAAAATTACCATAAGGCGGACTTCCCCTTTTAGCTGTTGCTGCTTGGCTTCTTCTGGATAATAGCGGTTACCGTAAAGCTCTACTTTTTCACGGAATTTATCTAGATAAGCTGCTGAGGCATCTTTCTTGGCTTGAATACCATCTACTGTTTTTATTTTTTGTTGGCGGCTGAAATCTTGCTGACGTTGCAAATATTGAGCTTCAAGGCTCGCGACCATTGCGGCTTTTGCTTGAAATTGGCTCTGTAACTGTTCAAGTGCTTTTTTCCTTTGGCTCTCCTCTGCTTGTTTCTGCCAACTCAACACAGTCATTAATACTTTTTCTTCAAATTTAAGTTCTCTTTGTTGCCGCACTTTTTCCAAAGTGTCTAACTGAGCTTCGCCAGTTGAAGCATCAGTCGGCATAGGCGTCGGAGAATTACTGGACATTCGATGAGCCGCTCGAAAAGTTCCCGAACCCTGCTGGTCTGCTTGAGCTAAAAAGTCTGCATGCTTAACGATCTCTTCTGTAGGACGAACCGATATCGCAATTTCTTTAGTCGATTGTTCTGATGGTGCAGGCATCGCAAAATGGATGAGCAGCACAAAAGTATGCAATAAGATTGCGAGTATTATCGCGACAATAAAGACTCGGTCTTGCCACCAATAATGAAAAGGCTCTATAGAAAGACTTCTTTTTTTCAACATAATCTTAAAAGCATATAAATGCCTTTTCCCCAGAGTATTAATAACCGAACAAAATACAAACTGATATTCAAATATGGATAAAAGTGTGATTCACTTCAAATATAGGTTTTTATCCATTTTCATTTTGTGAAAATGTATCAATTAAATTTGTTACACTGCAATATCAAAACCTGTTTTTAACATAATAAAGAGTGTGTTGTTTCTTTAATAATTCATCTTCTGGAAGTTCTTTTATGCAAACGCTATTTTCCTCATTAGTCAAACGTCTTCATAAAGTCTACCGAAAAGCTGAAGCCTTCATTGAGGAAGAAAGAGATTTTACATTGTCGCAAACTTTTTTAAATGCGACCTTAGAACGTTACGTGACTAATAATGTCGAGTTTTTAGATGATCTACATGCAGACCTTTATCATGACTGGTTAAGGCTATATGCCACAATGCATGTTAAAGGTTTAGAGACAACTTTATCTGTCGACTTAAAATTGATACAGATGGAATTCAACAAAGAACAGCAACTTATTGTATTTGAACAAATTAGTAATACACAAATTGTAGAAGCTAAATATAAAAATTTCTGGCAAAAAATTGCTGTAAAAGCTGCTATTTTTTACTATCACAAAATTCTAAAAAAAGATCCATTGGGCATGATTTTAGAGCGTTTTAACGTAGCCCAAGAAAAAGACGACCTTATCTTTCTAGACCTAAATCGTTGGTTCGGTAAAAAAGCCAGCATTATTGAAACCTTAGGAAAAGTGCATATCAACTATGCTCGAGTACGCGAAGCAGAATTAGTCGTCTTTGGTAACGTCAATCTTGCCGCGTTACTTTTCCGAGACCAAGAAGATGACTTTGAAGATGATCTTGAAGACACTGAAATTACGCCAATACAGCAAAAAGATGCATAACAACTGTATGAACCAAAGTAATTCACTGTTAAAAAACACAAAGAGATTACATATTTAGCATAAATCCTGATTTTTTCTCCATGATCAACAGGCATAATATGCAAAAGTCATAGATGCATCAGCACTGACCTTTCAGTCTGTACAAGGATATTTACTTATGGCAACAAAATTTCTGAAATCATTCAGCATCGCAACTGGTATTTCGACAACTTTGCTTATTGCAAGTTTCTCTAGCCATGCACTTGCCATGAGCCCATTTCAGGCAAATTATCAGTTTACCTATAATAATAAAGGCATGGGTTCAGCAACACGCGCACTTAGTCAACAAGGCAATAACTGGACTTATCTATTCACTGCAAAAGCAGGCGGTATTGCTTCTGCGAGTGAAACAAGTAAATTTAGTTTTACAAATGGCAAAATCGGATCACAAAGCTTTAGCCGTACCAGTAAAATTTTAATTCATAACAATACTATGAATATTAATTTTAACCCTGGCAATAAGACAATTAGCACCAAGAAAGATGATAAAGCACGAACATTTGCTTGGCAGCCGGGCGTACTTGACGAGCTAAATGCTGAATTGCAAGTGCGTGAAGATTTAAAAAATGGTTCACTTAAGTCTTCGTACCCTCTTGCCGATGCAAAAGAAGTTGAAAACCGCCGTTTTGTAAAACAAGGCAGCGAAAAAATTAAAACTTCTTATGGCACTTTTGATACTGTAAAAGTTGTCTTAGAACATGGCCGACCAGATCGTAGTACGATTTTCTGGCTAGCGCCTAAATTAGACTACTTACCAGTTAAGGTAAGTCATATTGATGGCAAAACATCTTATGGTTTGTTATTAACAAGTTATAGCGGTAAAACGAATTAAAGCTTGCATTTTTTCGGATGCTTTTTAAAATACGCATTTGCTTTAAAAGCATCCGTCTAGAGGATTCTCCCGTGCACGCACTAGAACAGAAAATCTTAACAGAAGGTATCGTTCTATCTGATCAAGTGTTGAAAGTCGACGCTTTCTTAAATCACCAAATTGACCCTGTCCTCATGCAGCAGATTGGTAAAGAATTTGCCGCTCGCTTCAAAGATGCAGGGATTACCAAGATTATTACCATTGAAGCTTCAGGTATTGCGCCAGCAATCATGGCAGGTTTAGAACTTGGTGTACCTGTGATTTTTGCTCGTAAATATCAATCGCTGACTTTGAAAGACGATTTATATCGCGCCAAAGTGTTTAGTTTTACTAAACAAACAGAAAGTACTATTGCTATTTCAAATAAACACATCAACTCAAGCGATAAAGCTTTAGTAATTGATGACTTTTTGGCAAATGGTCAAGCTGCACTCGGTTTGATTGACTTAATTCACCAAGCAAACGCAGAGGTTGTAGGTGTTGGTATTGTGATTGAGAAATCATTCCAACCTGGCCGTGATTTATTGCTTGAGAAAGGTTACCGCGTTGAATCATTAGCACGTGTTAAATCACTTACTGATGGCACAGTAACTTTTGTTAAAGAATAAAATTGTTTCAATAAAAAAAGAGCGGACTTTCGCTCTTTTTTTATTTTTATAAAACTATAGGCAAAGCTTTTTTACCACTTCACCTAAACGTCTACCTTGTGCTTCACATAAAAGCTTTTCATCTTGGCTTAAACTTTGGTCATGTCTAGGACCACTCACATGGCTTGCACCATAAGGAGTTCCGCCAGTTTTCGTATTCGACAACGCAGGAATAGAATTTGGCAAACCTAAAATCATCATGCCGTGATGAAATAATGGAGGTAACATCGTCAACAAAGTACTTTCTTGTCCACCATGCATTGAACCAGAAGAAGTAAAAACGCATGCCGGTTTATCATGCAAAGCACCATTTAACCAAAGACTTGTGGTCTGATCCCAAAAATACTTCATTTCGCTCGCCATATTACCAAAGCGGGTTGGAGACCCTAGAGCCAAGCCTGCACAATTGGCTAAATCCTCTAAAGTACAATAAATATCGCCTTCTTCGGGAATGCTCGGTTCAACCTTAGTTACAACTGTTGCAATATTGGGTACTGTTCGTATTTTTACGCTGATACCTACAGATTCAACACCATTCGCAATAAGATGCGCCATTTCTTTAGTAGAACCATATTTACTGTAATAAAGCACAAGAATGTAAGGTTGCATCGGTTTCATGAATTTTGTTAAAAAGAACACTATACGGTATTTTTTATTTTTTTGGCTTAGCCAATTTTATGAAATTTTAAAGGTGATTGATTTTTAAAGGCAACCGTAACAAATATTTGTAAAAGCTTTTTACTACCTTTTGTTACCATGATACATAGGGAACTTTCAGAATACTTTTTTATTCTTTAGGTTAAAGTTTTCCTCACACCAACCATAGTGTTCTCAACCGAATACACCGGTGAATATCAATCACCCACATCATGATTAAAAAAATCGGGATAGATGACGCATGTTAGAACGTTTTTTGAAGAGACTTCCTTTTTATAACAAGACCTGGTTTCAATTTATTTTATTCGTAATTAAGCGTTTCGAAGCTGATCGTTGCCGGGAACAGGCAGGCTCTCTCACCTACACAACTCTTTTTGCCGTTGTGCCGATGCTAACGGTATTTTTGGTTATTATTTCTTCAATTAAAGCGTTAGAACCAGCCAGACAACAGTTACAGCACTTAATTTATAGTAATTTTTTACCTAAAAGCACAATTGCATTTGATAAAGCACTTAATGCTTTTACTGAAAAATCTAGCAATTTAACTGTAATTGGCGTGTTATTTCTATTTGTCACCACAGTTTTAATGCTGACCACAATTGAAACTGTTTTTAATCGTATATGGCGAGTAAAAGAAACCCGTAGCGGCATTGTTGGCTTTATGCGTTATTGGACCATTATCTCACTTGGTCCGATTATTTTAGGCAGTGCATTTGTTATTTCATCAACTGTTGCATCTATGAACTTATTGAGTAATAACTTCACGGGCTATCAACTTGATGGTGCATTCTTGCTCTGGCTTATTTCTTTTGTTCTTACTGTTCTAGGTTTTTTCATTTTATATTGGACTATTCCCAACCGCACAGTCCCTCTATTTTCAGCAGCAATTGCCGCCTGTTTAAGTGCTGTACTGTTTGAAATACTCAAAAATTTATTTAGCTTTGTGATGTCAAACTTTACCAGTTATGAAATCATATATGGCGCATTTGCAGCAGTACCTATTTTCCTATTATGGGTCTTCTTATCTTGGAATATTGTGTTGCTCGGTGTCGAGGTGAGTTTTGCGCTTACTGCTTTTCATTCGGGTAAAGAACAAAAAAGACATCCCGTACTCATGCTACTTGATATTTTAGAATTATTTTATAAAAAGCAAAAACTTGGCGAAAGTGTAAGTGATAAAGAAGCATTGGCAATTTTAGGCCGTGGTGAGATTGGCCGTTGGCCCGCTTATGTTGTTTTGCTTGAAGAGCAAAATTTAGTGAAACGTACAGATAAAGATGAATATGTTTTAGTGCGTAATTTATCTCAAGTCGATTTTTGGAGCTTCTTTACTGCATTGCCTTATCCACTTCCTTTACGTCCGGATGTATTAAATGTACATGATGATGATGAATGGATGGAAAGAATTGGCCCTGCTTTAGTAGAATCAAATGACTATTTAGCTGCGAAACTCTCAATTCCACTTTCAACAATTTTTGAAGAGAAATAATATTCAACTCATAACAGGGCTTAACCTTTGTTTGGTTGGCCCTGCTTTAGACTCATCACAACTATTCCAGATAGCACTAAAATACTTCCAAAAATAAATTTAATTTCTAATTTTTCATTTAACAACAAAACACTAAACAGCACACCAAATAGTGGCGTCAGAAAAGAGAAAACTCCTAATCGTGAAGCTAAATAATTTCTGAGTAGCCAAAACCATAATAGTAAACTTGCAAAAGATACAATTAAAGTTTGAAAGCTTAAGCTTAGAATTGTTAAAGCTGTTAAGTGAATAGTTGTTTGACCTGTCAAAAAAGCGATTGAGATTAATAAAATAAAACAACCCGTTAATTGATAAAATAAAGTTTGAGTTGCTGGTGCTTGGGCTAAAGAAGATAAACGAACGATAATGGTACTCAGTGCCCATGCAAGTCCAGCCATAAGTGCATATAAATCACCTAATAAAACTTGCGCTATAGCTGGTGCATTTATAGCTGTGGTCGTAGGGTAAAATGTAATAATAATTCCCATAAAAGCTAGAGCAATACCTCCCCATTGCGCTCTGTTCAAGCGTTCAGTAGGAAATCTCCAATGTAATCCTAAGGCGACAAAAATTGGAGCGGTATAGAGTAAAACTACAGTGTGAGAAGTCGAAGTAAACTTTAAAGCTTCGGTAACGAAATAAAACTCTAATGAAAAAAATAAAGCGACAAGAGCACCAGCTTTACATTGCTGATAAGAAAACAGATGAATCGAATGATCACGCCACAATAAAGGTAGAACTAGAACTGCAGATAAACCAGAGCGTAAAGCAATTTGCATAATCGGTGAAATATCTGGTGCTGCTATTTTCAGAACCACCTGTTGCAGCCCTAAGACCATACATAAAAGCACCATTAAAGCCGAGGCTCTGGCATCCAGATTTTTGCGCTCTTCCATATAGCACCTTTCTTTATAGCGAAAAATCTGACTATAGAACTGTCTTATTTACATGATATAGTGAAAAACAGACAACACATAAGCAATTTCAGGCAATTTTCAAAGATGAAAAAATCAGCTCAACGTGTGCAAGATTTTCAGGAAATTCCTGCTCATAACGCCATCCCTGATTTGCTTTGGTTTCGTGTCCGCAATGCACCCGCAGAAACGATTTATCCTCAACATGCGCATGCATGGGGTGAGTTTATTTATGCGTTTAGTGGTGTACTCGAAGTTAATATTGATCAAATTAATTATTTAACTCCGCCTCCTTATGGGATTTGGTTACCGCCTTATACCAAACATAGCGGAATTAACCGCAATCAAGTGACTCATGCAACTTTATATGTTCATGAAAGTCTGTGCCAAAAGTTACCGCAAAAGGCAGGTATATTATTAACCTCCCCGCTTGTGCCTGCTTTACTTGATCACTTAAGGCAAAATCCCCAAGATGAAACCCGGGTCGAATATATACGCCTACTCCAAGTTTTATTAGATCAACTCATACAGGCTGAATTAGTGGGTAGTTATTTACCTACAACAAATCATCCAGCTTTAGCAAAAATTCTAAATGATTTACACCAATGCCCTGCCGATAACAGCACCTTGCAAGAACTTGCTGAACGGAACAATATGACCGAAAGAACGTTAGCTCGTTACAGTCAAAAAGAGTTAGGAATGTCTTTACATGAGTGGAGACAAAGACTAAAAGTCATGAAAGCGATGACTATGCTCAATCAAGGTAAAACCATAGAAAGTATTGCTTTTGATTTAGGCTACGCCAGTGCATCAGCATTTATATATATGTTTAAACGTTGGATGGGCTTTACACCAGACCAGTTCCGAAAGCTCTATCAATAAATTAATGTTGGGTATAATAAAAAACCCTATTATTGGTTCAATAATAGGGTTCAAAACTTAGTGAGATAAATCAAATTATGCTTTCACAAAGGTTTCCCAAATAAAATCCTGAGTCGCACCTTTCAAAGTCATTTTTAGCTGATCACCAGCATGTAATGGTCCTACACCCGCTGGCGTGCCAGTCATAATGACATCGCCCGGTTCAAGTGCGAACACCTGATTAATATCTGTTAATAGATTAGCTATATTAAACATGAGTAAGGCGGTATTACCATCTTGACGCAGTTCATCATTAATATGAAAAGTAAATTTAGTTTCTTCCCAATTCGTAATTTCACTTACATCTACCCAGTCCGCAAGTACGCATGAGCCATCAAATGCTTTTGCTCTTTCCCAAGGTTGACCTTTATCTTTTAATTCATTTTGTAAGTCACGTAATGTCAAATCCAACCCTAAAGTCACTGCACCAATAGCTTGTAGTACTTTTTGCGGATCGGTTTCTCCTTTTAGTGGCTGATCAATACGTAAAACAAACTCACATTCGAAATGACAGCTACCCCAAGCAGGATTCCACGAAATACCTTCATCTAAACCAATCAAACTACTTGGCGGCTTGATAAACAATACTGGTCGTCCCGGCATTGCATTGTTCAGCTCTTTTACATGATCAGCATAACTTCTGCCCACACAAACGATTTTTGAAGGACGTGTTTTCATGAGGCTTCCTTTATTGTTGCGGCTAATAATTCCAATAACTTACTTCTTGAATGTATTTTCAAATATAGTTTGATCTGAAGCTTGAGCAAAGGCACGTTTCGGTACAATAATGACCGTTTTATTTTTTAACTCAAGCATATAAGTTAGTTTACCTTTGGCAAAAGTCTGCACATCACCATACTGTACAACTTGTTTACGGCCAGCGGCATAAAGCTCAAAGTAATCTTGGTATAAATCGATCCCCTGCTCGCTCTTACCAAATTGATAACGAACAAATTGACGTTTAAACATCATAGGTAAAAGCCAATAGCGCATTAAACCTTGCATAATCAGGAAAAAAATACCCAAAGCAACATAGTAGCGACCAACGCCTGATAAGCCTAAATAAAAACCCCAAATAACAATTGCAATACTAATAACAGGGGTTAAAAAACGTGTGAATTGTTTCTTTCCGAATGTCACCAAGCCAAACCCGTCTTGAGACTCTTCTAAATTTAAATAATAACGTAAAGATAAAGCGCTTTTTTGCTCGGTCATCACTATGTATCAATATTGAATAAATCGAAACTATTAGAGCATATTCATCTACGCTTTAAAATGAATCAAAAGTGATTTTTTATTTTTGCTCGAACTATAAAGCCTTCACTCATACAAGCTGCTTACTCGTTTCATATATAGAACGTAGATTCATATTTTTAAGGCTTATTCCATATCTTTAAATTTATAAAATACTTCTATTGTCTCTTTAGTGGAATACGTCATGTCTTTCTTTGCAAAACTATTTGGCTTAAATCAAAAAACGACAGCTCAAGAAGATGTGGCTTTAAAAGCCGCTCAAGAGCTAGAATCTTCAAATGAAACTTCTTTTATAGAACTCATTAAAAATCGCCGCTCTATTTATGCAATTGGAAATAACTTAAGCCAATCAAATGATGAAATTGAAAAGTTAATTCAAGAAGCAATCAGACACAGCCCTTCTGCTTTTAACTCTCAATCATCTCGCGCTGTCATTTTATTTGGACAATCACATCATAAATTCTGGGATACAGTTCTTGAAGTTTTAAAAAGTATTGTTCCAGCTGAAGCTGTATCTGGAACAGAACAAAAAATTCAAAGTTTTGCTGCTGGTGCAGGCACAGTTTTGTTTTATGAAGATCAGAACGTGGTTAAAGGTTTACAAGAACAGTTTGCAGCTTATGCTGATAATTTCCCGATCTGGTCAGAGCATTCAACAGCAATCGCACAATTTGCGGTCTGGAACATTTTAACCGAACAAGGTATTGGCGCTTCATTGCAACACTACAACCCAATTATTGATGAAAAAATTAATGTTTTATTTAATATTCCATCTGAATGGAAGCTAAGAGCTCAGTTAGTTTTTGGTTCTATTGAAGCTAAAGCTGGTGAAAAAACCTTTATTGATGATGAAAGTCGTTTTAAAACATTCGGATAATAGTTTTTTTGAATTTAGAACTTTTTAAAGCTGGTCGCCATGTGCACCAGCTTTTTTATTAGAATCCATATAAAATATGGCACAAAAAAACCGCTATATAGCGGTTAATTCTTCAAGTGGTGCGCTCAGAGAGATTCGAACTCCCGACCCCTTAGTTCGTAGCCAAGTGCTCTATCCAGCTGAGCTATGAGCGCGTACTTGATGGAGGGCATTATACGCAGTTTTTTCATTTTAGAAAGACCTTTTTCATCTTTTTGTCATCAAGCGTCTAGTTCTTAGCCATAATAAAATACCTCAGCAACATAGCTGTCCAAAAAAGGATTGTTTGCCCATAAAATGTATTTGAAATATTTTTTTGCAATTAAAGTTTTCTGTCTTCATCTATCCAATTTGGGCATTTTGGCCAAATTGACAGAAATAAAAGCCTAGCTTTTTAGTCAGGATTATATAAATAATATATTTCTACTTATGCAAAAGTATTTTTATAAATAAAATTATTTAGCATTAATAATTATAAAAAATAATAATAAAATGAGAGAAACATACATTCATCTTCAAACTATATATTATAAAAAAAATTATTATTTTTATGTCTAAATCAGAATGAATAACTAATTGTCAAAATATTATAAGTATCAAATTATTTGAGTAGAAATATGCATTGACACTTTTTGAGATCTACCCAATACTAAATTTTAATTATTGAGAAACATATCTCAATAATTGCCTAACGCAATAAATAAATACTTACTTAAAAATACATAAATATACAGGAAATAGACCATCATGTTCTTACTGAAAAATCTCGTATCTTCGATAACAAAAGTTACTCAGGACCTGGGTAATGTTGTATCGGTGAATCCTGTTGTAAACACAGGTTCTCCTGTTAATGTAAACGTTTCTGACATAAATATTGCTAATGGAAATGTTTCAACATCAGGCTTACTCTCTAATGTACTTTCAACTGTAACCAATACAGTCTCGCATGCTACAACAGGATTAGTTTCTGATGTAGTGGGTACCGTAACTGGTACTGCAGGCTCAACAAACCCATTAGGAACCATAACCAATGTGGTAGGTGGTTTAACTGGTGGCGTGACTGGCGGTAGCCCTGTTGGTGGATTAACCAACGTTATTGGTGGTGTAACTGGCGCTATCGGCGGTGTAACGGGAGGTGCTACTGGTAGCAATCCTGTTGGTACCGTGACCGATATTATTGGCGGTGTCACTGGTGGTGTAGTCGGAGGCGGAACTTCTCCACTGGCACCAGTTGTTAACGTCGTACAAAGCGGTATTGACGTGCTCCAAGGTGTCGAAAGTCTAAAAACCAGCATTATTAATACAGGCATTAATACTGTTGCGGACACTGTAGTTGGCGTACTTCCTCAAACTGAACATCCTGTTACTGATATTGCTCACCTCGGTACATTAACTTTTGAAACTTCTCGCGATACTGTAAATGGTGCTTTAGAAACAGTTTCTCATTTAGTAGGTGGTGACATCCAAGGAGCTACCCAATCTGCAACAGGTATTCTTGGAACACTTGTTCATAACGGTTCAACTGCAACTGGTATTTTAACTGACATTCTTGGTGGTGTAACTGGTGCTATCGGTGGTGTAACTGGTGGCACTACTGGTGGTAACCCGCTTGGTACTGTGACTGATATCATCGGTGGTGTGACAGGTGCTATTGGCGGTGTAACTGGTGGCGCTACTGGTGGCAACCCGCTTGGTACTGTAACTGACATTATTGGTGGGGTAACTGGTGCTATCGGCGGTGTAACTGGTGGCGCTACTGGTGGCAACCCACTTGGTACTGTAACTGACATTATTGGTGGGGTAACTGGTGCTATCGGCGGTGTAACTGGTGGCGCTACTGGTGGCAACCCGCTTGGTACTGTAACTGACATTATTGGTGGTGTGACGGGCGCTATCGGTGGTGTAACTGGTGGTACTACTGGCGGTAACCCGCTTGGTACTGTGACTGACATTATCGGTGGAGTAACTGGTGCCATCGGCGGTGTTACTGGTGGCGCTACTGGCGGTAACCCGCTTGGTACTGTGACTGACATCATCGGTGGTGTGACGGGCGGGATTATTGGTGGTGGTGCATCTCCTATTTCCCCAGTTGTTGATGCCGTTCAAAGTGGTATTGATGTTCTTCAAGGTGTGGAAAGTTTAAAAACTAGCATTATTCTCTGTACACGACAAATTTCATAGAGCCCTTGTCCTATCAGGCTTTTTCTTTCTTAAAATTGCGAGCACTTTCTTAAATTCTTCTTTTTTTCCAAAACCAATCAAACGTAGAATAGCCATTTGAACATAGTCCAAACCGTAGCGAAATAAACTTACTGAAAGTCGTCCATGCTTCTTTATTTTTATCGCTTTTTTTCGATCATGTTGCCATTCACCTGTTAAATAGCACCAACAGAAACCGATCGCTAGCACTGCTATCAATTTCTTGACTCGTCTAGGGTCTGTTAAACGAGTATTTTCAAGATTGAATCCACGTCCTTTGAGACAACTAAATAAGGTTTCGATTTCCCAGCGTAATGCATAATCACCAATAGCAGAAGCATTAAACATAGGAGAAACAACAAGTAAAAGTTCTCCATCTTCTAATCGTAACGCACTAATATACAGTTTCACTCGACCAACCCAAATACGTCGTTTACGACATTCAGTTTGACCAACTTGAAGATGACGAAATAAATCACTAATTTTATGACTCTTGGCTAAGTGATTGGTCACAATAAAGTTTTTTTAACACGTATACAGAAGTTAATGTCATTTTCAATTAACCATATAAACCATTTCTCACCGATAAATTCTCTGTCTGCAAACACATTCACAATACGATCTTTACCAAAAATGGAGATAAAGCGTTGAATCAAAGCAATACGCTCTTTTGTATCTGAATTTCCACGTTTATTGAGCAATGTCCAAACAATAGGTATCGCTATTCCACGATAGACGATGGCTAACATCAAGATATTGATATCTCGTTTTCCCCATTTCCAATTGGTTCTATCCAAAGTTAATTGGACTTTATCGAATGAAAATATATTGAAAATTAACTGAGAAATTTGACGATAATCGAAATACTGATCTGCAAAGAAGCGTTGTATACGTCGATAAAATGATTGTGGTAAGCACTTGATGGGTAAGGCTTTAGATGCAGAAGAAAGATTACATGTCTGTTTTACAATTAATGCAAGCATAATCAGTGTAAAACATTTTACACGTGACTTGTTCCACTTTAGATATTTGTTTAAGATGAGATGTAACTCATTGAAATGTGTCATCATATTCATCGTCAGAAAACAAGTATTATGCCATTATTTCAATGAGTTGTCTTTTTTTGTCGTGTACAAAG